>CALJLD010000238.1 GCA_937982665.1 uncultured Planctomycetales bacterium
AGCTGGCGTGCCGCTGGCAGTGGTCAACGCCAGGCTGAGCGAAGACAGCTACCGGGGTTATCGCCGTTTGGGCTGGTTGATGCGCAGCGTCTTGCGGCGTGTCGACGCAATCGCCTGCCAAAATGAAGAGTACGCACAGCGTTTCCGCGATTTGGGTGTGCCCCAAAAACGAGTGATGACGACAGGTTCCATCAAGTTCGACAACGCCCGAACGAACCGCCAAAACAAGCAAACGAGCGAGCTTCGCAAGTTGGCCGGCATTGATGCGAGCGAGACCGTTTTCCTCGCAGGTAGCACGCAATCCCCGGAAGAAGCGTTGGCTCTTGAGACATATCGGTCACTCTGCAATACCCACCCGGATTTGCGGCTGATCCTTGTGCCCCGGCATCCAGAACGTTTTGACGAAGTTGCGAGACTGCTGTCCGCGAGCGGTTTGCCCTGGCTGCGCCGTAGCAAATTGATGCATGGATCAGAATCTCAGCATGCAAAGGCGATTGACCGCCAAGCGCGTGATGACTCCTTGCGGCGAAAACCCATCATTCTTGTTGATACTGTCGGCGAACTTGGCGGCTGGTGGGGAATGACGCAGATCGCGTACGTTGGTGGCAGCATGGGCACGCGGGGTGGCCAGAATATGATTGAGCCTGCCGCTTATGGAGCGGCCGTTTCGTTTGGCCCTAAGACAAAGAACTTTCGCGATGTCGTTCGCATGCTGCTGGCTGCCGATTCCGCGCGAGTCGTTTGCGATCAAGAAGAGTTGACGGCGTTTGTCGCGTGGTGTTTGCAACAGCCGGCAGAAGCGGAAGCCATGGGCGGCAGGGCAAGAGAGCTTGTGCTCTCGCAGCAGGGTGCCACGCAACAAACCGTTGACGTCTTGCTGCAACTCGCCGCCAACCAAGATCAGCAAACCCGCCGTGCCGCGTAATTCCGCATGCAAATCGCCTCCACGGCAGCGACAACCGGCATTCCCTTTTGAACTTCTCCGTTTTCTCCTATAATGCTGCGCCAAATCCAAACAACCCGTCAGGATTGTCCAGGCTTGCTTGTTTAACACGGATTCTTTCAAGCCCCAACCTGACCGCCAATCGTAAGGAGCGTTTCTGTGGCATCTGGAAAATACCTGTTCACCAGCGAATCTGTCAGTATGGGGCACCCGGACAAGCTGGCCGACCAGATTTCTGATGGCGTGCTGGATGCGTTCCTGGCACAAGACCCGCAGAGTCGGGTGGCATGCGAAACGATGGTCACCACCGGCATGGCAATGGTCGCTGGCGAAATCTCCTCAAAAGGGGTTGTCGATTATCAGGACGTGATTCGCGGTGTGATTCGGGAAGTTGGTTATACAGATGACGAGATGGGCATCTGTGCGGACACGTGTGCCGTGCTGGTTTCCATCGATAAGCAAAGCCCGGATATCGCGCAAGGCGTGAATGACGATGCCAGCTCCGGCAAAGACATCGGCGCTGGTGACCAAGGCTTGATGTTTGGCTTCGCCTGCAACGATACGCCGGAGTTGATGCCGCTGCCGATTGCCTTATCCCATCGCATTCTCAATCGATTGACCGAGCTCCGCCAAACAGGCGATGTTGACTGGCTGCGTCCTGACAGCAAGAGCCAGGTCACCATTGAGTATGATGATGCTCAAGCCATCCGTGTTGATACTGTCGTTGTCTCCACGCAGCATGACCCCAAAGTCACTCAAGATGAGATTCGCCAATATGTGATTGAGAAGGCGGTTAAGCCTTGTCTGCCAGGCGATCTCGACTGCAGCAACATCACGTATCACATCAATCCCACAGGCCGGTTTGTGATTGGCGGGCCGCATGGTGACTGTGGACTGACGGGCCGAAAGATCATTGTCGACACCTACGGAGGTTGGGGTCGCCACGGCGGCGGCGCTTTCTCCGGCAAAGACGCCACGAAAGTGGATCGCAGCGCGGCGTACATGGCTCGCCACGTGGCGAAGAACATCGTTGCCGCCGATCTGGCTGATCGCTGCGAAGTGCAACTTGCCTACGCGATTGGCGTTGCCGAGCCTGTGAGCATCAACGTTGACACATTCGGCAGCGGCAAAATTGAAGACGCGCGAATCTGTGAGATTGTTCGCGAGGTGTTCCCGCTTTCGCCGCGCGGCATCATTGAGTATCTGGATCTCCGCCGCCCGATCTTCCGCAAGACTGCGGCTGGCGGCCACTTTGGACGGACCGAGCCGGAATTCACTTGGGAATCCACAGCAGCAGCCGAAAAGCTGACCGCAGCGGCGGGCGCCAGCGCCTCGGCAAGCTAACGCTGCGTTTGCTGGCTTCTTATTGTGCTGTTCCGTTGTGTCATTCTCGCGTCGTCCTTCCTTTTGTCTGCATCTCGCCATGTCTGCCAAAGCGGAGAAGCCGGAAACGAGCGCCGATGCCGGCGCTGATTCACTCGCGTGGCTAGAACTCGCGGCCAACGAAACGTGTCGCACACTAAGGCGAACGGCCGAAGACGGCGCCGACGAATTGCATGGCGTGTTCCGCGTGCGATTTGAGTTCGGCGATGATCGCGCGAGCTTATTTGTGCCGTTTTGTCCCGCGTTTGATTTCGATCCGTCAATCGAATTCGAACAGGTCGGTGGCCCTGATGGCTCCGTCAAGCTGGCCGGCTGTTTTCCGCATGGCATGCGACTGGACGTCAAGCGCGAAGAATCCGCGATGGAAGAAGACCGCGTAGCAGACGCTGAGGATGACACCATCAGCGACGAATCGGCCGACGACGTTGTGCTGCAAGTCTTTGCCAGAGCGGAATGCCCCAAGTAGCGAGCATTCTGCAAATGCACTGCCGTCATTCTCGCCTGTGCGGGAATGACGAAGAGCCTTCCACAACAACCGGAATATTTTGGCGAGCAATGCAAGGCGGCCTCCGTGCGGATTGCCCCTTTTCCTCATCCGGCTGGTTGCCAAGAATATGTGAGTGCGTCGCGGTCTTGCGAGATGGCCAGGCCCGTCGGCGATGACAACCTGTCGCAAGTTCGCAATCACTCGCATCCTTAGATCAATGGCTCGCTGGCCACGGCATTCCTGGACGACTCTGTTTACCTACGCCCTGATCTTTGCAGGCTTTCCCTTGCTGTGTCTGCTGGCGTACGCCTGGGTGCAAGGCTGGTTTTGAGCCGTGGTGCGACGCCAATTGGCAGCTATTTGTGCTGCTCTTCTCTATTGGTTTTCGTCGCGCGGTTTGAAACCCATCGCCGCGGAGTTGATGCAGTAACGCAGGCCGGTGGGATTGGGACCGTCATCAAAGACGTGGCCCAAGTGGCCATCGCAAGTGCGGCAATAGACTTCCGTGCGCACGAAGAACAGTGCGTAATCATCGCGCTCGCCCACGGTGTGCCCTTCGGCAGGTTGGGTGTAACTTGGCCAGCCTGATCCGGACTCAAACTTGTCTCGTGAGTCAAACAAGGGTGACCCGCAGCCGGCGCACGTATAAACACCGTCTTCATGGTGATCCAGAAACGCGCCTGTGCCTCGCAACTCGGTACCGGCTTCGCGGAGGATGTAGTATTGATCCTCGGTCAGTTGTGCCCGCCATTGTTCGTCTGTCTTTTCCACTTTGTCTTGCTCCGTTACTTTTTGTGCTAGCGGCTCATCCGTTCTTGAACCGCTTACGCGCGAATCCATGCGCAGCGGACGAAACATGAAGAGCCAGACGACAACCGACGCGACGACGACAATTCCAACCAGCCAATAAGTCCGCTTCCTGGTGGCCATAGGCTTTGGTTTATGGGGGCTTTGGTTGCTGGTGGAATTGTGCCGAATGGTAAACGCTCAAGCGCGGATGATTGTAATCAGTTCGCTTCTCTATCATTGTACGCCAAAGCGGGCGTGATGGTTTCATGCAGGCGAAACACCATGCGTTTGCCAGGGCTTTTTGTCAGGGCATGTTGTCCGGAAATCTGTCACGCCAAGTTCGAAATCGCTTGGCGCAGTTCCTGAGGAATTGGCACAGGACACTTGTTATCGTAATCGAAAGTGACCACGACCGATGTGCTGTCGGCAACAAGCGTCGCTTGACTTTCGCTGTACAGCACGTGAGCGATATGAATGCTGGTGCGGCCCAGTTTCTCCACGCGCGCGCCGATTGTCACCGTATCCGGAAAATGGACCGGCCGACGATAGTTGCACGTGAGCGAGGCCAGAATGGGGCCGGTGCCCACGGCGACAACTTTGCTCCAGCCTAGCCGCCGCAACAATTCCACGCGGGCCGTTTCAAACCACGTGAGGTATCTGGCCGCGTTGACGTGTCCCAGCACGTCCTGGTCTCCCCATTGGACGGGGATGGCAACCTGCACGGGAAAGTCAGTCAACTCCGTGGGAGGGTCATTCATGGGCGTGCCTGCTGTTTGTATATGATGAATTTCCTGTGTTCTGATTCTTCGCAATTTGGTGGCCGTTCGTCAATTGGCGATGGCCACTGGCCGCGCTATGACCGGCATGCGGAGCCCTGTCTTGTTCCGCGTAACGCTGATGGCTACGATTGATTTATGCGCGAGCCGCGTGTGAAGCCTGCAGGAACACTCGTTGGTAAGCGTGGATCCTCTGCCATGTTCGTGTTGCCGACGTATTATTCTGGTGAGCCGATACGAGAATCCGCCGGGCGACCCGTTGACCTTGGTGTGCGTGTATAGCCGACCGAGATCGGATCACACAAACCCGGGGCCGGCTTGCCCACTTGAAATCGCGGGCTCTCTTGAATCGCGTCGCCACGGCATTGCGGTGGAGGATTCTTCTTTGCTTCGGTCATATTTCTTTGACTCGTTCTCTAACGCATGACAGTTCGATGAGAAAGTTTTTCTTTCGAAGTCAGGACGACAAAGAAGCGGCGATTGCCAGGTTGAAGGAGCGCGGAGTGCTGGTGCTGCCAGTTGCTCAAGATGACCCGCGGCTGGACATCAGCTTTCACTTGGTAACCGATGAAGTGAAAGATGAGGACCTGGAGCCGTTGGCGGCGTTTGGCCCTGATGACGTTTATCAAATCAACCTGCGCGGCACGATGATCACCGATGCGGGACTTGCCCATTTGAGCAAGCTCACCGGTCTGGAGCGGCTGCATTTGGAGCGGACCAATCTCACCAACGCAGGCTTGGCGCACGTCAAGGGCCTCAAGCAGCTGGCTTATTTGAATCTCTACGCGACGCCCGCGATCTCCGATGGCTGCGTGGATCACCTCAAACATCTGACCGGGTTGCGGAAGCTGTTTCTCTGGCAGACGAAAGTCACTGACGCCGGCGAAGAGGCGATCAAGGCGGCATTGCCTGACTGCAAGATTGATCGCGGCGTGAAGGTGGAGAAGAAGGACGACAAGCAAGGCGATGATCAACGGGGCGATGGCTAGCGTGTCGTCCGCCTCGATAGAACTGCTCGAATAGGTTTTCGTCAATCCCGCGTAGTCGGGAATCCAGTCCTCGCTGATGTTTCGCTGGCCGCCGCCCGCGCCGGGATGACAAACAGCGAGCATGCAGCGCGTTTGCCGGCCGAATTCTCAAGCCATTCGCGCTACTGCAATGCGCGCAGCATTGATAGACTATTCGCCTTAAGAATCAATCTACTCGGCGATTTCATTCCTTGGCCGTGCAACTTGGCTCCACCTTTATTGACGATACCTATGCGGAAGCGTTCCGCATGCGCTATGCACGGTTGATTGTCACCGCGCATGATGAGCATTGGCTGCAGGCGGCGGTGAACTCGGCCACCGGCTATGCCACCAGCGTGATCAATTGCGATGCCGAAGCTGGCGTGGAATCTTATTTGTCCGCGGAAGAAACGCTGGACGGTCGGCCGGGCGCGGCATTGATGTTCTTTGGCTTTTCCAACGACGGCGTTGCCAAGGCTGTTTCCAATCGCGTGGGGCAGTGCATTATGACATGCCCTTCCACGGCCGTGTTTGATGGTTTGCGGGGAGCTGACGAGCGGATCTCGCTGGGCAAGCACATTCGCTTCTTTGGTGACGGTTTCCAGAAGAGCAAGCAGATCGATGGCATTCGCTATTGGCGAATCCCTGTCATGGATGGCGAGTTTCTGATCGAAGAGAAGTGCGGGGTTGCCAAGGGCATCGCCGGCGGCAACTTCATTTTGCAGGGCACAACCCGCGCCGCAGCACTGCAAGCCGCACAAGCCGCGGCGGAAGCGATCAGCCAATCCCCTGGCGTGATCACACCTTTCCCCGGCGGCGTTGTTCGCAGCGGCAGCAAAGTTGGCTCAAAGTACAAGAAACTCAAAGCCAGCACGAACGACGAGTTCTGCCCGAACTTGCGCGGGCGGGTTGAGACGAAGTTGCACGCGGACGCTAACGCGGCGATTGAGATTGTGCTGGATGGCGTGAGCGAAGAAGCGATCTCAGCCGGAATGAGAGCTGGCATTCGCGCGGCGTGCGAGCACGAAGGGATCGTCGCGATCAGCGCTGGCAACTATGGCGGCAGCCTGGGGAAGTTCCACTTCTATTTGCGCGACGTGCTGGCGGATTAGCACGTCATTCCCGTTCAGGCGGGAATCCAGATCGCAGCAGGATGTTGCCCGGGGTGTCTGGGGTGCCTGGGGTCTCTTGCTTGCTGACTTTCGGCGAATGACCATCAGGAGCGACCAACCAGTTTGTGACCACTGTCTGATGCTCAGTCAATAACGCGATCAACTCATCAAAGTCCGCCGGTTCAATTTCAACGTAGCAATCTGCTCCATCAAAGCGCATGTGCAACTGAGTCGGCTTGTCCGTTGCATCCGTGAGATAGAACCAGATGACATCGTCATCCATCCAGATTTTGTCCGGCAATGCCGGCGGCGTGTGCCACCAAATCTTCCAGCGGTCTTCATACTTTGTGAGGATTTCCGCGAGCCGCTGCTTCGTTTGCGGATTCTCGACAGAATACATCGAGGCAGGCGGAATGCCGCGGCCGCCATCGCTGATGGTCAGGGTGATATTCTCCGCTTCAGCAATCCGTGACAGATTGGGCCTGCCTGGCTGCCTGCAGCCGGAACAAGTTGCGGACATCAATGCTATCAGCAATGCGCTTCGCAGCATCTGGTGCGTCATCGCATGGAATCCTGCCAGTTCACGTTTCCCAACAACGGACAGCAGACTGTCGTCAAATCTCGCTCTTTTTGCCAGTGCGACTTTTTGCGGCAACCTCATCACCTATACAGCATTGCTATCGCAGGGCTGCTTCGGTTGCATTGCAAATTGGCGCGGCAACTGCACTGGATTCAACTTCGCCGAATCCCTATTATCCGCCGGCGCGCCAGATATCTGGTTGCAGGTGGATGGGTTTTACACCTGTGCCAGAACATAGATGGTGGCGCCAATTCCGATCAGCCCCAGGATGATCCACCACCAGGGCCGGCCGGAAAAAGGATGCGTGGCATGCGAAACGTACTCGCCGCAGGCGGGGCATTGCAGCGCTTCCTCATAGACTTCACAACCACAATTCGGACAGGTAATCATTTCCACGGCGGAGACTTCATCGTCCCAATCGTCGAACCCGGGATCGTCGGACTCGTCCAGCAATCCCTCGTCATCAAAGACAGGTTCGCCGGGGAATTCGTCATCGAAGGATTCGCTGGTCATGCTCGCCTGGTCCGTTGAATGAAACAAATCCGCTGGCCGCGGACTACCAATCGAACCATCATCGACCTGATCGTCAAGGAGGACGACGGTGAGTTGGCTCAGATCACTTCTGCTGGTTTGCGTGATGACGCTTGTGCTTTACGGCGTTTACGCCTGGCTCGTTGGCGGCTCCACGGCCAGGCCGGATCCGCCGGAAGACCTCGCGAAGCAAGGCGCCACCACGGACGAGCTGAACATCGAAATTGGCGAACCAGCCGGCGACGATCCGTTTGGCAATCTGGCACCGCCCATTTCTGATGGCGCTAATGTCCTGGCCGAAGGCGACCGCGAAAATCCGCCCAACAGCATCGCGGCGGCATACGAGGAATCTCCTCTGCCGGCCGGCGATCATCTGTACCCTGCGCCGTCGCTGGACGGATCGAATTCCGGCACGATACCCGGAACACAAAACACGGCTGAGCCTGGCAGCGGGTTTGACACCGGCGCTGCTGCAACCGGTGCTCCGCAAAGCACACACGAAGAATTCCAGCTCGCCATTCAAGAGGCCGATCGACTCATTCGCGAGAACCAACTCGCACAAGCCCACCTGGCGTTGTCTAAATGGCACGGCAATGACCGACTGTTTGCTGACGATCAAAAGCAACTGTACGAATACCTGGACGGTCTGGCCGGTGCGGTTGTTTACTCGCGCCAGCACTTGCTGGAGCCGGAATACAAAGTCAAAGTTGGCGACTCCCTGGAAACGGTGGCTGACGAGTACGATGTGACCCCAGCATTGTTGGGCAAGATCAACGGTATCGCTCCGAACGCGCCGTTGACAGCAGGCACCAGTCTGAAAGTCATCCGTGGTCCGTTCAAAGCGCACGTCAGCTTGAAACGGATGGAGTTGGCATTGTTCCTTAGCGATGGTCGCTATGCGGGCCGCTTCAATATCGGTGTTGGGCAGGAAGTGCCGCCCACCGAAGGCCTGTTTGCGGTGACCAACAAATTGGAGAACCCGGATTATCTCAAGAACGAAACAGTTGCCGTTCCCGGCGGTGATCCGGACAACCCCTTCGGTAATCGGTTGATTGCCGTGGGCAACTCCATGGCTTTGCACGGCACCAACGATCCTCAATCGATCGGTCCGCGACCTTGCAAAGAAGGCTGCATCCGCCTGGGCCAAAGGGATATTGATGATATCTACGATATCCTGACGCTGGGTTCGGAAGTACAGGTTGTTCGCTAACGAGGGCGACTGGTGCAAGGAAATCGCCCGCAGCGGCTTGCCCCGTCGTGGCCATCCGGTTAGGAATGCGGTTTTGCTTCCCTAACTGGTGAGAA
>CALJLD010000239.1 GCA_937982665.1 uncultured Planctomycetales bacterium
GGAACGCTGCCGGCGAACGCTCGCCGCTCTGCGCTTATCAAGATTGCGGCTGTGCGCAGCGTCACGCAAATGCGCGGTGTTAACCTGCGTGCATTTCAGATGTAGTACATGTCGCTTGGTGCACGCCGCACGCGCTCTTGCAGATCGGCAATTGTGACGGAGTCGAGCATCTCGCGTTGCTTGTCAGCAATCTCATTGCAAACATCAAGCAGCGCTTGCGCCGCCGCGGAGTCAGCCGTCATCGAGGTCTGGTCTCTGCCGAGCGGACCCTCGATCGCCGAGATGACTTCGCCCAGAGTGACGCTCTCGGGAGCCTTTAGCAGTTTGTAACCGCCTGCGGCACCTCGCGTGCTGGCGACCAGGCCTGCGTTCTTCAGCTGCAACAAGATCTGCACGAGGAAGCGCGAGGGGATGCCGTGATTGCCGGCAATGGCTCGTATGCGAACCAGTTCTCCGCCTTCAAAATTGGCGGCCAGTTCCAGCATTGCGATGCAGGCGTATTCCGCTTTTGCCGAGATCTTCACACTAAACCAAGTTGTAAGCGTAACGCCAAATCACTGCGTACTGCGATGGGGCTGGGGATGATGAGGCTGAGATGTGGGGGCAGGAAATCTTGCGGCGAGATTCCCCGGGGTGGGAATCTTGACGACCTACTCCGTCAAGTGCAAGCCGCATTCCGTCTTGGCAGAGCCGCTCCAGCGGCCGGCACGTTCGTCTTCGCCGGTGGCCACTGCTCGCGTGCAAGGCCAGCAGCCGATGCTGGGAAAGCCCTGGTCATGCAAAGGATTGTAAGGAATCTTCTCGTCCAGGATCAACTTCCAGACTTTTTCCTTGGTCCACGTGGCCAAAGGGCTGATTTTCGCGAGCTGAAACTTCTTGTCCCAGCCGATGATCGGTGCATTCTGCCGATGAGGGCTTTGGTCCCGGCGAATCCCGCTCATCCAGGCGTGATAGCCCGCGGCCGCCCGATGCAGAACTTTCACTTTGCGCTCCAGGCAGCAGCGATTCGGGTCCGTGCGATAAACCGGTCCGCCGTTCTGTTTCTCGTAATCGGCGACCGATAATTCCGGCGTTTCGAGCTGAACCTCGATGCCATATCGCTCTGCGATGCGGTCCCGCAAGTCCAGGGTTTCCTGAAACTGGTAGCCAGTGTCCAGGTTGAAGACGCGAACTCGCGGTTCCACTTGTGCCAGGAAGTGGAGAATCACGCAGCCTTCGGGACCAAAGGCCGTGGCCATGGTCAGCTTGGGAAAGAAGTGCTCCACAGCCCAGGCGATCACATCCCGCGGATGGGCTGATTCCAGAGATTGGCTATGGTGTTGCAGCAAGCGAAGCTGAGCTTCGGTGGGTTCGCCGCCTCGTGGCAAGCCGATGACCGGTGCGACGCTCGTCTGTACGTCGGTTGCCGGCGCAGCGGTTTCGCTTTGTGTTAACGATGTGCGTTTGTTGGCAGCATCCACAACGCGAAGTTGCGTTGCGTTGTCTGGCTCGGTGAGCGAGCCTGGCTGCGCGTGTCTCTTTTCCAGTCCCATGTTTGCATCCTGCTGACGAAGACCGAGCACACGTTATGTGCGCGATCTTCTGCGATGTGCTTGTTGCGCGAAGACAGCTCGCAGCTGCGAACTGACAAAGTGGCGGAGACGGCGCCCTCAACGGGCGCTAAGCACAGCGCGCGATTCCCAGCGTCGCATCCGTTGCTTCCGCTGATGTTTTTGTCTCTTGCGATGAGCATGCCGCGGAGGTGGCTGCTTTCAAGTCCGCGCACCATGCGAGGAGTTGTGCCTTACCTTGCCGATGGCAGAAGTCGCCGAAGGATTCGTTGGCATGTCGCGCATACTTGAAGAACGTCAGCACGGGCCGCAACACGGCGACGATCTCTTCGAGCGGCACCAGGTCTTGATAGACGAAGTTCAGTCGGTCGCCGATTGTTCGCCCACCAAGGAACAAGGTGTACTTGCCCTGAGCTTTGCCGACCAGACCAACGTCCGAGTTATAGGGACGGGCGCAACCATTAGGGCAACCGGTCATCCGCACTGTGAAGCGTTCCGCGGACAGTCCCAGCCGGGCGAGTTCTTGTTCCAACTCATCGATCACACTCGGGAGCGCTCGCTCGCTCTCGGTGATTGCCAGTCCGCAAGTGGGCATGGCGGGACAAGCCATTGACCAGCGGCGGGCGTTTGAGATCTGGTGCGAAAGCGGGACACCATGTTCGCTGAGAATGTTCTCCACCAGCGCGCGATCTTCTTCCGCAATGTCCGTGAAGATCAAGCTCTGATGTGCGGTCAGCCGCACCCCAGGCGAAAGCAAACGCAAAACAGTGCGAATGGCCGATTTCCAGCGAACTTGTTTGGTATCCGCAATGCGGCCGTTCTCCACGTTCAGCCCATAGAACCACACGCCGGGGCGCTGCTCGCGCCAACCGATGTGATCGTCGAACTCAGTCACATCATCCGCGCGCGGCGGTGCAAGTTGCCGGCCGAGATACTCTTCCACCTTCGCACGAAACTTGGGAAGTCCCCAGTCATGAATCAAGTATTTCAGCCTGGCGCGTTTGCGATCGGTTCTGCAGCCAAAATCGCGAAAGACCTTGACGATGGCCATCGCCACGTCTGGGACTTCCTCAGGTTGCACAAAGGCCAGCTTCTTGGCCAAGGCCGGAAATGTCCGCGCGTTGCTGGGAGAGACGCCCATGCTACCACCGACAAGGACGTTGTAACCGACAATCTGGAAGTCTTCGCAGATGGCCATCAAGCCCAGGTCATTAGCGTAGAGGTCAACGCAGTTGTCGCCCGGCAAACCGATGGCCGTTTTGAACTTTCGCGGCAAGTAAGCACGACCGTAAAGCGGATCTTCTTTATCTTTGCCGGGAGGTTCCTTACGCGTGATGCTGTTGCGTGCTTCACCGCGCGACTTGTCACACAACGTCATCTGTCCGTTGCTTTCACAGAAGCTTACGCGTTGATCGTCTTCCGCATCTGGATCTTGCAACCAGATCTCGTGATAGGCGCTCGTCTGCGGGGCGAGCAAATCAGCCAACCGCGCTGCCATCTCTTGCAGCTGAGCGTGCACAGGATCGGTTTCGTGCGGAGCAGGGCAGCACATGATGTTGCGGCAAACGTCGCCACAGGCAGCCAACGTTGTGAGTTGCACATCGTTGATGCGTCGCAGCGTCTTTTGCAAATCGCCCTTGAGCACGCCATGCAGTTGCAAGGCCTGGCGAGTCGTAATCCGCAGCGTGGTGTTGCCTACTTCATCACAAAGGTCGAGCTCTGCCAGCATCTGCTCAGCCGTGAGTCGCCCGCCAGGAATGCGAGTGCGGACCATGAAGGAGAATTCCTTCTCGCGCTTGCCGCCGGCTGGGGCTGATTTCTTGGCGCGCTCGTCGCGATTGTCTTGCTGATACGTCCCGTGATGCTTCAGGAGCTGCGTCGACGGCTTGGAGAAATGATCCGTTTCGTCCGCCAGCTCCGCGGCCAGCGTTCCCCGCAGCCCGGCACTGGTCGCCTTGATTCCTTCTACGGGTGTGGGTTTGGGATCAGGCATCGCCGAGACCAATGTTTATTTAATCGATCGTAATTATGATGTTTATAGATTCTGGCGTTCGCTTTGCCAAGATTGCAATTCCACGCTTTTCGCCAGGAAGTCGAGGATTTTGGCGCTCGACGCACGAATCCTGCTCAACAAAGTCAAGAATGCCTTGGGATACTCTTCGGGCTAGCCGAGTCGCGTCCATCGACGCAAGGCGCATTGGCAGCAAACTTTGCCTGTCCTTCCTGGACTAACGCAAAAATCAAGCATGACAGCACAGTCTGGACGGTCTACCTTCGCGTTGTCCCAAATCCCCTGGTCGTCTAGAATCCGCGCGAATCTCGACATACCCAGGGCTTGCCGTATTCCGCCGAAGCCTGGCTTTCGCGGAACGGGCTTTGCACCCAGTGAACCCAGCACTTCAAGGCCACGGACGCGGTCGTATTTCCTTCAATCCTTGAGAAACGGATGTCTCAGCAGACGCCCCCATTTCCGCCTCTGGAACGGCTGCATTATGCCCGCGGCATCTTGCGGGACTATGCCCAGCACCTCGAGCGGATGGCCGCTGAGTTGAGTGCGGACTTTCTGGATGCCGCGGAATGCGTTTTCAACTGCCAGGGCCGAGTTGTCGTTTCCGGAATGGGGAAAGCGGGCTACATCGGCCAGAAGATGTCAGCGACACTGGCGTCCACGGGAACCCCCAGTCACTTTCTGCATCCGGCGGAAGCCGTGCATGGTGATCTTGGTCGGTTGGCAAAGACAGACCTGGTGATCATGTTCTCGCAAAGCGGCGAGACCGAAGAGATTGTTCGTTTGCTCCCCACGCTTGCGGAAATGGAAATCCCGCTGCTGGCCGTGACCGGCAACCCCAGCAGCACTTTGGGAACCGCCGCGCGGATTGTGCTTTCCTTGGGCAACGTGGAAGAAGCCTGTTCGCTCAGTCTGGCTCCGTCCACAAGCACAATGGCGATGCTGGCGATGGGCGATGCGCTGGCATTAGTGGTCAGCAAGATGCGAGGTTTCCGCGACGTCGACTTCGCTCGATTCCATCCAGGCGGCAGCCTGGGGCTGAAGCTCAGTAACGTGGAAGACCACATGCGGCCCTTTGCCGTTTGTCGCGTTGCCAACGATTCGCAAACGGTTCGCCAGGTTCTCACACACCAGTCAAACCCCGGCCGCCGCACGGGCGCGATCATGCTGACGGATGATTCCGGCCAGTTGACGGGAGTCTTTACCGATAGTGATCTTGCCCGGCTGTTTGAGCGGCACTGCGAAGCGCGACTGGATGGGCCGATTCGTGATGTGATGACAAAAGCCCCGCGAACGGTGAAACACGGAGCGCGAATGACCGAGGCGGTCAAGATTCTCGCCAATCAAAAGATCAGCGAACTTCCCGTGGTTGACGATGCCGGTTGTCCATGCGGATTGATTGACATTACGGATGTTGTCTCGTCGTTCCCGCAACTCGCGGATTCCGAGCACATTCGCAAAGACGAATCCGAGCCGCCATCCCGATTGGCTCGACCGGCCTGATGTTGCGTGTTCAAATCAAAGCGGCGCGAATCGCTTCGATCCAGCGCCAACATGCTACCTGACACACTTCCCTGTCTCACTCACCAGCAGTCACTCGATGAAACCATCGCAACGTTGCCAGAGCGTGCAGTTGATCATCACCGATGTGGACGGCGTGCTCACCGATGGCCGAGTCATTTATGACAATCAGGGGATTGAGAGCAAAGCGTTTTACATTCGCGATGGCTTGGGCATCAAACTTTGGCGCAAAGCCGGCGGAAAGTTTGCGATCATCACCGGCCGGAATTCGCACGTTGTCCAGTTGAGGGCAAGCGAGTTGGGGATTGACGCCGTTCGGCAGGGGATTGAAGACAAGCGAAAGACGGCCGACGAGATCATGCGGCACTTTGGCGTCACGGCGGAACAAACGGCCTACATTGGCGACGACCTGCCCGACATGGCCGTGATGCAGATTGTGGGACTTGCCGTGGCGCCGGCAGACGCGGCGAACGAAGTCCGTGACGCCGCGCATCACGTCACGCAGTTGGCCGGCGGTCGCGGTTGCGTCCGAGAGTTGGTGGAGTTCATTCTGCAGAATCAAAAACGCTGGGACGATGTGATTCAGATGTATTCGTCCAGCGTGTCACCGGCGGCCGGCACAAGCCAACGAACTTGAGTTCTCATCGTGTGGGACCACTTATGATTTCCAACGTCGTAAGACGGCGAATCGTCACTGCGGCAATCGCCGGCATGATCACGCTGGCGACTTACGCGGTCTATGCCGTGACGGTGGTTCCGTTTGTCGAGAAGGAAGGTCCGGAAAAGCACACCTGGAAGGGCTCCGGTGGTGACCGTGAGCCTTTGCCGGATCGGCCGGGCGATCCGCGTTTCGAGCAGTGGTTTCCCGAGAATTCCTGGGAACACAACAGCCCGTTGGTGATTGAAACGCCCCAGGCGATTCTCATTTTTGACGAGTACGTCAACTTGCGCGGCGGTCGCGTGCGGTTGACACCGTGCAGCGTAGTGATGTTGCCAGGCAATCAGGCCGACCAGCAACGACAGATTCAGGAAGCGATTGTGCTCCGCGCTCCGCAAGGCGCGAACTTGCAGTTCGATCGAGAGTTCAGCATCGAGAATGGCGACTTCGGCGAGATCATTGGCGGAGATCTGATGGGCGATGTCACCATCCGCGGCGCAGGCAAGAAGCCGACACCTGACGATGATCTGTTCCTCGCCACAAGCAACATCCGCATGAGCGGCGATGTGATCAGTACGGTCGAAGACGTGACTTTCCGCTGGGGCGGCAATCACGGCCAAGGAACGGACCTGAGCATCGCGCTGTTGCCGGAGGATGACGGGCAGCGAGAAGCGTCACACTTTGCCGGGCTCGCAACCTTGGAGTTGCGCCGCAATGTCTCCATTCATCTCTTGTTGTCAGACGAGGACGAAGACGAAAGCCAAACGGCTGAGTCCACAAACATTGTCCAAGCGAAAACAGATGATCCTGACAATCCGTTCCCGTTCAGCAAAGACACTCCGCTGGATATCAACTGCGGCGGCGCTTTTCGTTTTGATTTCATTGAGCTGGAAGCCACTTTCAATGAAGGTGTGATTGTTGAGCGCCCGTTTGATAATGGCGGCATGGATACTTTGCACTGCCAGCGGTTGTTGATTGGCTTTCGCGAGATGCAAGAAGAGGAAGAAGCCGGCGATCGCGCTTTCGCAAGAATGGAAGTGCGGCGACTGGAAGCCACTGGCGAACCCGCCGTGTTGGCCGCGCCCAGCAAGCAGGCGTACGCGGAAGGGAATCGGCTGGCTTATGACTTCCTCTCGGGCAAAGTCAATTTGGAAAGCACGTCGGAAGTGCATTTCCGGCAGGAAGGCAATGAACTCCACGCCCGCAACTTGGACTACCAACCCGGCGAGGACGGTCGCATTGGCAAGTTTGTGGCTCAAGGTCCAGGCTGGCTGGACTGGGACATGCGTGACAAAGACCAGCCGCAGAAGAATCGGCGCTTTCGAGCGTCATGGTCTCACGAACTGAGTTCCATACCGCCTGAAGACCTGCAGATTGGCGATGGCTTGCAGATCATTTCCGTGCAGGGCGACGCGATTGTCAATGTGACGGACATGGGCCGTATTGCCGCGGATCAGATCCATGCTTGGGTCTATGAAGAAATGCCACCTGCGGGCGCGACCGATCCGGACGGAGAACGCCCGAAACCGGAGATTGTCCCCAAGCGAATGTTGGCCGTGCAAAATGCCGGCGCCGGTGACTCGCAACAACCGATGCGCGTGTCGTTCCAGTCCACCCAACTGACCGGTCGTACTCAACGACTGGAAGCGTTGTTTGTCGAATCGGGTACGGCGACGCCGGGCAATGCAGTCGCGCGGATGGCAAAGCCGTTTGTGCCTCGCGAAGTTGTGCGGCATGAAGTTGCCTACCGCGGATTCAATGCTTCGTATTACACGCCGCAAGACCAGGTGCGAGGCGGGAATTCATCAGGCCGGAGTCCGTTGCCTTGGAGTTCTGGGGGAAGTTCAGCAGCAGCGGGACAAACACTTCCGACTGGTCGTGCGGAGGCTTTGCTTTCGAGCGCTCCCCGCGCGCCGCAAATCACCGGTGCGCCGCTTGTGCCAATTCAACTTCCACCGCGAGGTACCACAACAAGGCCGCCGGGCGGATCGCCTGTGGTTGAGCCCGGCGGAAGGATCTTGCCGCAGTTGGCCGGCAAGCGACGCTTTGATGTGTCCGGGCAAACGATACAAGTGCAACTGATTCAGCAGGAAGACACCGCGGAGGTTTCGCAGGTCACCATTCTTAAGGATGCCATTCTGCGAGAAACGCAAACGGAGAAGCCAGACGAGCTGCCTATGCTGGTTCGCGGCGACGTCCTGCATGTTGAACAAGCCCACCTGCCAACGTCTTTGGTGACAGTTGCCGGAGCGCCGGCGCATGTGGAAGGTCGCGGATTGGGGCTGACGGCCAATCGCATCAACATGGATCGCGGCCGCAATCGGCTGTGGATTGATGAACCGGGCCTGATGACGTTGCTAGTCGACCGGGATTTGCAAGGCCAGGAACTGCGGCAACCGATGCCGCTTGAGATCACCTGGCGAAAGCGGTTTGAATTTGACGGTCTGCGTGCCGTTTTCGATGTCGGCGTTGTCGCTCGCCGGCAAGAAGAGCAGCTGCAAACGCAACGGCTGGAAGTTGTGATGAGTGAAGTCGTCGACTTCGGCGAAACGCGCGGCAACGAGACATCGCGCGATCGCCCTGAGATTGCGCAGATCATTTGTCGAGAAGGCGTCTATCTGGAAGCGCAGCGCTTCGACAAGCACGGTGAGTTGGAAGCCATCGAGAAAATGGAACTTGCGGATCTGGCGATCGACCAGAAATCCGGCGCTTTGTCCGGCGGTGGTCCCGGGTGGATCACCCGCGTCGGCAAGAGTGACTCGCGGAGTGGTTCCGTCTTGCCGGGTGCCGTCGCGCCGCCAACAACACGACAGCCGCGCGTGGATGAAGAGCCCAAGATTCTGTATCTGCGAGTTGATTTCCAACAGGGGATGACAGGGAACATTCATCGCAAGCAAGTCATCTTCCAGCATCAGGTGGTTTGCGTTTACGGCGAAGTAGAAGATTGGAATCAAACGATCGACGGTGATCGGCCTAGCGAGTTTGGGCCGCAGACGGTCAGGCTTCGCAGCGATCAACTTCAAGTCACGGAGATGCCGGCATTGAACGGAGCGCCACCCTGGCGGGAACTTGTCGCCAGCGGTAACACCACTTCCGAAGGCAAGATGTTCACCGCCAACGCGGAGCGAATCACCTACGCGGAAAACAAGCAGTTGCTGACCATGGAAGGCAACTCGGTGCGTCCCGCGGAATTCTACTTGCAGCGCCGCGTGGGAGATCGCCCCGCTCGCGTTTCCGCCCGCAAGGTGACGTACAACAGCAAGACGGGCGAGTACAAGCTGGCCGGCTTGGATAGCGTTGACGGGACGGTGCCGCCCCGCGGAGGCGGAGGGCGATAATTCGCCGATGACGGATCGCGCCAAGTCGCCTGAAATCGGCAAGTTTTTCGCTGGCGAACCGAACGGACGCTCGTTCGTAGAAGAACTGCGGTCACGGCCTTCCACAATAGCGGAATGATCCGCAACATAAGCCGTTCCCCGCAAAATCAGCCACGGCCGATGGCATTTCCCACTTGGCAATTTCGCGATTGCTGGCGAAACTCAAAGATTCTCATCTTCTTGGTCTAAAGCAGGTTCTTGTCTTGTTCGTCGGTCCGGTTTTCCAGCGCGAAGCGGTCACGGCTCCGCGCCGCCCCAGGCACTTTGTGGCGCGCGCGACTTACGTGGCCGTCCTGTGGGTGCTGGTTTGTACCGCCTGGCTGGTGATGACAGGCACGCAAGAGATCCGCAACGTCGGAGATTTTGCCCGCTTTGGGGAAATGCTGTTTCCCGTGCTGGCCTACCTGCAATTCACAATTGTGATGTTCTTTTCCGCCTTGGCGACAGCCAGTGCTGTTGCCCACGAAAAGGACCGTCGCACGCTGATCCTGCTGTTGATGACGCGTCTCTCCAACAGCGAATTGGTGTTGGGCAAGATGTTCGCCAGTTTGCTCAATACGTTGGTGTTGTTGGCCGCCGCGTTCCCCCTGTTCATGCTTTGTATTTTGTTCGGTGGAATTGCGCCTGCGCAGGTGCTGCGCGTGTTTGCGGTGACGTTCATGACCGCGTTGGCGGCTGGAAGCCTGGGATCGATCATTGCGTTGTGGCGAGACAAGACATTCCAAGCCGTCTCACTCACGGCATTGGTCATTGTCTTGTGGATGGCAGGTTGGTGGGGCGTTGCCGCCTTCGCTGGCGAGCAATGGCAAACCTGGGCCGTGATGTTCAACCCGGCGATGGCGATTGCCTCGGCCGCCGCGCCGCAGAGCGCTGCCACCGGCGGGTTTCAGTCTGATCCGGTCATAGGCTTCTTGCTGTTTTCCGTAGGCGCCTTCCTGGTACTCAACGGGATTGCCATCTGGCGAGTACGGATCTGGAATCCCTCCCGAGAGATTCAACCGCAGCAACGAAAGGAAGATGAGAACCGCGCTCGCGATGGGCAAGCGGTTACCGGCCAAGTCAGCGAACAAGCTGTCGGCGGCCAGGCTGTCAGCGGAATAGCCAACACCGCGGATGCCGGCAGCGTGCATGATGACATCACTCGCAAGAGCCGGCGGATGTGGGATAACCCGCTGCTTTGGCGAGAGATCTGCACCTGGGCATACGGCCGCAAAGTGTTGCTGATCCGCGGCGTCTATTGGGTGTTGGCCGCTTTGTGCTTTTTGGCCGTTTACAGTTTGCACTCGCCGGATGCCTTGGGCGGGACGCTGCGTCAGACCGAAGGAACATTGGCGGTCGCGCCGCTGTTCGTGCTGAGCTTGATTCTGGTTAACGCGCAGGCCGTGACAGCGCTCACTTCAGAGCGTGACGCCAAAGCGCTCGATATCCTTTTGGTGACCGATCTCCGCCCAACCGAATTCATCTTCGGCAAGCTGGGCGGCGTGTTTTACAACGTCAAAGAGATCGTGCTGCTGCCGATTGTGCTGTGCGGGTTCTTGTGGTACCTGGGCGCCATCGGTCTGGAGAGCCTTGTCTTCCTGGTGCTGGGGTTGATCGTGATGAACATCTTCGTCGCGACGCTCGGATTGCACGCAGGCATGAGCTATCTCAATTCGCGAACGGCCATTGCGGTCAGCTTGGGGTCCGTCTTCTTCCTGGCCGTTGGTGTGGCGACATGCTTGCGGATCATGATTGCATTTGGAGGTTCGTCCGGATCCTTCATGGTGCAGTTGATTCCGTTCTCTGCCTTCATGGCAGGCGGCGGCATTGCACTATTTGTCGCTTGGGGGTATCGCAATCCCAGCCCGGCAATCACCTTGGCTTCGCTCCTGTGTCCGTTCGCCACGTTTTACGCCATCACCAGCTACACCTTGGAATCCACCATGGGGGCGTTTCTTGTTGTGGTGCTAACTTACGGATTTGCCACCGTCGCAATGTTGATTCCCGCTCTCTCAGAGTTCGACGTGGCGATTGGGAAACACTCAACGGCCGATGAATAGGATGAGCAATGCGCCTGCGGACGCGTCTTGCCATATCCTTCCCAGACCAGCCTGACAGGATGTCGCTCTCTTCGCCCGGTATGCTAGACTTCTGTGGCACGCGTGTTTCACGTTGACACGGTCACGCCAAAGTGACCGGGGAATCTCACCTGACTGACCTTACATAGTGGATTGGATTCTCGATTTCGGACCCTGGCTCATTCCCATGGCGCTGCTGCTTGGCGCGTCGGGCTTCTTCTCGGCCAGCGAGGCGGCGCTTTTCTACCTCAATCCCAGAGACCGCGCGGCGTTTGAATCAGGCGGCCGTTCGCGGCAAATTGCCGCAAGCCTGCTGAAGAATCCGGATCGCTTGCTGACAGCTGTTCTCTTCTGGAATCTGGTGATCAACATCGCCTATTTCTCCATCGCCTCGGTCTTCAGCATCTATCTGCAAAACAAAGAGCAAGGCTTCCTGGCAGGCGCGGTTTCGCTGATCGCCTTGCTGGCCATCATCTTGTTCGGCGAAATGCTGCCCAAGAGTGTGGCCGTGCTCCATTCGCGAACGTTGGCCGGGCTTGTTGCCGTTCCGCTGGCGGTTGCGGTGCGAATCATTGATCCGCTGGTTCCGCTCTTTCGCTCCATCAACACCATCTCGGTGCGAGTGGTGCTGCCACGTTTCGAAGCGGAACCCTACTTGCAGGTCCAGGACCTCGAGCGCGCCGTCGAAATCTCGCAAGACACCGAGTTGATGCAGCACGAAGAGTTGGCGTTGCAGAACATCCTCTCGCTGACGGAACTCAGCGTGGAAGAGATCATGCAGCCGCGAATGCTGGTGACCACAAAGCCTTCGCCGGTTTCTCTTGCTGACTTGGAATCTGTCCCACCGGGTAACGGCTATCTGTTTGTCAGCGAAACGGACAGCGATGAGATTGCCGCCGCAATTCCGTTGGCTCATTTGCCGGACATCCCGGATGAACGCCTGGATCGCTATGCGGAGAAGGTGCGCTACCTGCCTTGGTCGGCAACTGCCGCGACTGCGCTGGAAGAACTGAAATCCAACGAACGGCGAGTGATCGTCGTTGTCAACGAACACGGCGAATCGGTCGGAGTGCTGACATTCGATGACATCCTGGACGCGGTCTTTACGGCCCCTGGCGCCAAGTCCGCGCGGATCACGGATCGAACTGCGATCACGGAGGTCGCCACGGGGGTTTGGCAAGTTTCCGGCATGACGCGGCTCCGCCGCTTGGCAAAGTCGTTGAATATCAGCTACGAGCCCGGCAAGAGCGTGACCGTTGCCGGAGTGATGCAGGAGGAATTGCGACGAGTCCCCCGACAGGGCGACCAATGCACCTGGTGCGGCCTGCGGCTGGAGGTCTTGGAGAACCCATTTCGCGGACAACTGACCGTCAAGGTCACCCATGATCCTCATGCCGATTCGTCGCAGGAGGCTGGGCCATCATGATCTGGGCGGTCGTACTCTTCGCCATCGGTCTGTTCCTGAGCGCTTTCTTCAGCGGAAGCGAAACCGGCTTCTACCGCGTTACGCGGATTCGCTTATTGCTGGACGCGCTGGAGGGGGACAAGATCGCCAAAGGGCTATGGTGGCTGGTCAATCGGCCTGCACTCTTTGTGGCCACGTCGCTGGTCGGCAACAACGTCGCCAATTATCTGACGTCGCTGGCAATTGTGATTGGAATTCACGCCGTCAGCAATTCGCCGTTCTGGGAGTTTGTCGCCCCAATCGCATTGTCGCCCATCATCTTTGTTTACGGCGAACTGATCCCCAAGAACTTGTTCTACAAAGCTCCGTATCGACTGTTGCGCCGTGGCGGCCCCATGTTCCTGGCATGTGGCGCGTTGTTCGCGCCGTTCAGCGCGGTGTTGTGGGGATTCAGCAAATTGCTGGAACTCATCATGGGCGAATCCCACCAGCAGGTGCAATTGCGGCTCGCACGCCGCGAATTGCAATCCGCACTGGACGAAGGCCGCGAGGCAGGCGTGTTGCTGCCGGCTCAACGTCAGCTTGCCCAGGGGTTGTTCTCCGCGGCGGGGCAATCTGTCATGGACTTTGCCTTGCCGCCGCAACGCATGGCCAGAGCACGGCTGGGAATGGCCAAGGACGATGTGCTTCGCCTGGCCCGACGCCAGCGCTCACCGGTCTTGCCGGTGGAAGATGCAACACGCGAGCACAAACTCGTTGGCTATCTGCGCGTCGCCGAGATCAAGCTGGGGCCCGATACCGTCTTAGAGCAAGTGCGACCACTCCCCAGCATTCGTGCGAATGAGCAGCACTTCAACGCGCTGATGAAGTTGCACGCCTCTGGCGAATCGATGGCCAAAGTCGTTGATGAGAAAGACCAGGTCGTAGGCTTGCTGCTCGCGCAGCGGTTGATTGAACCGCTGTTCATCGGGGATTGCTAATCCGCGCACTGGCCAAAGCGGCTGCAGTGGCCAAAGCAGCAATGCTGCAATCGCGTTTAAGCAGTTGCTTCTTCCGTCACCTTGGCATAACCCAAGGACTTGACGACAAACAGCATCTCCTCGTACGTCACAAAGCGGCGATGATTTCGCAGCTTGTACGAATCGATGGCCAGCGCCAGTTCCCGGGCGTCCGGCGTAAGATTATCGTAGGTGTTGCCGAATTGACGTCGCTCGTATGCCGGCGGGGCGGTTGTCGCTGCGGGTTGTCGGCGATCAACGAAACCGGTGGCCGGAAGTTCGGCGGAGTTGTTCTGCACCATGACGGGGAGGCTCCAAACAGGGAGGGCAGGCGGTTAACATTTCCAGCCCGCAATTCTTCCATCCGAAGTTTAGGTCGCACTTTCCCTGCGAGCAAACTGCATGGAATAATCGGGCGGAGGCCAACGACGCGGCATTTGCTATGATTTCCTTAGTTGTCGCTCCCCTCTCCGCGTCACTCTAATCATCGGCCAAACTCAGCGTCGCGAAGAACCGCGGACACCAGATCGATGTAACAACGATTATGACGGATGTACTAGCCAAAATCGTCGATCACAAACGGCAAGAAATCGCAGCAGCCAAAGAGCACGTTTCGCCGGAGTCCATGCGCGCGCAAGCGGAAGATGTTGCGGTGGCCGGTCCCAGTCGAGATTTCTTTGCTGCGCTGGATCGGCCTGGCGAGATTCGTCTCATTGCAGAAGTCAAGAAGGCCAGTCCCTCAGCCGGGTTGATTCGTGCCGACTTCGATCCAATTGCCATTGCCACGGCGTACGTTCAGCACGATGCCGCGTGCATTAGCGTGCTGACTGACGAGGAGTTCTTTCAGGGACACCTGGATTACCTGATCGAGATTCGGCGAAATGTTATGGCGCCGCTTTTGCGCAAAGACTTCATCCTGGATGAGTACCAACTGTGGGAAGCCAAGGTTGCCGGCGCGGACGCGGTCCTGTTGATTGCCGAGTGCCTGGACGACTGCAATCTGCGAAAGCTTCACAATGCGGCCATCGAGTTGCAGCTTTGTCCGCTGGTTGAGTTCTATGAACCGGCCAATCTGGAGCGTGTGCTGGAAGCCGGCGCTACGCTGATTGGCGTCAACAACCGCAACCTGACCACGTTTGAAACAGACCTGGAACACACTCTCCGTGTGCGTGAGTTGATACCGGACAACTGCCTGCTGGTCAGCGAAAGCGGCATTCGCACGCACGATGATGTCACCCGGCTGCAAGCCGCAGGCGTAAACGCAATCCTCGTCGGCGAAAGTTTGATGCGGCAGCCGGATGTGGGGAAAGCGGTGGATGAGCTAATGGGCAGGTAAGAGAGATGTGCCCGCGATCACATGGCGGGCTATTCATTCAACTCTTCCGGCAGCAAATCCAGGATCCGCTGCAACAGTTCGCGGCGTTCTTCCGCTTCTACGTAATTCGACCGCGTGGGGTTGAGCATGTCCTCAATCTCATAGCGATGGTACTCGGCCATCCGCTCACCGTAGCTGTTTTCCTCCAGGAGTTGCACATACTGTGTCAGCCCAGCGTCATCCACATCTTGCAGCCTCAATGCATGGCTCATGTAGTCGTACGCGTCTGCATGCCCCTGTTGATGAAGTTTCTCACGGTAGATCTCGCGCACCCACGGGGCGATTTCTTCCGCGGCTTCCGCAGCAAGAAAGACCTCAAGGAGCGATGGTACGCGTTCGCCAAAGCCGGGGTCCGG
>CALJLD010000240.1 GCA_937982665.1 uncultured Planctomycetales bacterium
AACGACGAAAATGTCGCGGAGCAGATCCAACAAATCCAAGCGGCTCAAGCTCCGGCGCAGCCGCTGAAGCAACCAGCCCAGCCTTCGGAGAGCAGCCAGGACGCGACTCACGACTTGTTTGCCGAAACCGCTGGCTTTATGCCGCGCGAGCCGCGAACGTTTCGCGAATCCGGTTTGACGGAAAGCCAGGTGGAAGAACTGGCGCTCAAGTATTTGCTTGCCGTTGGCATGGGGTCAGGGCGCGAAGTCTGCGACCAGATTAAGTTGCCCTTCAAGTTGGTTGATGACCTGTTGACGCAAATGAAGAAAGACCAGTTGGTCTTTTATTACGGCACTGCGCCGATGAACGACTATGTCTATCAACTGACGGACATGGGTCGTGAACGGGCGCGTCGTCTGAACATGGACTCCACCTATTTTGGGTCCGCACCCGTCGACTTAAGGGACTATATCGCCAGTGTCGCGGCGCAGTCCATGACGGATCAGCATCCGACCGAAAAGGACTTGGGGCGAGCCTTTTCCGACTTGCTGATCAACAAACACATGCTGCGTCGGCTGGGTCCAGCGATTAACTCCGGCCGCGGTTTATTCCTTTACGGCGCACCCGGCAACGGCAAGACCAGTATCGCGGAACGCGTCACCATTGCGTTCGGTTCGCTCATCTGGATTCCACGCGCAATCGTCGTCGATGGACAGATCTTGCGTTTGTTTGACCCCATGCACCATGAAGAGGTGCCGCTGAGTCCCAGCGAAGGGTTGCTGGAAGACCATCAACTGGACAAGCGCTGGACGCGGATCAAACGCCCCACAATCGTTGTGGGTGGTGAACTCACGATGGACAACCTGGAGGTCACGCTCAACACCTCAACAGGTGTGTGCGAAGCCCCATTCCAACTCAAGAGCAACTGCGGCACGCTGGTCATTGACGACTTTGGCCGGCAGCGGATGAGCACGGATGAGTTGCTCAATCGTTGGATTGTGCCGTTGGAAAAGCGCTACGACTTTTTGAACCTGCCAAACGGTAAGAAGATCCAAGTCCCCTTTGATCAGTTGATTATCTTCTCGACGAACCTTGAGCCGAAGGATCTTGTCGACGACGCGTTCTTACGCCGTATTCCGTACAAGATTGAAGTCACCGATCCGAGCGAAGACGAATTTCGCGAGCTCTTCCGGCTGATGGCAAAGTTGCTGAAGATTCCGCATAGCGAAGAAGTTGTCAGTTATCTGATTGAGAATCACTACAAAGCGAACAAGCGCCCATTCCGCTGCTGCCAGCCGCGCGACTTGTTGCTGCAAATCCGCAACTATTGCTTCTACACATCGAAAGAGCCGGTCATGACCGAGGAGTTCATCGACCTGGCGGTTGAGAACTACTTTGCAGTGATGTAGGTCAAGCGACCAGAGCTTGCTGGCCTTCCTTTCTTGGCGGCTTAGACGTCAGCAGATAGACTCATTGAATAGGGCGCTTCTTCGCAGAGTTGCGCGCCTGCCGCAATGCGTACATGTTTGCTCTAGGCCATGTCTTCTGGCGCACATCAACCCATCCAGCCGCCGGACGTTGATCCGGCGTTGCTGGAAGTCACAAGCTCTCCCGCCAACCGTTGGAAGTACGAGACCATCAGCGGGGAGACGGCTCCAGTTGCGCAAGCTACGGAGTCTGTTCCGGAAGACGAAAATGAAGACGAAGCGGGATTGGCAGGATCAGTGCTTCGCGCGGTGCCGCCGTGGCTGATCAGTGCTGTGTTTCACATGGTCTTGCTGCTCATCCTGGCACTGATCTGGTTGGTCAATCCAGGCAAGCAACAACAGGCGATCTTGTCGTTGTCTGATGTTGTGGACGCGCCGACGGACTTGGACACAAGCGGCGAAGTTCCGCTGGACATGGAATTGCCGCGGGATGACTTGGCGTTGGTGCAGGAATTGACACCTGTCAACGATCCTTTCGCGGCTCCGGTGGTGCCAAAGCTGGAAATCCCCAGCCCGGTTGAGGTCACGCCTGCTCCGCAGATTGCTATCGCGCTTCGTGGCCGAGAGGACGGTTCGCGGCAGACGATGTTGGAGCGGTATGGCGGAACTGTTGAGAGTGAAGCCGCTGTGCAGCGCGCGCTGGCCTGGTTGGCGAAACAGCAACGTGCCAACGGCAGTTGGTCTCTACGCGGACCGTATTCGAAAGGTGCATCCAACGAAGACACCGTTGCGGCCGCCACGGCAATGGCGCTGCTGGCTTTTCAGGGAAACGGGAATACGCACCAGCGCGGCCAGTATCAAACGCAAGTTCAAGACGGCATGAATTGGCTGCTTGAACATCAAACAGAATTTGGAAACTTCCCGGTAGGTAACTCTCACGACCAATTCTATACGCAAGGGCTGTGCACAATCGCCGTTTGCGAACTCTTCGGGATGTCCGAAGACAGCCGTTTGCGTGAGCCTGCCGAGAGGGCCGTCGATTTTTGCGTGCGGACGCAAGCGCCGTCTGGTGGCTGGCGCTACAACATTGTCGATGGCCAATCGACCGAATCCGACCTTTCCGTCACTGGGTGGGTGCTGATGGGGCTGCAGAGTGCTCGTATGGCCGGTTTGGAAGTTCCGCAGCAAACGCTAGACAACGTGACACGTCTGCTCGATCTCAATTCGGCGGACTTCAACGGGACGCGATATTCTTATTCTGGCGGTGATTCCGCGGACCCCGTTATGACTGCCGAAGGACTACTGTGCCGGCAGTACTTAGGCTGGAGTCACGACGACGAACGACTGCGCGACGGCGTCGAATATCTGATTTCGCCGCGAAATCTACCGCGCTGGAACAATGCGGACACCAACGTCTATTACTGGTATTACGCGACGCAAGTGACCCATCACATGGAGGGAAGAGCGTGGACCAAATGGAATAACGAGATGCGCGACCTTCTTGTGAAGCATCAAACGCGAACCGGCGACGAAGCCGGCAGTTGGGAGCCAGACGACGATTTTTGGGGTCGTGATGGCGGTCGGCTATATGTGACTTGTCTGGCCGTATACACGCTTGAGGTGTATTACCGGCACATGCCGTTGTATTCGAGAATCCGGCTACCCCGCTAGCCTGTGCTTTGCATGGCTGCGGCGAGCGCGTTGACGCTCAGCAGAATCAACGAGCGCAACTCGCCAGATTCACTCTCGCCAGCTTGGCGCCACCGACGCAGGAGTTCAACCTGCAATGCGTTGATGATATCCGTATCAGGATTGCGTTCGCGTATCGACTGTTGAATCACCCGATTGTTGTCGAGCAATTCCTCTTGATCCGTGATGGCGAGAATGGCTGCCTTGGCGAGCTCAAACTCCTCGGCCACCGCCTCGTAGAGTTCGGCGTGCTCTTGGTCTAGGTACCAGCGAGCCACCGGCAACCGCGCGCGTGCCATTTCCTGCTGGGCGTTATCGATGAATGCCCGAAAGTACCCGCCTGCTTTGTATGCACTTTGGCACAGGTTCAGCGCCTCTGGCTTGCCGTTCACTTCTGAAGAAAACGCGGAACCAATGCCATACCATCCCGGTGCGTTGAACCGCATTTGTGTCCAAGCGAAGACCCAGGGTATCGCCCTCAGGTTTTGAAAACGGATTTCTCCGCCTGAGCGGGAAACCGGACGCGAGGCGATGGGCAACTCTCCGATGTGCAAGACAGGCGAGCACTCGAGAAATGCCGGCCAGAACTTTGCATCGTCAATGAGTTGGCGGTACGCGCGACGAGAATGACCTGCCAAGAGATTCATCAGCTCCGCAAGTTCCTGCTCGCCTTCCGCTGCGGACGCGTTCTTTGCTTCGGCCGTCGCCAGGATCATTGCGTTGGCGATTTGTTCCACGTGGCGATGAGCGAGAGTTGGCATGGCATAGCGGAAGGAAATCACTTCGCCTTGTTCGGTGAAGCGGATTTGGCCATTCCGGCTGGCCGGGGGGCTTGCCAAAATTGCACGGTGTGCGCGCCCACCTCCGCGGGCCACTGTACCGCCGCGACCATGAAAGAACCGAAATCGAACACCGGCGGCGCGGCAGACCTCGCTCAGCTCGGATTGGGCATTTTGCAAACGCCAGTTGGCCGCCCAATATCCACCGTCCTTGTTGCTGTCCGAATAGCCCAGCATGATCTCCTGAAAACCGCCCCGGGCTTGCAGTTGCTTCGCATAAATCGGATCTGCAAATAACTCTTGCATCACGCTCGCTGCCCCATCCAAGTCATCCACCGTTTCGAACAGCGGAGCGATGTCCAACGGGCAGCTTACTTCGCCATTTGCGTTCGTCCACAAACCGGCTTCGCGAAACAAAATCAAGACTTCCAAGACGTCGCTGGGCTGGTGTGCCATGCTGATGATGTATGAGCCAACGGACTCCGGCTCTTTAGTCACAGTTGCAAAGATCACTTCCAACGTCTTCAGCAACGGGGCCGATTCCGCGGAGAGCTCAACACCTCTTGGCAACAACGGCCGCCCGGTCTGCAACTCTTGCCGCAGGACACGCGAGCGAGAAGTTTCGTCCAACGCCAGGTAATCGGTTTCTACGCCTGCGGTCCGCAACAACTCGGCCACAACCACTTCATGGACTCGACTGTCTTGCCGAATATCGAGTGCCGCCAGGTGAAAACCAAACGTCTTCGCGCGAATGATGGCGTCCGCCAGCGGTCCATTCCGGGCAACTTCGTTGAGTCCCGCGTGCACGAGTGCGCGCTGCAAAACGAGAAGGTCAGAAAGAAACCGCTGTGAGGAATACTCAGGCTGCCCAAGCCGCATCTGCATATGCCGAATCTTGACCCGGAAAGGCTCGCGAGCGAGATGCCGGACAAAGTACGGATCAAGCGGTTGCTCTTCTTCATCGCGGCGAATGGAATCCGTCAAACGCTCATCAATGGGAACCCGGCGATTGGAAACGCTCAACTCCAGTCGCAGACTCTCAAGGGCCTCGGTGTGACGCGCAATCGCAGCCGTTCGCATCTCGCCGAAGGCGCTCTCCGTCAGCGCGGCGGTCACGTTCGGATTTCCATCGCGGTCGCCGCCAATCCAAGAGCGGTATCTCAAGAACGCTGGCAAATCTGGTTGTTGCCCGTAGTACGTTTCAATCGCCGTGGTCAGGTCACGGTACAACTCCGGCACGGCATCCCAAATGGCGCCGGCGAGATAATGCACGCCGTTGCGGACTTCATCAATCACTTCCAATCTGCGCGCGCGAACTTCGTCCGTGGCCAGCAACAGCGAAAGCGTTTGCCGCATCGCGCCTTCCGCCCGGGTAGATTCTTCAGGCGTCGCGCCCTCCGCGTTCTTGATGTGCAACAAATCGGCAACGCGGGCTTGCTTTTGGATCACGCTGCGTCGCCGCGACTCCGTGGGATGGGCCGTCAATGTCGGGCGGATATCAAGCTGAGCAAGTACTTTCTGGACCTGTTCCAATGCGACGTTGCGTTTGGCCAAAAGACCAATCGCTTCGGCCAACGACTCTGACCGCGGCGTCTCGGCGGTTGCCACACGCTCCCGGTTACGATTCACCCGTGCGATGTGAACCTGCTCGGCCTTGTTCCGCAAATGAAATCGAATGGTCAGCAGCTTTAGGACAGCGTGAATCTCCTCGTAGTTCAATTCCGCCAACTCGGTCGCCAACTGGCCGGATTCCAACATCCGCTCAGCAATCGCGTGAAGCTGCGCAACACTCTCACTTGGTGAACCCGAGATGACCTCGTCCAGGCGTGAATTCAGCCAGGCAATATCCTCGGCGAGTGGAGAAGTCATAGCTGTTGGCAAATGAAGAAGTTGGACGAGCGGCGAGTTTGACCGATCTTACCGCCGGAGGGAGCGCGCTCACAAGCCGGGCCACAGTTTTGGGAATTCGCGATTCGGCAACCGGCAGCGTGACATTTGGCCTTTCATCGCGCAGGATGTGCGTTGCTGCGACTTGCTGTTACTCCCCTCCGCAAGGTCATTGTCTTATGTGGCGATCGTCGCTAATTCTGCTTTTGTCGGTTCTTGCTTTTGCATCCATCCTTGGCTCGCTGGCTACAGCGCAGGAAGGTTCTGCCGTCCATCCGAACATCGTGTTCATCATGGTCGATGATCTCGGCAAAGACTGGATCAGTTGCTACGGCGCGGATGATATCGAAACGCCGAATGTTGATCGCCTGGCTGCCGGGGGTATGAAGTTCAACAACGCCTGGTCAATGCCGCAATGCACGCCCACTCGGGCGACGTTGCTGACAGGGCAATATCCCTGGCGAACTGGTTGGGTCAATCATTGGGATGTGCCGCGCTGGGGCGATGCCTACTTCGATTGGGAGAAGTACACGACCTTCGCCGAGATCCTGAAAACGGCTGGCTACAAGACGGCGATCGCCGGCAAGTGGCAGATCAATGACTTTCGCATTGAGCCGGAAGTGCTTGCCAAGCATGGCTTTGATGACTGGTGCATGTGGACCGGCTACGAACGCAAGAACCCGCAGAGTGCCAACCGCTATTGGGATGCATACATCCATACGTCCAGCGGCAGCAAGTCTTACACGGGCGAGTTCGGTCCCGACATCTACTGCGATTTCCTCATCGATTTCGTGGAAAAGAACAAAGACGAACCGATGATGCTGTACTGGCCGATGTGCCTGACGCACGGTCCGCTGACGACGACGCCATCTGAACCGAATGCCGAAGGGACACTGGGCCAACACAAAGCGATGATCCGCTATACGGATGAACTGGTTGGCAAGCTGGTCAACAAGTTTGACGAATTGGGACTCCGCGAAAACACGATCATTATCTTCACAACGGACAACGGGACCGGCGGACGTTTGCGCGGGACCGTCAATGGCGTTCGTCCCAGTGGCGGCAAGAGTTCCAAGTTTGAAGGAGGCGTTTGCGAACCGTTCATCGTCAATTGCCCTGGCACCGTTCCCGCAGGCAGTGAAACCGATGCGCTGATGGACTTCACGGACTTGCTGCCGACCTTCGCCGAATTGGGCGGCGCGGAGATCCCCGCTGGATTGACATTGGACGGCAAGTCGTTCGCCCCGGTGATGCTGGGCCAGGCTGACGACTCAGCGCGCGACTGGATCATGGCCTTAGGGCATGGACCGGCCAAGCAAGATGATCAAGGAGTCCGCGGCCAGAACGATTACACGGACCGCGTGATCCGCGACAAACGCTTCAAGGTCTGGGTCGAAACCGATAAACAAATCAGCAAATTGTTTGACCTCCAGGCCGATCCCTTAGAGCAAAACAACTTACTGGAGAGCAATCAGCCGGAGCACAAAGCGGCCCAGGCCAAATTCCAGGCGATCGTCGATGCCACGCCGGACAAAGACGCGCGGCCGCAATATCGCAAGCGTCCACTTCAAGAATGGGAGAAGTCGAACTAACCGCGCCG
>CALJLD010000241.1 GCA_937982665.1 uncultured Planctomycetales bacterium
AAGAATCACCAGGCCTTTGCGGCGCGCGGCCAATCGGTCCGCGACTTCATTTGCGGCGTGACTTTTTCGCGCAGCCGGCGCGGCCAGCTCTTCGCTTGGCGCGGCATAGGGATTCGCATCCCCCGGCTCAGCAGGCGGTTGACGCTTGGAGTTTGTCTGCTGTCGGGGATTCGTCATGACAACATTGTAGCGCGCCACAACGTAACGTCATCAACATTGTGACTTCATCATCTTCGTGGCGTCATCGGCATTCGCCGCTGCTACTCAGCGGAGACAATCTGGGCACGCTGAACCAGCAGGTAGTTTGAACCGCTGAACTCAGTGACTTCCGCGTCAACCTCCCACACGACATCAAGCGTGGCTTCCGCCATTGCCCTGGCGATCCGTTCCAGGTTGAGGTTTTCTAGTAGCACAAAGCGATAAGCGCCGGCCTGCGGAAAGAAAACATAGCGGTCTTCCACCACGCGGATCGATCCGCGCAGCTTCTGCACTTCTTTGCCTTCGCGATACTCTGGGTTGAAATCCCACTGCTGTTGCGTTTGCAATCTTTGCGGTGGCGCGCCTTGCCCTGGCAGATTATCTTGCGCTGGCAAGATCGTGCTGCAAATCGCCAGCGTGACGAAGAAGGACAACTCCCAAACCCAAACGAAGAGAAATCGCATAACAACCTCCAAGGCGAAAATGGGTGTGAGAGCAATCAGCCAGGGAGGGGCGCGGGGATGAGACGCGCTACTCCTGAAACTCGGCGAACGACGTGCGGTTTGGCCAGCATTCGCCAGACCGGCATCAAGCGTTTCGCAGCTTCCCAAACCGGCCTGCTTCGCAAAGCGTGAATGTTGCCCATACGCAACATCTGGTGTTGAGGTTGCGCGGCAGCAACTCAGCGTCAGGCCCAGCGGGGGTCCGCCGCAAACCGTTGCAGCTACGGGGTTTATCTGCCCACAATGGAGCCATGCGGGTAAGCCGGGCACGCTGTTTGCCTTTGTGTCAGGCAATCCCACGCCACCAGCCGGAGACCCACGATGTACCGCCCTGCAACTTGTCGCCAAGATTCGCCTAATCGATCCCACCGCACCATTCGTCTTTGCGTTGCCGCCGCGATGTTTGCCTTCGCCATCGCCTTCGTCGCTACGGACCTTCGCGCGAACACGAACGAGCTAGTCGCGCAAGATCAAGCTGCGCCGCAGGAAGATGCTGCACCCGCACCTTTGGTCTACGTGAAGCTGAGCAGCGGACGAGAGTTCACGGCAGTCGCTGATCCCCGCAGCAGCGCGGACAAGCTGTGGCTGCGTTTCGAAACTCGTAGCGCAAAAGTGCTCCGCCCCGTGAACTGGGATCACATTAGCGAGCTTCACGTTGATGGCGTGCAAGTTCCCATCGATGACTTTCGCGCGAACGTGCAGGACTTTGCTGCAGGCGAACTCAACATTTGGGAGTTCGGCCCGGATCAAGCGCAGCCAGGCAATCGCCAGAACATTGATCCCTGGTTTTCATCCGGCATGAGTCACGCGGATGCTGCTGAGTTTGTGCTCGGCACGGTGCCGCGGGTGGCCGCAATTTCTGCTGACGTCAGCCTTGGCAACTGGGATGGCGATGTTGAAGCTGATGGCCTGCTTGTGACCTTGCATCCCACCTCAAGCCAAGGCTGGTTGATTCCCGCGTCTGGCACTCTGGAAGTCACCCTCTTCGCACCGCAATCTTCCAAAGTCACGTCACATCATGCCATCCGCAAGTTGGGGCGATGGAGTATTCCCGTCAATGCCGCAGACTTTGTTGCTGGCTCACCGCGTTACAAGCTCAACTTTCAAGCAATACATCCCGAGTTCGATCTGGAATACTCCCACTTGGGCCTGGCCAACGTCAAGTTCGTCGTCCCCGGTTCTGGTGTTTTTGAAGCCAGCAGTAATGTTCGCGTGAGGGCGTTCAGCCCTGTGCGTGATTGGTTGCAACGAGAGGGTCGTCCGCGATTCCTGTCAATGGAACGCGTCGCGCGGCCGCAACGCTAAGAGGTGATGGAGAAAGGGCATCGCGGAACGCTCGTGAGGTAATACCGCAAATACGTAACGAAGCAACACGGCGAATTCGCCCTCTTAGTGGCATGCGGCTCACGGCCTGGGTAAAGTAGCGGCAGCAATCGTTTCGCAATGACTTCGCAGGGTTTTTGCACGTTGACGCTGCGGGTCACGCTTCTTTTCGTCACGCCCTCTTTTGTCGCGATGGTGCCGTCATGACATTTGCGCGTTTCGCGTTCGCTCTTTTCTTTGCTTCGGTCTTTGCCACAAGCTTTGTGCTTTCGCCAGCTGTGGCCAGCTTGCAAGATGCTGATGAAACGCAGCAAGCCGCGAACCAGGATGAGGAACAGCAAGACCAAGCTGACGACACCGAGGACGACAAGCCAGCGATTCCCAGCATCGCGGAAAAGACGAAAGATCTGGAACGCAACGATGGCTACTTCCCCTACTACTGGGATGCCAACGAAGGGAAGATCTGGCTGGAGATTCCTCGGCTTGAAGAAGAGTTTCTCTACGTGGAATCCTTGGCAACTGGCCTGGGCTCAAACCCTGTTGGCCTTGATCGCGGTCAGCTCGGCAGTGAGCACGTTGTCCGCTTTGAACGTGTTGGCCCAAAGGTTCTGCTCAAGCAGCGCAACTTGCGATTCCGCGCTTTGTCCGAGGATTCCGCGGAGCAGCGTGCGGTCGAGCAATCGTTCGCGGAATCCATCCTATGGGGAACCAAGGTCGAGGCTGAGGCAAACGGCACGATCCTCGTCGATGCGACGGACTTCCTCATGCGTGATGCTCACGACGTGATTGGCACGCTGCGTCAGTCTGACCAAGGCGACTTTTCCCTCGATGATTCACGCAGCGCGATGTACTTGCCGCGGTGCAAAGCATTCCCGGAAAACACTGAGTTCGAAGTGACGCTCACATTCGCCGGTCGCAACCCTGGCCGGCACGTGCGACAGACTTCGCCGATCCCCCAGGCTGTCACGTTGCGGCAGCATCATTCGTTCATCAAGCTTCCTGATGACGGGTACACGCCGCGAAAATACGATCCGCGGAATTCCTCGTTTGGGATCTCCTTTGCGGATTACGCAACGCCGATTGACCAACCGCTGGAGAAACGCTGGATCTCGCGGCATCGGCTCAAGAAGCAGAACCCCCGCGCGGCCGTTTCTGAGGCCGTGGAACCAATCATCTATTACGTAGATCCCGGAGCGCCGCCGCTCATTCGCCAGGCGTTGATCGAGGGTGCGAGTTGGTGGAACCAGGCCTTCGAGGCGGCCGGCTTTCGCAATGCTTTTCAGGTTCGCGTGTTGCCGGTTGATGCTGACCCCATGGACGTTCGCTACAACGTCATACAGTGGGTGCATCGCTCCACGCGAGGCTGGAGCTATGGCGGCTCTGTGACGGACCCACGCACTGGCGAGATCATCAAGGGTCACGTCACGCTCGGTTCGCTTCGCGTCCGTCAGGACCGCACTCTTTTCGAGGGCATGCAAGGCGTTTCCGCCAGCGGCGCGATGACCGCGGCGGCACTCTTGAGCCCATCGCCTGGTAGCCACAATCACGCGCACGGCCACGGCATGTGTTGCGGTCTGGGCGGCATTCCGGAGGAGGCCTATCTCGCGGAGCTTGATGCTCAGCTTCAGCCGGTTGATGTCGCACTCGCCCGCATCCGTCAGCTTTCCGCTCACGAAGTTGGCCATACTCTGGGCTTTGCTCACAACTTTGCAGCCAGCACTTACGCGGACAGGGCGTCCGTGATGGATTACCCGGCCCCGCGAGTGAAGATCAAGGACGATGGTACTTTTGATCTTTCCGATGCTTATGGCGTTGGCATCGGCGAGTGGGACAAGTTCTCCGTGCAGTACGCGTACTCGCAGTTTCCTCCCGATGCCGATGAAGACGCTGAGCTGGAAGAGCTTGTGCAGTCCGCGTTGCAAAACGGCTACCGCTACATTTCTGATAGCGACGCACGACCGGCCGGCGCGGCTCATCCGCTGGCAAACTTGTGGGACGAAGGGACCGACCCCATCGCAGCGCTAAAGCATGAGATGCGTGTGCGCCGCATTGGTCTTGATCGCTTCTCGCCGGGGAACATGCCAGAAGGTCTGGCCATGTCTGAGCTGGAGCTCACGCTTGTTCCGCTCTACCTGCATCATCGCTACCAGGTGGATGCCACGGCCAAGATGCTTGGCGGCGCGGAATACACATATGCTGTGCGCGGCGATGGGCAAACGCCTGTCTCGCCTGTCCCGGCAAAACGTCAACGCGAAGCTCTCCAGGCGTTGTTGCTCACGCTTGATCCCGCGGAACTGGTGATCGATCCGGATGTCGTGAACGCCATACCGCCTGCTCCGTACTCTCTTCTCAACGATCAGGAGCGTTTCCCAGGGCGAACTGGCCTGATGTTTGACCCGCTCACGGCGGCTCGCGTGGCTGCTGACATGACGCTGGGAAACATCCTGCAAACGCAAAGAGCGACGCGACTGGCCGCGCAACAAACATCCGTAGTGGACACAAAGTCGGCTCAGGACAAAGTCCTTGATCTGCACGAAGTTGTGCAAACGCTTGTGGAGCACATCTGGGGGCAATCCCCCGCGGACGATGCCGAGCTGGCTGTGCATCGTGTGGTCCGCGATGCGCTGGTTCGCCAGCTTATGGACCTCGCATCCGCCAGCCAGGTCTCGCCTGAAGTTCGCGCGGAGGCCGAAGCTGGTCTCGCCCGCGTGCAGGCATTAGCCGGCATCGTCGCGGCCGGCACAGCAGAGAATGCCACGCCGATCGACGAGCGATTCGCCGCAACAACCATCCGCGAGATCGAGCGTTTCTTCGCAAGACCTCACGAGACGGCCGCAACACCAGCTGGCGTCTCCGCGCCACCGGGAAGCCCCATCGGCAGCGGACGTTAGTGATGGCGCGTTGCAGCACTGCGATGCTTCGCGGCAAGTCGCGGAGATCATGCTAGGTGAGGTGCAAACGCTTCATGTTTGCAATGCACCAAGCGCGGATCGCCGCGCCGCAGGCGATGCGCTTGCAGGCTTACGTTAATTCCAAATTGCCAAAGAGCGAATCGGCAAATTCCCACCGAAGCTGCGCAGTGGGCAACACGAGTTTTAAAAAAATCTGCGACGCGCGGATCTC
>CALJLD010000242.1 GCA_937982665.1 uncultured Planctomycetales bacterium
ATCGGCAGCGGCGTGAACAGCATCACGCAAACAACAACCGTGTCGGCAAAAAACATCACGACAAAAAACGCCGCCGCCGCGGACCGAGAGTAGACGACGGTTACAATCTTAGTCATCAAGACCACGCGCCACAAAGACACCAGCCCCAACAAGGAGAGGTTGACGCCCACGGCCGTTGCGGAATCCAGAAACCGCTCGACGGGCATGGCGTACAGCCAAGCCAGGGGAGCTGTCATCCAATACAGACCCAGGAAGGCGCGGTATCGCTTCCAAAGTGGCGTTTGGCTGTTGCTGGCGCTCGGACCGCGCGGAAGGCAACTCACGGTCAGCAACAGAAACAACACAAACGACGTCAAGAGCGAAGCCCCCAGCGGCAACAGCACATGCCACGGCTCGTGGACCAGATCCTCAACATCGTATTCGCGAGCAAAGCCTGCGGAGAGGACGAACAACAGCCCAAGCCAAATCACGCGGCGACCGTTGGCGACCGCGAGGATCGCTTCACGATCTCCAAACAGAAATGCGATGAGTGTGCGAATGTGAATCATTGCGATGAAGCGCGCGGGTTTCGCAAGATGGCCTTACGCAGCTCAAAGCGACGTCGCGAAGCTTCTGGCGAGAAAACATTTCTCAGCACGCGGCGAAAGCCGGACTCAAGCCCTTCCACTGTCAGGCAATCGGGCTGATAAGTGACATCGAACAACGAATAATATGACCATCCGCGATCCGCCAGCAAGCGGTTCTCGCGTTGCAGTCGGCGGTACAAACCCGTGCCGGGAAAAGGCGTTTGCAACGTGATCTGCACTTCTGCCAACGGACTTTGCAAAACGAACTCGGTCATATGATCGAGCGATGCGTCCGTTTCGCCATCCGCGCCAATCACGAAACATCCGTTGACGGCAACACCAGCTTCCTGGATCGCCTGAACCGCGTCCATCATCCGCTGGAGTTCGGCGTGCTTTGCCCCCATGCCTGGGTAGCGGAACTGCAATGACTCAATTCCCACCAGCACCTGCACACAACCTGAATCCGCAAGGCTGGCCAGCACGTCCGGACGCTCGCCAATACGCCAGTCCGCCTCGGTGAAGTATCTCGCTCCGGATTCCTGCAAGGCGGCAAACAACTCGCTGGTGTCGCGCTCGCCAGCGAACGTGTTATCGTCCGCAAGTTCCAGCCATGGTCGCGGAGTGATGCTGTTCATTGCGGCCAGCTCGGCACGAATTCGTTCGATCGGCTTCTCGCGAAATGGGCCCAGCAATCGGCTGGCGCCGCAAAAATCACAAGCGAAAGGGCAGCCTCGCTGAGTCTGCAGCGTCCATCGCGGAGGCGCGTGTCCCAGCAGATCGAACCGCGGCAGCGGAGCTTCGGCCAGATCGAACGTTCGGCTGGCCTGATACTTGGGACGCAACTGTCCGCGCGCTGCATCGGCGAGAACCTCCTGCCAGACTGGTTCCCCATCGCCCACAACCACGGCGTCACAATGCCGCGCCACTTCTTCAGAACACGCCGTGGCATGCAAGCCGCCAATCACAACCGGCAAAGATCGCTCCGCGAATGCAGCGCTTAAGCGATAAGCATCCTCGGCGGACGCTGTCAGCGCGGAGATGGCAATCAAGGTTGGCCCAGTCGCCGCAACGTCCTCAACCAACTCGTTCTCACATCCCTGCGCTGCATGCCAGCTGCAGCTCCAGTCATGAGGAGTCATGCCGGCCAGCGTCAGCAATCCCAACGCAGGCAGTTCCTGCAAAGCGGAGGCTCGTTGCCGCAAACCCGGCAGCGACATTCCCAACTCCAGCATCTCCGCGGAGCGGACGCGCAAGCCTGTCAGCGGAACGAAGGCAACATGCGGCATGGATTGGTATTGCTGCTATCGCGGAAGCGAACATCAAGGAAGCGGACCACTCGCGTGGCTCTCACGTTATCCTAATCGCAGGATGCTGAAGGTTGCGAACCACCCGAGTGGTTTGTCCAAGATTGGCCAGGTTGAGCATCGACAAGACGTTTTGGCACGACGTGTAAACGCTTTGGGCGATTGTCACTCTCACGGCATAGGTTTGACCGCGTGTTTAGCTCGCTTTTGTAAGCCTTGATGGGCACGCTGGATTTTTGGCAGGCATCAATCGAGACCTCGGCCAACTTCGCCGGTTTAATCAGATGCGCCGCCGGGAATTCTAATCGCACAAAGAACTGCGTTTCTGAAGTTGCGATCCGCGGTTTCTTTTCCATTTGTTCGCGGCCTTCTAGACTTTTGATATTGGGCAAATCTCAAAAACGCGCTATCGCACAAGCGCTCATATACGATCGGGAGGCATATCGTGGCGAGCAATACGGCGATTCGGCAACTGAGAAATTTCGCGATTCTCGCGGCCGCTGGGATTGTGATCACCGCGGTCAGTGCATCACTCTTCTCCGCACAGCAGATCGATGACATTGAAGACCTGCCGCCTTACGGTGAGAAATCGGCAGCGCAATGGATGGAGTTGCTGAAGAACTCGCAAGAGCCCAAGACGCGTGGAGAAGCCGCTGAAGCGCTCGGCTTCATGGTTCGCTCCGGCCGCATGACTTACGGCGGATTCTCGGACGTGCCGATCGATTCGGAAGAGCCGCCCCAGCTCAACGCGCAACAGATCAAGCCGATTACGGATGCGTTGATTGTCGCTTTGGCGGACCCGGCAAGCGATGTCCGCGCCGCGGCCGCGATTGCCATTTCCTGGATTGGGCCGAGAGCGGAAGCCGCCATCCCTGCGCTGATTCCCATGGTCGACGATTTTCCGGAGGACGCCTGGGATCCCAGTCCCGCGTACAACGCCATGACCGCTTTGGCAATCTTCGGATCAGATGCCAAGGCCGCCATCCCAAGGTTGCAGCCGCTAATGGCGCGCAATGACCCTAAGTTGTGGGTCAAGGTCGCCGGCACCTCGCGCGAGTTGGGCGCGCCCCCGGAAATGTTTGTCCCTAAGATGATCGAAACCTTGGCCATCGCAGATCGCGATCATTACGCGGCGATGGAACTTGCCAAGTTGGGGAACCCGGCCGTGCCTGCCTTGCTGGAAGCTCTCAAGAGTCCCAACTTGGGCCGCCGTGGCAAAGCCGCCTATGCGTTGGCAAACATGGCTGGCTGGGACAACTTGACAGAGCGCAAGGAAGAAGTGGTAGATGCGCTGATCGAAATGCTGCAGCCACAGGGCGCGGCTTTGACGCCCAACAACGACACAACCGTTATATACCATGGGCTGCAAGCAATCGGTGCAATTCAAGCCGCTCCGGAGAAGTGCATTCCTGTCTTGGTTGGGCTCTTAGACAGTGACGATTTCAGCGTTGCCAACGAGGCGGCCAGGTCTTTGGGCGGTTTTGGCAAAGCAGCCCAGCCTGCGTTGCCGGCTTTGTTGGAATGCTTGCAGAATCAAGGCGAGTCCGCGTTGTGGAGTGTGGCTGGCGCGATTAGCGAGATCGGAGTTGATGAGCAGGCCGCTAATCAGTTGCAAGGCATGAAGCTGAGCATGGCGGCATCTCATCTGTTCTTGCCGATGTGCGAATATCCTGACGCGGCCCTTGAGTTTCTGCGGAACAATCCGCAGGCGTTGGACGCTCGCGACTATCCACGGCTGTTGGAGATCCTGCGCAGCTCCCAGCCTGAGTATCAGGAATTGCAGGCGGAGATGCTTGCGAGCGAATACTTGCCGCTTCCGGTAATCGCACAATTTGGCGATGCTCGACTGTTGCCGGTCATTGAGCGCCGTATGGACGAAGCCAGCAAGTACATGCTGACCAAGCTGCGGGCTTGCGCAATCGCTTGCGGTAAGCCTCCGGAGCAAACCCTCGAGATTTCTGAGTCTCAACCAGGCGACTTCGTTCCACCGTCCGCCTGGCCTGGGACCGATTCCACTCGCATTTCCGAACAGATGCGAGGGCACGGTGACGGCTACGCCGAAGTCATCATTACAGGGCAAATTCTGCAGCACGACGGAACGCCCGCCAGCGAGCCCAAGTTCTATCGAACGAATGATGCGATGCTGCTGGGGAGCAGCCTGGATGACGAAGAGCCAATCATCTACGACTCGAAAACAGGACGGTTTGTTTTCTGCACGACGGTGTTCGCCGCGTACAACATGGGTGGCAAACCGCCGGAGCCGGGCCCTTATCAAACCGGCAGCAGTCTGGTCCGCGTGGAAGCAGATAATTGCCAACCACTGGTGATCAAGTTCTACGATGAAATGCCGCACGTAAAGATCACCCTCTCCCCAAAACCAGCCGCCCAAAACGCCGGCGGCAATTGAGCAAACCGCCGCCGTGGCAAACGCCCTTGCCCAGCGTTCATTAGGCGGCCGAGTTTGCGCACGAAACTGGGCGCAGCTGCCGCAAAAGCTGCACACTGGTAAAGAGCAATTCCATGCAGAAAGTGAAGTTTTTGCCGCGCGCAAATTCCCGCTTCTCAGTGTTACCGTCCGGGCGAAAAGGACTCCCAAGCGTTCCCGGTCTTGAGCCTCTCAAATTGTCCGCAATCCTGGGTGTAACCCCGGCAAAATGGCCCGTGACCCAGGGTGTAATGCCG
>CALJLD010000243.1 GCA_937982665.1 uncultured Planctomycetales bacterium
ACGAATCGGGCAGCCCACGGTTTCTTCCGTGATTCCCAAGTTCGCCAGAACTGCGGCTTGCCCTGCCGAAGTCCCCCCGCCATGGCTGCCCATCGCCGGCACCAGAAACGGCTCACAGCCACATTCACGAACAAAGTCCGCCGCTGCATTCAAGATCAGCGCAATGTTTGCGATTCCGCGACTGCCCGCGGTTATCGCGACGGATTGCCCCGGCTTGAGCGCGGCACCAAACCCGCACTTCTCAAGCTCTTTGGCAACGGTCTGTGCAATGGTCGCGCGGAGGTCACCGCCGGGCTCAACCAAGCGTGGCCTGGGAAAAACCTGGCGAGCGAGGAAAAACCGCGGATAGGGCATGGGACCGTTTTGGCGAAAGTGAGTCCATGCTTCGCGGCGCGCGACTTGCGCGCTCACAAAACACATTCCGATTCAGCTCTACTCGTCTTCCGCCTTCATCCATTTGCGCAAAGTGGGTTCGTAGTCAACGAGTTCGTTTGCATTGAAGTAAAGATCGATCTCGCGAGTTGCCGCACCAGGACCATCCGAGGCATGAACGAGATTCATCTGCCGGCTGCTGGAGAAATCTCCGCGGATTGTGCCGGCGGCCGCTTTGAGTCCGCTGGTGGCGCCCAGCATCTCCCGCACAACGCCGATAGCTTGCAACCCTTCCAGAACCGCAGCCACGATTGGAGCCGATGTAATGTAGGCTTCCAACGTGGGATAGAACGGCTTCTCGACGTGTTCTTCGTAGTGTTGCTTCGACAATTCAGGCGTCACCCGCATCATCTTCATGGCGACAACGCTGAGCCCCTTGTCTTCAAATCGTGTCAGAATTCGCCCCACAAGCCGCCGCTGCACACAGTCCGGCTTGAAGAGGATCAACGTGCGTTCAAAGTTTCCAGCCATCTCAATCTCCGAGTATCACGAAAACATGCCGACGTTCGGCAATTTCTCTTGTCGAATTGCGGTTCGCTAGGCGACTCGTGCTCAGCGTTTTCTTTCTTCCGTGCTTTCTTTCCTCCGCGCTCCACAAAACCGCATTTGTGCGTCGAATTCTAATGAAATCGCCAAACGCCCGAAAGCGGCGGAAAATGCCGACCGGCTGAAACAGGAATCCACGATTCCGCCATGCAAATGTGCGCAGACGCCACGAGTTGCCCGCTTGGGGCGAACGAATCGAAAAAAATCTTTGCCAATTCCCGATTTTTTTGGCAAGACGGCGAACTTGAATTGTGGGGCTGAGGTACTGCCTTTCACATCCCGGCTCTGGTCGCTTTCTCGAGGGAGTTTGCCATGCGTCGTCGTGCAAATCCGCGCTTTCTCTGGGCATTCGTTTGGGCATTTCCGATTGTGGCTGTCGCGACCATTCTGCATGCGTCGGCCACTCCCGGCTCGCTGGAAGCGGGCGAACTGGCAATTGATGGCCCTGCCACTGAGCGAAGCGCCATCTCGCATGCCGCGGAGTTGTTTCCGGCAAACGCCTTCGCCTATTTGCAGATTCGCAATCCCTCGGCGTTGGTCGAGTTTGGCCAGGACGACCGGATTTGGAATGAGCTCAAACAGATTGGCGACGTCAAACGCAGTCTCGAGTCCGACGGGTTCCGGCAGTTCCAGCAAGTCGTGAATCTTGTCGAAAACAGGTTGGGGGCAAGCTGGCCGGAGATTGTTGATGACGTCACCGGCGGGGGCATCCATCTCAGCTTTGATCCGTTGCAACAAGCCGTCCTGCTTGTCGCCCAAGCGAAGAACGCCGAGCAAATGGATGCGCTGAGCGAACAGGTTTTGGAATTGCATGCCGCCGGCGCGCGCAACAATGGAACTCCCCCTGCGGAAAAATATGAGTTCCGCGGCGCCAATGGCTGGAAGCTCAATGCTCAAGCCTATTACTGCATCGTTGATGGGACGTTCCTGGCGAGCAACAAGCCAGTCGCCATCAACTTGATGTTGGACCGGTACCACGGCAAAGCGGCCGGTTCTTCGCTGGCCGATGATGATAGCTTCAAGGCTGCCAACTCCGCGGCAAGCGATCGCGATGTCTGGGGCTTCGCGCGACTTGGTCCGCTGCGGATCTTTCAAGAATTCAACAAAGCCATTGCGGGGCCATCCAACAACCCGCTGGCGGAGTTGATCGCTGGCGGAGTACTCGACGCATTGGGCGAAGCGCAGTACGCCGTCGTTTCGGCCGATATCCAAGATGGCGACATCGACTTGCATGTGGAAATGCCGTTTGAGCGAGAAGATGTTTCCCAGCGGCGGGCGTGGTACTTTTCCGAGAGTGACGCGGCCGCGCAACCGTTGCTGGAGCCGCCTGGCGTGATTCTTTCACTCTCCACGTATCGCAATTTCTCGCAGTTCTGGCTTTCGCGTGATGACCTGTTTGAAGAGGTCACACTCGCAGGGCTTTCCCAGGCCGATACGCAATTGGGCACGTTCTTTTCCGGAATGGAATTTGGACGTGATGTACTGGGAAGTCTTGAGCCAGGTTTGCGGCTGGTGGTCGCGCAACAGAACTTCGCCCCTGGTCAGCCGGAGCCTGCGGCCAAGCTTCCTGGTGTTGCCGTGGTTGTCGAGATGAAAGATCCGGACAAGATCTTCCCGCAGTTGTTGGTGGCTTATCAAACGGCCATCGGCGTGATCAACATCACCGGCGCCATGAACGGACAACCGAAGCTGCAAATGGGCATGCAAGAACACAACGATGCGCAAGTTTGGACAGGCACTTATCTGCCAGACCCAAACACGGATGTTGAAGCCGCGCCGATTGTCTTTAACGCGTCGCCATCTTGTGTGCGAGTGGGCGATCACTTTGTGTTCTCTTCGACAACGGAACTGGCCAAACAACTGGTCGACGAATTGCAGAAAACGACGGCACCGACGAGCGACAATTCACGTCTCTTGACCAACTTTGACGTGCTGAGCGATGTCCTGGAAGAAAACAAAGCTGCCCTCGTTGCCCAAAATATGTTGCAGGAAGGAAGTACGCAGGAAGAAGCCGAAGAACAGATCAGCCTGATCATTCGCTTCCTGCGGCGAATTGATCCAGCGTCCATTCAATTTGCGGCAAACAATGACAAGCTGACCTTGGATGTCAGCCTCGGACTGCGTGATTGAAACGTTCGTGATTGGAAAGTCGTTGCGTTAGGTTTCAATCTTCATGCGAACGCCGCGACGATAACTTTCCTGACCGGCGAGGACGATTGTCAACGCACGATAGGCGTCCTCCAAACCCGTCGGGTTGTGGAGCAAGCTCGTCACGCAGCGATAAAACTGTAACAACATCAACTCGCCCACAGGCCGTTCACTGTCCAACGACTCCATGTGGCGGCCGGCTTTGTCAAACCAGATGATGGTTGACGGCAGATCGACGAAGGCAATGCCGTGCTCGCAGGCAACTTGAAACGCTGGCGGCGGCCGGAAAGTCACCGCTTCTGGCCAATCGGCCGGCATATACTGGCCGCAACTCACTTGCGCCGTGGTGACTTTGTCCGCGTCTTCCGGATCTCGAAACTCAAGGCTCATCATTTGGTAGTCGCCATGGAATCCCAGGCTGGGCTCATGCTCAACTCCCATCACGGTTGTCGGGTCTTCGCCAACAACATATCTGCACCAATCGACAAGCTCGATGAGGTGACTCATCGGTGAGCGGGGCGGCGAGACGGCATGCCCGTTGAGCTTCGTGCGCTGATTGGCGGACAAGCGGGCATGGCAAAACAACAACTTGGGGCGGCCGAGTTGTGTGGCGATGAGTTCCTTGAGTCGTGCCGTGGCGGGCGCGTAGCGCCGGGGGAATTCCGCCAAGAAAGAAACACCGGCTGTCTCCAGCTTTCGTTTGAGCGAAGTGGCGCGACCCAGATCCTCATCCAGTCCTTCTGTGCAATAGATCGATTTCCCGGCATCGCAGGCCGCGAGGACCGGCAGTTCTCCGTACCACCCGCGGGAAAGAACGAAGATGGCGTCAATGTCCGGGCGGCGGGCCAGCGCGCGAAAGCCATCTACGCCACAGGCGCTAAAGTCGTGGATCGCCTTATCAGCACGTAAGGCGACCGGTTCGCAAATGGCCCGCACCTCAAAGCGGTCGGCGAGCGATCGGAACGCCGGCTTGTAGCGTGTGTCCCAGTCATTTCCCAGACCGACGACACCAATACGCAGCTTCATTGTCGTAAGAGTTGGAAATTCATAGATTTCTTTGGCCCGCGAAGCGTATCTCGCGGAAAGTGACGGCGCATTGTACGCGTGGTTTGAGCCGCAAAGTAGGGATTTCTCAGTCTGGCAGCGGCGGATTTTGGATTTGGAGCCCAACCGTTCGTCAAATCCGTTCGAATTCCACGGGGCCCTGGCGTCGCCGCATGACAATTCCCTGGGAATGTCGCCTGAAGATACAGCGGCGGCGGGCGATGTGCTAAAACGCACTCGCGGCATTTCGTGATCCTTTCTCCTTTGTGCTTGCAGCATGTTGTCAACTGGACAGTGGGTGATGATTGGAGTGGTGGCCGTATTCTTGGCCATCGTGTTCTTCAGTTGGCGGTTCGCGCGTCGGTACGAATTCAACTTTCTTCAGCTTGTGCTCTATTGGCTGAACTGGCCGCTGACCCGGATCTATTGGCGAACCACGTACAAGAATGGCTGGCCGTTGTCGCACGAGCAGGGCGCTGTTTGCGTCTGCAATCACACCAGCGGGGTTGATCCGGTTTTCGTGCAGAGGGCGATGCCCAAGATGGGGCGTTGGATCGTGGCCAAAGAGTATTTTGTTGGGCTCATGGGCTGGTTCTTGCGCAATGCGAAAGCGATCGCTGTCTCGCGCGGACGCGTGGATATGACAGCCACTAAGACAGCCATCCGTCATGCTCAGGCTGGTGGAATTGTCGGTATGTTCCCAGAAGGGCGAATAAACACAGGCGACGAAGTCTTGCTGCCAGGCCGTCCTGGCGCTGCTTTGGTGGCCGTGAAAGCGGGCGTGCCGATTGTGCCTTGCTACGTGCAGGGCGTGCCATATTTTGGTTCGCCTATGTCGAGTTTTCGCCGACCGGCGCGAGTGACGGTCGTGTTCGGCGAGCCGATCGACTTGAGCGAGTATGGCGGCAATGACGACAAAGAGGTCCTGGGCGAAATCACTTTGCGGTGCCTGAAAGCGATCGCGGAGTTGGCCGGGCATCCCGAGTTTGAACCAACGTTGGCCGGCCGGCATTGGATGAAGGATGCGGAGCGAGAAAGCGAAGCCGAGCAAACAGCCGATTCCGCGAGTGCCGAGCCGGGCGTTTGAATTACATCCCGTGTTCTGGGAATCTTCGCGCAAGCGCGGCCGTTTGGCTTTTCTCCACGTGCTTGACATGACCGCCAACGCCGTGTTGAATGATCGCTCAACACTCCTTCTGCAACCCGTCTCTTGCAGCATTAACCCGAGAATACCATGGCGAAATCTCCCGAAGACATGGCGGCCAGCATGATCGCCAATTTGAAAGAGAAGACCGGCAAGACCCTGCCGGCCTGGCTGAAGATTGCCAAAGCTTCCGGCAAAGCCAAACACGGAGAGATCGTTAAGTTTCTCAAGTCTGAGCATGGCATCGGCCACGGCTATGCAAACTTGATTGCGCATGAACACCTGGGCAGCGCCGCGACTTCGTCCAAAGGCAGCGGCGGTGATGATCTGGTGGAAGCACAGTACGCCGGCGACAAGGCGGCCTTGCGGCCAATTTACGATGCACTCATCAAGATGGTGCAGGGCTTTGGCAAGGATGTCGAAATCAGTCCCAAGAAGGCCTACGTCAGTCTGCGTCGCAGCAAGCAGTTTGGTTTGATTCAGCCATCCACCAAGACGCGCGTCGACGTGGGAATCAACCTCAAAGGCGAAGACCCCGAAGGGCGATTGGAAGCTTCCGGGAGTTTCAACGCCATGGTTTCGCACCGCGTAAAGATTTCGGATAAGAAGGAAGTCAACGCGGAACTGAAGAAATGGCTCAAAGCCGCGTACGACAAGGCCTAGCACGAGCGGCATTGCCAAGTTGTTGCAACGTGCAAAATGCGTGATTTCGCGGCGATTGCGTTGGAGTTCTGTTGCTGGAGTGGCGCTCACAGCGGCGTTTTCTCGCGCAGATGAATTAACTTGGAAACATTTTCTCGCGCGTGTGAAACCTTTCAGCACGCGTCCGAAACCTTTTCCCGTGCTTCCGAAACCTTTCGCAACGCGATGGGAATCGTTCCCGAAGCGTCGGAAATCTTTCCCGGCGCAGATCATCCGCGTTTCAAAGAGTTGCTGCTCGTGAATAAAACGTTGCGCGGTAATTGTCGTATCTCCCAGAGGACCTAAGTTACGATGGTTGCCGAATGATAACTGTTGAAGCCTTGGGGCATTCGCGCGCAGCGCGAACCCCGCTGGGGGACCATGTGACTTGTTGGACGGAAGTCAGAGATTCCCCCTGTTAATAAATAAGGGTTTGCGCGGGGATTATTTGCACGCGAAAACAATTTTTTCTCAAATGCCAGGACCGACTTGGCAGCGAGAAAGAGATAGGAGTCTGCAGGAAAGTGATTTCCATTCGCGAGGAACAGCCGGCCGACCGCGATGCGATCTTTCGCGTCAATGCCGCGGCGTTTGAAACCGACGGCGAAGCCCAACTGGTTGACGCGCTGCGAGACGCCGGCGATGTCGTGCTATCGCTTGTCGCGGAAGATCAATCGGCGGAGGCGGCGATCGTCGGTCATATTCTCTTCAGCCGCCTGATGATTGAGACAGATTCTGGTGCTGTCTCCGCAGTGGCATTGGCGCCGATGGCCGTTGTGCCCGAACGACAACGACAGGGGATTGGCAGTCAACTGGTTAAGGCCGGATTGAACGGCTGCCGCGAATTGGGCGAACGGATTGTCGTTGTCCTCGGCCATCCCGACTTCTACCCGCGGTTCGGATTCTCTCCGGAGATGGCGCGACCGCTCCGTTCGCCGTTTTCAGGCGCTGCCTGGATGGCGGTGGAACTTCAGCCGGGCGCGTTGGAGGGAGTCAGCGGCAAGGTTGTTTATCCGGCGGCGTTTGGGATTGAGGATTAGCCGGGAATGACTTTCGTTTCTGGCTTAGTGGAATCCGGCGCGAGACTCTATTTCCCTGGATTCCCGCCTCCGCGGGAATGACGGTTATCACGCACAGCGATACAAGCGAACTCGCCGATGGTCTAGCGGCCGCTGTTGTCATTACTTTCCTGCAGCACGCCGTGCTTTCGGCAGATTTCCAGCGCTTCGTCCAATGGCAATGCGCGGGCGACGTTGCCGTCGCGGCCAGTCGTTGTTTCGGCCTTGAACAAGCTGTTGAGCACGGCTTCTTCGGTCGCTTCTTTTGCCGCTTGAAAGAGCGGGCTGATGCGGTCATCGCGAACGACTTCACCGGCTTGAGTGTTCTTGCCGCGGACGTACGGAACGCGGAGTTCTTCGGCCGTGCTGAAGGCAATCACATAGTCACCGCTGCCGTGCGTCATCGGACTTCCCAAGGCGGCCAACCCGAGCAGCGCGCGGCGGGCCAGACGTTCCAATTGCCGCGCGTCAAGCGGAGCGTTCGTTGCGACGACAATCATGCACGAGCCATGTTCCTGGTCCGGCTCGTCGAGTTCTTGTTGGGCGGCTGGTTGTTGCTGTTGGCGAGCATTGCCGGTGCGCGATCGATCGGGGCGACGAAACGCATGCACGCCCAATTCCTCGCCGACCGGCGCGCCGTCGATATTGAGAATGCCGCCGAAGTTCGTCTGCACGAGAACGCCGACCGTGTAGCTGCCCATGTTTTCCGGCAGCACGCGCGATGACGTGCCGATGCCGCCTTTGAAACCCATGCACCGCGTGCCGGTTCCGGCTCCCACGCACCCTTCGGCAACTTCGCCCGCTTCGGCAGCTTCAATCGCGGCCCAGGCGTCTTCGCGAGTTACGGACATGGCGCGGATGTCGTTGAGATAACCATCATTGCATTCGCCGACAACGGGATTGACGCTTTGCACGTCTTCATTGCCGGGGAGATCGAGCGTGTACGCCACGAGTGCATCGGCGACGGCAAACGTACTCACCGTGTTGGTCAGCAAGATTGGCGTTTCGATCAGGCCCAACTCGCGGACCTGCGTCACGCCGAGCAACTTGCCGAAGCCATTCCCCACGGCAATTGCGGCAGGCACTTTGTGCTGAAAGATGTTGCCATCGTGCGGGAGGATGGCCGTAACGCCAGTGCGTTGCGAATCACTGTTGCGCAATGTTTGATGCCCGACTTTCACGCCCGGCACGTCAGTGATGGCGTTGTGTTCGCCCGGATCAAACACGCCGATGACAATACCGGCTTCCCTCGCTCGCGGGCGATCCGATTGTTGCATGGGCGAATCCTCAGCAGGCTCCACAGTCTGAATCGCGAAGGCCGTCAGCGAGCTTGCGCCAATCATTCCGGTAACGATGCACAACAATGCGATCTTCTTGACGGAGCGCTTGGCGCATAGTGGTGCAGGCGAATTGCCTTCACAGGAACGGCGCGCAGGTTGTTGCCGCATGACATTCTCCCAAGAATCGATTTCTGAAACCAACGATGCCACGCGGTCGAGAGTGTTTTCCGTCTCGCTATGCCAATTAACCCTGCTCCATCATCCGTGCCCGGGCCAGGGCGTCTTCGGCTTCCTGGATTTTGCCGGCTCTTTGATAGGTCACGCTCATCGCCGTGAAGCTGAAGGGATCTTGTGGCTCCAATTCGCAGACCTGAAGTCCGTGTTTGATCGCTTCATCGTGCTTTTGCAGCCGGCCATAAATCACGGCGAGCGCGGAATGGGCCAAAGCGTAGTCCGGCTTGGCTTCCAAAGCTTCGTGAAGCTTGGCGACGGCCTCTTCCAACTTGCCTTCGTTCTTGAGCCGCTCGGCTTCGTCGTAGATTTCGTGTTCCGTTGGCATCTGAGTCAGTGTCTCCGCGATTTCTTGATTGACGAGGGTGCAGGCAGGGCTAGCAGACAGGTGGTTTTGCCCGGCGAGCGCGTGCATTCTAACACCGAATCCTTCGCGTTGCGTGCGGACGAGCACACTTTTTTGCGCGTGGCGTTGGACATTCGGCAGCAATTGCTGCCAGCAGTCGAGTCGGCTGCCGCTTCTGCCGATAAGACGAGATGGCTGCGTTTGGTGATCGCGGATTTTTTGCGGCCAACTTCATGCCCAAGCGATTGCTCGTTCGTCTTCACATTTCGGAGTTGCTGATGCTCGCGCACGTTCACCCGTTGGCTTGTGTCAGCCCACATGCGAATCTTGCCGCGGGGACGGAAGTTGGGCCCTTCGCGGTGATTGAAGCTGGCGTGAATATTGGGCCAAACTGCCGCATCGCCGCGCATGCCGTGATCAAATGCGGGACAAGCCTGGGGGCAGATAATCAAGTGGGCGAACATGCCGTGCTTGGTGGACAGCCTCAGCACATCGCTCCGCCGGAAGAAACCGGCCAGCTGAAAATTGGCGATGGCAATGTCTTTCGCGAGCATGTGACGCTGCATCGAGCGATGCACGCCGGCCAAACCACGCTGATCGGTGACGGCAATCTGCTGATGGTTAATGCGCACGTTGCCCATGATTGCGTTGTGGGGAACGAAGTCATCCTGGCCAACAATGTGATGTTGGGCGGGCATGTGCAGATTGCGGATCGTGCGTATCTTGGCGGCGCCGTTGGCGTGCATCAGCATTGCCGGATTGGAAGCCTGGCGATGGTTGGGGGCCAGGCCCGCGTGACGCGCGATGTTCCGCCGTTTGTGATGGTTGATGGCGAGACATCGTGCCTGGTTGGTTTGAACAAAGTTGGTTTGCGTCGCGCCGGCTATTCGACGGATGATGTTGCACAGCTCAAGGAAGCCTATCGTTTTATCTACCGCAGCGGTCTGGCCTGGGCTGAGATGCTGGAGCAACTTTGCGAGCAACACACCGCAGGCGTGAGCGCGGCGTTCACGGAGTTCTTTTCCGCGGGTCAACGCGGATTTACGCCGGACCGCCGGGGTCCAGCACAGAGGTCGGTATTGAAGATGCCGCAAGTTGCGGAAAGCGCTGCGAGCAAAGAAGATTCTGTGGTTCGTAAAGCCGGTTAGCGCGAACCTGACGCTTTGAGTTATTGTCGTTGAATGACTACAATGACAGACAGTTGCTCAACCTGAGCGACAAACTCATACGCCCCGCGCCGCATTGTTGGGCTTGGTAACGGCGCAAGTCTTCATGTCGAACGAGAAGCTTCGGCGGCAAATTGCCTGGGAAGCCGCCCGGCTCATGTATTTGCGGCAAGAGTCCGAATACATGCGAGCCAAAATCAAGGCCGGACGCCGCATCTGTCGCGGTTGGGTCAAGCCGAATGATCTCCCCAGCAACCGTGAAATTCGCGACGAGATTCAAATCTTCGCCCGGATTCACGAAGGCGACTCCCGCACGCAGAACCTTCGCGAAATGCGGATTGAAGCGTTGCGGCTGATGCGACTGTTGGAGCGCTTCCGGCCGCGCGTGATTGGCAGCACCTTCACAGGGCATGTTCGTCGCGGCTCCGATATCGATCTGCATGTCTTTTCGGACAGCATCGAATCCGTGTGCGCGATTCTCGACGGCGAAGGCTTTCGCTACGAGGTGGAACGCAAGCAAGTTCGTAAACATGGCGAGGAGCGGATCTTCACGCACATCCATATTGAAGAACGTTTCCCGATTGAACTGACCGTCTACAGTTCCAAGCAGGCGAACTTTGTCTTCAAGAGTTCAATCACCGGCAAGGCGATTGAACGCGCGAGCATTGCCGAGTTCGAGCAATTCCTCACAGCGGAATATCCGGATATCGAACTCGACGATGAACTTGACGCGGCCGAGAACAAAGTCGACCGCTTTCAGATCTACGAAATGCTCTTGCTGCCGCTGGAGAACGTGAAGCAACATCGCAAGTATCACCCCGAAGGTGACGCGCTGTATCACAGCCTGCAGGTGTTCGATCTGGGCCGCGATGAGCTGCCTTACGATGAGGAGTTCCTGCTGGCGGCCTTGCTGCACGATGTGGGCAAAGCCATCGATCCGCTTGACCACGTTGGATCCGGGCTGGAGGCACTCGGCGATTACATCACCGAACGCACGGCCTGGCTGATCGAGAATCACATGATCGCCCACACCATCAAGGATGGCTCCGCGGGCGCGCGGCTCCGCAAACGCATGGCCCAACACGAGGATTATGAAACGTTGATGACCCTCTGCGAATGCGACCGCGGCGGCCGGCAGGTGGGCGTGCAAACGCCGGATGTGGATGAGGCGATTGAGTACTTGAGGGAATTGTCGCGGATGTGTGATGGCGAGTGATAGAATCACAATAGGCCGATGTTGAGAATGGGAGGCGTATATGCGACGTGGTTTGCGTTGTTTGGCGTGGGTCTTGGGAATGTTCTTCACGCTTACTGATTTCCCGCATGCAAGTGCACAAAAGATTCGCTTCACACCGCAGCGCGACATTGAATCTACGGCCGCTCACTGCGAAGAGTTGATCCGGCGATTTCAGGGGCTGCCACATAAGTCGCGCCTGGTGGTCCTGCAGGACTTGCCCAAGTACGGGCCGCTGGCGGCAGGAGCTTTGCCCACTCTGTGGGAAATGTACGATTTCGAGGTTGCGGAACCAGAGTTAGCAGCCCGCGAGAGAGCACAGATCATTGAGGTGATTGCCGCCGTTGGTATTGGCGATTTGCAAGTCTTCCGGAGTCTTGCTCGCGTCGCCAAGTCAAATGCGCATGCCAAGGTGCGTCGCGCCGCGGTCTTGGGCGTCAGCGAATTGCACTTTCCCGTGGACAGCAGTTACGAATTCCTGCAAGCATTTCTGGACGACAAAGAAGAACTTGTTCGCGAAGGTGCATTGGCTGGTCTGACTCGCCTTGACGTAAACTGGCGTACCGACCAGTACGTTGCCAAGGGAATTCGCCAAGCTGTCATTGCCAAATGTGCGGATCCGTCGGCACAGGTGAAGGCGATCGCAGTCGAACAGGCTGAAAAAATGTTCAAATTCTTGCGCGACCCCCAGGACGTTATCGAAGCCTTGATTCCGTTGCTGGAAAACGAGCAGACTTATCAAACGCCTGTCTCGAATCATCACATGGGCTCTCGGCGAATTTCGGTCGCAGCCGCCTGGGCGCTAAGCGAAATTCCAGACGAGGCCGGCGCAGCAGCGGGCAAGATGCTGGCGCTGGCGAATTCACAGTCACTTTCGGATGATTCGCAGGTTCAGGTCATTCATGCTTACGTGCGCTTGACGCAAGACAAGCAAATGGCTGCTGACCTGCTTCGGCCGCTGCTCGATTCGGCCGATTCAATGCCTGATTTTCGAATCGAGAATCTCATTCAAGAGATCGGCCCTGGGTATGATTTGTATCATCCAGTGCTGATCACATGGTGCCGTGACGACTTCGCCTCTTTTCGCATTATCGCATGCGACGCGTTGGCTGGGTTGCGTGAGGACGCGGAACCGGCTCTCGCCGTGTTGTCCAAGCTTGCCGAGAATGACGAAGACGAAGAAGTTCGAACGGCGGCAGCACGTGCCGTTTCGATCATTACGAAATCGCTGAGGGACCAAAAATAGCGGTTACTTGGGTCGCCAATGGCGTGCAATGTACGCGAATCTAACCGGCGTCCTTTGCAACCTCGAGACAACCTCAAGTCAGGATATGCCTGACTAGAATCACTACGCCGGTGGGCATAGAGCAGGAAAGGCAATTCACTCAATAGTCGCGCAACCACGAATCATCTTCGTAATACCACTCAACAACATGTCGCTGTTGAAGTGGGAGTGCTTTGAGGTCAAATCGCTGGAATCCCTCAGTTGTGACTTGATATGGGCCGACGAATGTCGGCGTAGTTTGAAATTCCAGATGCCCATCCAAGTTGGGTGTAAGGATGTCGAAGGCGATGCCAACATCGACTTGACAATCCCCGTCAACATCTAGAGCCATGGGGAACGTCTGCCCGGGCGGACAAATATAATCAACAAGTTGCTCGCCATCTGACAGGATCACCAACGAGTGCTCAAACAGATACAGTTGCAATTCGTGGCCGCTGTCTTGCACGTGCAGCGTTTGGAATCTTGAGCCATTCATTTTCTTAAGGACCGAGGCTCCTGGAGTCGCGCGCGATGGGGGAATCTGCTTCAACAAGTTGCTCATCGGGCGGGATTCTGGAGTGCCGCTTTCGTACGTCTTACACGTGATCGGATTCGCAAAGAACTCGTTAGAATTCATGTGCCTGATCACCACGTCCGGTGAAACTTTCTCGATCTGGCGCCAATGGTCCCCGGTGTATTCGCAGAAATCCACGATGGTCAGTGTCTTGATACTCGGCGCATCACGAAGAATTGGCAGGCAACCTCCCACAAAGTCTTGCGGCACATAAATCGTGACTGGCTGTCGAAAATATCGCTCGCCCATCCACTGTCGCATCCAATCCGGCCCCCATGTAGCAAACTCAAGGTCTGCGTTTGCCCACCTTGCCCTGGTAATCAAACGATCATTTTCCCGTGCTTGATTGACTACATAGGCGAACAGCCCAGAGATGACCAGCACGACTAACAAGAGAGTGCGGACACTGAATCGCAGCCAGCGCTTTTTTGGGGAAGAGGCCATCGTCGTCGCAAACCAAGGAGTCACACGGACAGCCTGTATCGTAGAGGCTTAGTGGTCGGAAAACACTTCAGTTTTGACTTTCATATGGAAAGGCGAACTTCGCATGTCAGGCAAGCGGACGATTGCGTTTGGTTTCCAGTCAGACGCAAGCTTTGGCTTGTAACCAACTACCCGGCGTCCTTCGCCACCTCGATGAAGACGACGACATCGCTCCCGGCGATCTTTACCGTCACCGGCTCGGCACCATCGATTGGCTCAAACGTGACTTTGAGCGCCAGCGTTTCCTGCATGATGTATTCGCGGAATTGCTCAATGGAGTTGCGCACGTCGTCGTTGTCTGTTTCGATCCCGACATGGATGCGGTCGGTGTATTCGAGTTGCAGGTCCTTGCGACGGTCCTGGATGGCGCGGACGATGTCGCGGGCAAGACCTTCGGCGATCAGATCATCGTTCAATTCGGTATTGAGCACGACGACCATGCCTGAGCCTTGGGCGGCGGCCCAACCTTCTTTGGCGTTGAGGCGAACCTGCACGTCCTCGGAATCGAGTTCGACATCGCCGCCGGCTGTGGCGAGTGTGTACTTGCCGCTGGATTCCAACTCGGCCAAGAGTGCGGCCGGATTGGCTTCGGCCAAGGCCTTCTTGACTTGCGGAAGCTGTTTGCCCAACCGCGGGCCGAGCCGGGGGAAGTTGGGCGCCACGCTGTAGGAGATGTAGTCGTCCGCGGCCTCCGGGTATTCCACGGCTTTGACGTTGAGTTCGTCGCGAATGAGTTCGTCCTGCTCAAGCAGCCAGTCCAGGTGCGTGCGGTCACTCAGGACGACATCGATCTCCGCCAGGGGTTGGCGGACTTTGAGCTTCGAGTTCATCCGCGCGGCCCGGCCCAGCGAGACGATCTCCCGGACGATGGCCATGCGCCCGCGGAGAGCCTCGTCAACAAGCGCGGCATTGCCGGTGGGATAGTCACAAAGATGCACGCTCTCCGCGGCATGTTCTCCAAAGGGCGCAACGGCCAGGTTCCGCCAGAGTTCCTCAGCGAGGAACGGCGTGAACGGCGCAATCAGCTTGGCCGTCGTCAGCAAGCATTCATACAGCGTCCAATAGGCATCGCTCTTCTCGGCCGATTCTTCATTCGACCAGAAACGATCACGACTGCGTCGGACGTACCAGTTGGAGAGTGCATCGAGGAACTCTTTGAGCAGCGTTGCGGCACCAAAGTTATCGTAAGCGTCCATCTTGGCGACAACGCCGGCCGCTGTACGGTTGAGTTCGCTGATGATCCAGCGGTCGAGCTCAATCCGCTCGTTCCAGTCGCGGGCACTTGCGCCGCAGGCAAGTTGATTGCCATCCAGTTGGTAGCTGCCCGGCGCGGCGTCATCGGTGCCCAGTTCCTCGGCGGGATTGAAGCCATCAATGCGGGCGTACTCGACAAAGAAGTTGTAGACATTCCACAGCCGGAGCATGAACTCCGGAATGACCTCTTTGATGGAACGTTCGCTATAGATGCTGGACGTCCATGGTGGCTGGTTGGCAAAGAAGAACCAACGCAACGCATCAGCGCCGTACTTGTCAAAGATCTGGTTCGGCTCGGGATAGTTGCGGAGTTGCTTCGCCATCTTGCCGACGCGCTTGACGCATTTCTTGCCGTGGGCGTCGCGGCATTCGTCTTCGGTGAGATAACGCTCCCTGGTTTCGGAGTTCTCCCACCATTCGGTGTTCATCAACCCCAGCACAATGCAATTGCGGAACGGATGCGGATATTCCGCCTGGACGGTGCCCAGTTGCGGATCGTCCTCGGACTTATCGCCGAAGAGTAGCGTGCTGATCGCCAGTTGGCTGTAGAACCAACCGCGGGTTTGGTCGAGAGCCTCGCTGATGAAGTCCGCCGGGAACTGATCAGCGAACTGTTCACGCCCTTGGTGTGGATAACCCCATTGAGCGAACGGCATGGCTCCCGAGTCAAACCAGCAATCGATCACATCCGGTACGCGGCGCATGTGCGCGCCTGCCGCGAAGGGCGAGTCGTACGTGATTTCATCGATGTAGGGTTTGTGGACCTTCAGGTGTTCGGACAAGTTGGGGTGGCGTTCCTTGGCTTGTTCCCACGAGTCCAGTCCTTGCACGCCCGGCTTGGCGAGCAGTTCTTCATAACTGCCGATAGCTTCCATCTTGCCGGTTTCCTGGCATTTCCAGATGGGGAGCGGCGTTCCCCAATAACGCTCGCGCGAGAGCGCCCAATCGACGTTCGATTCCAAGAAATTCCCAAACCGGCCATCACGAATGTGTTCCGGCAGCCAATTGATCTTGGCGTTGTTGGCCAGCATGGAATCCTTAAAGGCCGTGGTGCGGATAAACCAGCTTTGCCGCGGATATTGGATGAGCGGATCGTCATCCGCCCGCCAGCAGAAGGGATACTCGTGGCGGTACTGTTCCTGGATGTAGAGCAGCCCCCGTTCGCGCAAGTTGCGAGTGATGTCCTTATCGGCTTCTTTGACCCAGCGGTCTTTGTAGTCGGGGGCTTCTCCGGTGAACTTCCCATCCGGTCCGACGGCACAGATCAGGTGCGGTCCTTGCCCCTGGGCGAAGCGGTCTCGCTCTTCCATCAGCAGGTCGTGATCGACTTCCCCAAAAGCGGGAGCCTCGTGGACGAGGCCAGTGCCGGAATCGATGGTGACAAAGTCCGCAGCCAGCACACGCCAGGCGACGTGCTGCGTACCACCCTCAACGAGTTCGCCCTGCTGGTCGCCCTGATCCTTGTAGTAGTAATCGAAGGGCGGATGATAGCGCCGACCGACAAGTTCGCTGCCTTTGAGCTTGGTTTCGACGACGAGTTCACGTTTGGCCTTGGCACCAATCTGCTCGACCAGAGCTTCCGCGACGATCAGCTTTCGGCCCAGTTCATCATCTCGAACGACCGCATAATCCAGCTGCGGGTGAACAGCGGCAAATTGGTTGCTGGGCAAAGTCCAGGGAGTTGTCGTCCAGACCAGCAGGTCCGTGTCACTTTGTTCGCCGCTTTCGTCCAGAAGCGGAAAGCGGACGTAGACGCTGGGGTCATCGACGGTTTTGTAGCCTTGGCCGACCTCGCCGGAGGAAAGCGCCGTCCCGCCCTGGGCCCACCACCAGACGATCTTGTGCCCCTGGAAGAGCAGGCCGCGTTCGAAGAATGTCTTGAGCGCCCACCAAACGCTCTCTACGTAACTTTGGTGATAAGTGACGTAGGCGTCCTGCAAGTGAATCCAGAAGCCCAGGCGCTTTGTTAAGTTTTCCCACTCGCGGGTGTAGCGAAAGACGCTCTCCATGCAGCGGTGGATGAATGGCTCGACGCCAAATTCTTCGATTTCTTCCTTCGAGTGAATGCCGAGTTCTTTGCAGACCTCGACTTCGACAGGCAGCCCATGCGTGTCCCAGCCGCCTTTCCGCTCACAGCGGAACCCGCGCATGGTCTTGTAGCGAGGGAAGAGGTCCTTCATCGCCCGTGTCAGGCAGTGCCCTGGGTGCGGCAAACCGTTGGCAGTTGGTGGACCTTCATAAAAGACGAACTTCTCAGCGTTTCCGCGAGCGGCGAGCGATTTCTCATAAATCTCCCGATCTTCCCAAAACGCGAGCAACTGCTCCTCCATCTTGGGGAAACTGACGTTGTTGGGGACCGGGTTAAACATGGATTTTCCGTTTGGCCAAATTGCGGCAAAAATGAAGAGTAAACCACGACAATCACGGATTTGCAATCCGAGAGGAGAAGCGCGGCGTATGCGACATGCGATTGAGCACGCAAACCCAACGCTTCAGAAAAAATCGTCACCAAAGCGCTAAGAAAGGTTCACCAGCAGCGAATGACAAGTTGCGCGGACTTGGACAAAAAGCCCAGTTATTGCCAGGGATTCCGCTTGCATGTCATTGATTCGCCCCAAACTCCGGGGTATCGTATCCGGCAACAATTGGTGGGATGAAGCGGTAAGCTCTCCCTTTATGTCCGCATAGATTCGAGGGGTCACAACAGGAGCGGTTATGCTTGCTGGTCTACAATGGTGGTGGTGGGTTCTTCTCGTCATTTTCATCGCTATGATTGCAATCTTCTTCATCATTCGCAATCGGCGCGAAGACTAACCCGCGTATGAGATCAATCCAGGCTTGCCAGTCTGGACTTGCGAAAACTGTCCGGTCCCCGTTCGCGGACTCGTGGTGTCGCTTGTCGCCACAGTTTGCGAACGGGGATCGCTTTGCGCAGACGGGTGCAGCAGCCACCTGAGAATTCGGGAATATTCGTGCTGGCGTCAGATCAGAATCGCCAAGAGCAACAGCACGATTCCAGCCGAGAAGATTGCGACAGCCGCCGGAGCAATGGCCAAACGTGCTGGTTCGCCGGAACCGCAATGAGGGCAGACTTTTTCCAGTGCCGCCACTTCGCCACCGCAGGCGTGGCAATGCCTGCACTCGTCGGCTCGTTTGGCAAACCAAGAGCGGACATTCGCCGAGATGATCGCGTATTGCCGATCAAACCAATTGCGCAGGTTCATCCACATAGGGCGGCTCCAAGACATCCAATAACCCAAGCAAGTCTAGGTTATTCTGGAAGCCGAAGGCTTGGCCAATCCGCAATACGTGAATTGGCAAAGGCTTATGATGACTCCATCATGTGGCATGACGCGGCCGTTTGCGTTTTCCCATGTATTTCGCCCTGCGAGTGCGCAAGCGGGAGTTGTTGGGATCGTTGGTTATGAGCACGATGCGTCCAGCGGAGAAATGCGCAACTTCCTTCGCACGTCCGCAAGACCTCGGTGCAAGAAGACATCGCCAAACGGGCTAATGATGCCCAAGGAAGACACGTGGGGAGTTGATCGACGAGAAACTGGTTCTCGGTCTACCGCATCAAGCCGGAACGTTGGACATCGACAAAGACTTTGGGCGAATCCGCCAACCAACTGGCTCCCGGCTCCAAGACGACATACACATCCATTCCGCCGTCGTCGAATTCGAATTCCCAGCGCTGGGTCGATTCGTCAACATCCGCGATAGCTTTCGGCTCGCCAGTGATTTCTTTGAGAGCGCGCAAACGCATTGGACGGGGATTGAATTCGGACTCAGATCGCAAGCAGTTCGCCAGCAGGTGGTCTGAGAATCCCTGTTTGGAGGAAAAGTCGTCCGCGGACCTGGAACAGCCAGCGAACGCGCAGACCGCGATCGCAAAGCCAAGGAGCGTCACGCGCACAAGACGGGAGGCGAACATCACCAGGCTCCCAACTGTTTGAAATACTTCCTTTGGTAGCCTACAAATCCGCCAACGCGCCTCTTGTACTCCAAGCACTGTTCCGGGTGCTTATCGGCCAGGTTCTCCAACTCCCCGGGATCCAGCTCCAAGTCAAACAACTGCTGATAGCCTGTGTTGACGTAATAGAGATACTTGTACTTCTCGTCGCGCAGGCCAACCACAGAGCGGCCTCCCAGCGAAAAGAAGTAAGCACGCTCATCGTCCTCTTGGCGGAAGAGGTTCTTTCCTTGCCACATGGGCGAGGGATCAACACCCAACAGTGAGACTACTGTTGGCGGCACATCAATTTGCTGCCGAACACGCGGAATCCGCCGCGGCATGTGCTTCAAGCTTGGATGCAGCAAGACCAGCGGCACTTCCATGTTTGGCTGGTAGCAACCAAAACCGTGGATCCACTGTCCATGCTGGCCGAATGCTTCGCCGTGATCGGCCGTGATGACAACCAGTGTTGATTCGTCCAGGCCGCGGTCCTTCAATTCTTGCAACAGCCAGCCAATCTTCTTGTCGGCCTCGCGAATTGCGTTGAGATAGCGATAGAGTTCGTCCTGTTCTTCCTTATCGATATCGAACGGAAAGTTTCCATCACTCGAATAAGGATGGTGCGTCTCGATTGTGAACGCCAACATGAAGAACGGATCGTCCCCGCCGTTTTCCATCCAGTCCAAAGCCTCTTCGTACATCACAGTGTCTGACTTACCCCAACTGTTGACGTAAGGACCAGGCAACGTCTCGGCGTCAATCATTTGCACGCGTTCATCACGGCCAAAGAAGCGGTCGCGATACTTCCAACTCCAGTAGCCGCTGTGCAAGAATGCCGCGCGGTATCCGTTATCGGCAAGTTGTTCGGCAATCGTGGGAACCGGCAAGTCCGCGTTGTCACGCGCGATGAGATTCCAGTCACTCCTTGGATAAATGCTGGTGGTCAAAGAGACCAGGCTTTTGCAGCTGTAAGGAACTTGGATATAGAAGTTCTCAAAGACAACACCATTGTCCGCCGCGGCCACGGCCAGATTCGGCATCGTCTCGTGTTGCGAACCATAGAGGTTGAGGTACTCTGCGCCGACGGACTCCATCACGATCATCAGAACATTCTTTGGTCGCTCCACGCCTTCGGGAAATTCAATCACCAACGGTTGACCACCTTGGAAGTCACTCTCGTCAACTTCGCCGAAGTCTTCGTCCAACAAGAAGGTCTCACCGCTGGTCAACGACTCCACGTAGGAAACCACCAGCGTTGAGTGAGGGCTGTCGGAGATTCGCAGTTCCCAACGGTTGGGGTCAAGCCAACAGTTGGTGATGTAGGCATGCGAGACTCCAGCGTAGGTAGAGACAAGCAAGAATGTGGCCGTGAGCGTTTTCCAGTTGAGTGTTTGCAGCAGTTTGAATCTTGCGGCAAACCGCCCTGCGAACGGGGCAATCAAGATCACGATCGCAATCACGACAAACAGTGTGATCATGCGATCGGTCAGATAGCGATCGAAGGAGGACATCATCACAGTCGGCTCGCCCATGAAGGACAACATCCGGACGGTGATCATTTCCGTTGTTTTTTCAAAGACACGAAAGGCGACAACTGTGTACAGCCCGGCGACCTCGAACACGACAACCGTGAAGATTCGCCATGGCCAGGCTGTCCATTTGGAGCGGACTGCGAGAAAGCCCAGCAAGCCAATGGAAAATGTCAGCAGCAACACGAAGAAAATGTCCGCCGCGCAAACAAGTGACAACCGCAGGCAATAGCGGAAGAACTCTCCCACCGTGGTCACTTCAAACGGCAGCAGCAAGAATTTGGCGGTGATAACTATTGCCGCCAAACCAAGCGCCAGGCTGGCGAGCATTGCGCGATCATGTCGCCATGCGGAAATCGCTGGCGTTCCGGCGTTGTCATCCAAAGCGCGGCGCCGGGCAAATAGTTTGCCAGGGCGAAATCGCTTGATCAAAGCAGGCCGTGCGTCCATGCACACCCCCCAAAGGCATTCCATTGAGTCATCCCGCAGGCCAAGCGTATCCGGAACGGATCACTTCGCGCAGCGGTGTTTTGTGCGGAGCGACAGTATCCCGACGCTGCAAAAACAGGTCAATACGAGCGACTGGCTCGAGCGGCATGGCGAGAACACGCCTGCGATGCTAGCACCTGCGGCGGTAGCACAAGCTAGTTTTCGGCGATTGTTGCCGTGTTCGGCTCCGCGGGCGCCGCGGTTTCGGCAAAATCAGCTTGTTGCGGCACAACAACGCTGAGCCGCAATTCCGTAATTAGGACTTCATCAACCGCTTTGATGCCCAACGTGTGGTTGATTTCGTCCACAAGCCGTCGTTTAAGCTCAACCAACTCCGGATCGGCGAATTCGCGATCGCGAGCCTGACGAATCAACTCTTCGATTCCCTGACGAATCCGCCGCTCGCGCAGCACGAGCAATTCTCGAGCCCGCGATTCGGCATTCTCAACCAAGTTGACGTGCAGTTCAAAGCTCGCCTTTTCCACGAGTGGGCGATCTTCAAGACTCCCATCCGGGGAATAGGCGACGTACTCAAACTCGCCCAGAGCGACTTCTTTGCTGCGAGGATCGGGAAGCGTTGAGTAGTACCAATACAAGGCACCGTGCACGACAAAGGACGCCAGAACTGCTCCCAGCATGACCTTCGGCGTGAGGACTTTGGTCATGAATGCCTTGATCGGCTTGGCGATGCGCGCAAGGCGACCAGGTTTCTTATTCTCCTCAGCTCCGTCTTTGGGCTCCTCTTTCGCTTCGTTTTCAGCCATCGAATACCCCCGGCGCGGGACAGAGATCTTTGCACCGAAACGTAGCATTCGATTTGAGGAAGCCGCGCGTGGTCCCGCTGGAATTGCCGAAGATGCCGAATGCGCGCAAAAAAAGGGACCTCAAGCGCGCCAAATACACTTGGCAGGGGAATATGGCCAGGGGCAGTGAACCACAAACCCGAACAGCTCGCTTGAGGCCCCGCGGGCCAGTCAATTGCCATCCTCTTAACGCAGCTGGCGCGCCAAAACCGAACCTGTTGTTGCCGAAACTGTGGAATTGGTGTAACTAATGAAATGACATCGCTTTATGACGGATGCTCTTGCGTCTCATTCTGAGAACAGTGCTTTTTCTCCCCCTGGAGACGTGTTCGGTTTTTCAGAAGTGTGCAATCTGACACATACGACTTCGCGATGCTTACGATTGTCTCAAAATGAGATGTGCCTCTCCGTGATACTCAAGCGTGAGGTTAGATAGCGGATCCCGCCCATGGCTCAATGGTGAAAACACGACATAAGCAACACGTTCTCATTTCCATAAACCCTTTTGCAGGTGCCGCCTCGCGACGTGATGAGGCATTCGATCTGCGTGCAATCCTGTGTGCAGCTGGGTTGATAGCGGAAATCAACGAAGATCTCGGCCAAACGACAGAGAATGCGATTGAACTGCATTCGCAGGGGAAACTGCGGGCATTGGTGGGAATCGGCGGCGACGGAACAATTGCGGAGTTGCTCAATCGAACGCCACTGGGCCTGCCCTTGGCGATGTTTCCGCGGGGAACGGAGAACTTATTGGGGAAGTTCGTCGGGCTGAACCAAGCGTCCGTCGAGAAGATGGCAACGACTATCATCAATGGCCGCAGTGTCGCTTTGGACGCTGGACGCGTTACGGCCCTGACTGAGTCACCCCAAAATGCCCAACACTCTGCGCCGGCAGAGCAGACACGCAGCCGATTGTTCGCCCTGATGGCCGGATTTGGATTTGACGCTGACGTTGTTGCCAGAGTTCAAGCGGCACGGAGCGGGCATATTCGGCATTTGAGCTACATCAAACCGATCTTGGCGTCGCTACGTAATTACAAGTATCCCAAGTTATCGATCTCCGCTCTGGAATCTCAAGACAAGGCGGCAAAACGGATCGACGCCCGATGGCTGTTTGTGTTCAATTGTCCGGCATACGCAGGCGGGCTGCCGATTTCACCGCATGCAAAATGTAGTGATGGGCGTTTAGATTACTGCACGTTTAGCCGCGGTTCCACATTGATGGCAATCAAGTATCTTACAATGGTGCTCGCACACGTTCATGCAAAGCATCGCGAGGTGGAAACTGGTTTGGCCGTTCGCATGAGGGTGGAGTCAGAAGAAGCCGTACCGATTCAAATCGATGGCGATCCTTTCGGCTATACGCCTGCTGAGATTGAATGTCTTCCCGGGCGAATGACACTCATTGTTCCGCGAGACCTCTGTTCGCGGATGAGTCAAACCGCCCCGTGAATTACTGCATGACGATTTGCGGCCGCTTTTGAAATCGCCTTGTGGCAAGAAATATGGCGACAACGACACAAACATCGGAAGGTCAGGGCGCTGCGAGCCAACAGCGGTTGGCCACCATTGGCGATCTCGAATGTGGCGCAGGCAAGAAACTGCTCGTGATTGCCGGGCCGTGTGTGATTGAGTCCCGCGATTTGACGATGCGGATTGCCAGCCGCTTGCGCGAGATCTTTGCCGCTGAGGAGTTGCCGTTTGTTTTCAAGGCTTCGTTCGATAAGGCCAATCGGACAAGCGTGAGTTCGTTCCGTGGATTGGGGATGCAAGACGGCCTGGCCGTGCTTGCGGCGGTTAAGTCGGAGTTGGGGATTCCGGTCACGACTGATATCCATTTGCCGGACCAGGCTGCGCCAGTTGCCGAAGTTTGTGATGTGCTGCAAGTGCCGGCCTTTCTTGCCCGGCAAACGGACTTGCTGCTTGCCGCCGCGGAAACGGGAAAGCCGGTGAACGTGAAGAAGCCGCAGTTTTCTGCTCCTAGGGATATGCGGAATGTGGTCGACAAGCTGTCCGCAGGCGGTTGCCAGAATATTCTGCTCTGCGAGCGCGGCACAACTTTTGGCTATGGACGCCTGATAAATGACATGCGGGCCATCCCCCAGATGCAAGAATTGGGGGTGCCGGTGGTGTTTGACGCCACGCACAGTGTGCAAGAGCCTGGCGGTTTAGGGACCTCAACCGGTGGAAATCGAGCCATGGTGGAACCACTAGCCCGGGCGGCGGTGGCAGCCGGCGCTGACGCATTGTTTTTTGAAACTCATCCTCAGCCGGACGAGTCGCCCAGCGACGGCCCAAACATGGTGCCGCTTGACGAGTTTGCCGCATTGATCCGCAGAATCCAAATCATTCGCAAGGCCGTGGAGAGTTTGCATGTCGACAGTTGAGCATCGGTCCATCTCCGATACTTTCAAGGCCTACTACATGCGGCATCCGTGGCTTTATTCCGCGTTGGCCGTAGCCGTGGTTGGGCTTGTGCTTTGGGCAAGCAGTCTCGATTCGTCTCGACCGAAACCTCCGCGAACCATCGATCACGAAGACGGGCGGATCTTTACGTTTGTGAGAACAACGCTTGATGAAGCTGAGGAATCACGGGTTGATCATGTCGCCGCCTCGTTGGTGGAACGCTTGAACCAATGGATGGTGAAGCTGAACGACCGCACTGCGTGGCGGACAGACCCATTCATGAACGCTTTTATTGAGAACAACCTGCCGCAACCTCAACAGCGAGTTCCCGCCGGCCTCGTTGACTTCGAGAAACTCGAGTTTGATCCCTCTGACGGCTACTTTGTGCAGGAATGCATGTGGTTAAGTCAGGTTGTCGAAACAATCAGAGAGCAAGAGCCAGCGGACCTGCCCGAAGATGTCGATCCGCGTTTGGCCCAGATTAACCAGTTGTTTGATTGGACAGTTCGGAATATCGCGCTGGAGGCAGAAGAAGATTCCGTTCCACATTTCGCCTGGCAAGTGATTCTGCATGGCACCGGGCGAGTGATTGATCGAGCCTGGGTGTTTTCCTTGCTGTGCCGTCAGGCAGGTTATGACGTGGTCATGCTTGGGCGTGTGAGCGCAAATCCTGCCGCCAACGCGCAAGGTCCAGCAACGCAACTGATGACACCATGGATTCCAGCAGTTGTGCTGGATGGCAAGTTGTATTTGTTTGAGCACGAGTACGGCGTTCCGCTTTCCAATGCTGATGGATCTTTCGCCACACTGTCAGATGTGGTTGCGGATGAAAGCCCGCTCCGCGCGCTGGACATTCCGGGTCGCCCGTATCCGATGGGTTCGGGCGATTTGAATTCGCTGGTGGCGATGATTGAAGCTTCGCCGAATTTTCTGACGCGGCGGATGTTCATTCTGGAGAACCACCTCTCAGGTAAGTTGAACTTTGGGCAGAGTGCCCAAACCGGCAGCCTGTCCGAGTCGGCCAACGTTATTGGATCGGACCCCATACGCTTGTCCTGCAAACCTGGCATTTCTGCGGAGCAACTGAGTACGCATCTGCATGTGAACTCCGTTGCTCCGTGGGGGTTGCCGTATGAGCGGCGATTTGAGCAGATGCGGGATTTCCGCATTCTCCCGGATGATGCGAGCGACGAACAACGCAGAAAGCGGAAGATCATTACGCGGGTGAGCACCGAGATGCTGCCGTTTTATCTTCGCGGCGAGCACACTTTCCAATCGGACGAAGACATGATCAACGTCATCATGCAGGAAGTGCTCAACCCGGACCCGGCGCTGGCGAACGAAACCGAACAAGAACGACAAACCCGGATGGCTGCTCTCCGCACCAAGACAGAGGAGTTTTGGAATGTCTTGCTGCGAGGGCGCTTGCGATATCTGGAAGGCATTCACGGCGGTGATCGCTCGGCTAGCTGGTATTACCAGAAAGCTCGTCCTTCAGCGTCCGAAATGGCCAAGATCGAGCAAGACGCTAAAGCGCGGACGCAACAACTTGTGCAAATCATCCAGAATTCCGCCGAGTCGGATCAGAATCGCGCGGCAGCCGCTCAGGAGCGAGGCTATCTGGAGCAGTTGATTCCCAACAAACGAATCTCGTGCGAGTTGGCAACCTACTGGCTGGGATTGTTGCACTTCCAAAAGCAAAGCTACCAGGAAGCTGTTGTCTATTTCGGCGAGCGGTTTTGCGACAATCCGGATTACGCTGATTCCCGTTTCTTGGCGATGGCCAGATACAACCTGGGGCGATCTCTGGAAGAACTTTCCAACGAGAAAGCTCGCCAGGCACATTCCGCGGAAGCGGACGATCCCATCCACGGCGAAGTCGAGGCACTGCGCGAGCAGGCTCTCGGATTCTATGAAGGCGAAACGGATCCGCTTTACGTTCCTCAGGCACGAGCTCGGGCGACGTTATTCCGCCGTCAACTGCAGGCTGTTGAAAGCGACTGAAGCCAGCTTTTCCTGCGGCGAAAATTCCACGGATTCCACCCGGTTCGTCCGTGGTCGTCGCAAATCGCGCCGCGCGGGCTGGCCACACCCATTGAGCCAGGCCCGGGACACTCTAGAATATCTTTCGTCCGCCGCGCAACGCCGCATTATTGCGCGACGAGGACCCACGTGCTTGCACTTCTAGGGGATCAGGAGAAATACGATGTCGGATCCGCTGCCGCTGAAAGAAATCCACCACGTCGAAATCCTCGTCGGGAACGCCAAGCAGGCGGCGTACTTCTATAGAAAAGCATTTGGATTCTCGCAGGTGGCGTATGCCGGACCGGAAACCGGCGTGCGAGATCAGGCTTCGTACATCATGAAGCAGGGACGCATTATGCTCGCCCTGACCACGCCGATGTTCCCCACTGATCCCATGGCGGAACACCTGCAAAAGCATGGTGACGGTGTTTTGGATATCGCTTTCCTGGTAGATGACGTGGATGGCTGCTACCAAACGGCGGTCGAACGCGGCGCCGAGTCCGCGAAAGAGCCGTACGACATGACAGACGAGAACGGCCGCGTCCGCCGTGCGAAGATTCGCGCCTATGGCGACACGCTGCATTCGTTTGTTTCACTGGCGGACTACAACGGACCGTTCTTGCCCGGCTACCATGAGCGCCGCATCCCGGCAGCCGGAGTTGGCTTGAACAACATTGACCACATTGTTGGCAATGTTGAAGACGGCAAGATGAACGATTGGGGAACCTACTACAACAAAGTGTTGGGCTTCCACCAGTTCATGAGCTTTGATGACAAGGACATCAATACGGAGTTTTCCGCGCTGCGCAGCAAGGTCATGGCCGATCCCAGCGGCAAGATCAAGTTCCCAATCAATGAACCGGCCGAAGGGAAACGCAAAAGCCAGATCGCCGAGTACATTGATTACAACGTCGGCGCTGGCGTGCAACACATCGCGCTGACAACCAATGACATCATCCACACCGTCTCCGTGTTAAAGGATAACGGTGTCGATTTCCTTCGCGTACCGGACTCCTACTACAACATCGTGTGGGATCGCGTCGGTGAGATTCGCGAGGATCACAAGCAGCTTCAAGAGTTGGGCATTCTGATCGATCGCGATGACAAAGGCTACCTGTTGCAGCTCTTCACCAAGCCGGTCGAAGATCGGCCGACGCTGTTTTACGAGATCATCCAACGCCGCGGTTCCGATTCGTTCGGCAAAGGTAACTTCAAAAGCCTGTTTGAAGCGATCGAGCGCGAGCAAGCGGCGCGCGGAAACTTGTAAGCGTCCTTTGCTGTCGCACTAGCGAGCATTGGCAGCCGTTGCATGCGGATGCCGCCGGTAAGATCATCTCCATGCGTTGCTGCCATGTCGCAGTCACAGGAAACCTGGCTGGTTGTGGGAGCCGGGTTGGCCGGCGCGCTGGTTTCTATTTATCTGGCCCGCAGCGGTCGCAAAGTCCTGATCTACGAGAAACGGCCCGATCCTCGGGGCGGTGTGATCGATTCTGGCCGCTCCATAAATCTCGCTTTGTCCACGCGCGGTTTGGCTGCTCTGGAGGGTGTTGGCCTGGCGGATGAGGTCCTTCGCGATGCCGTGCCCATGCGCGGTCGGATGATTCATGACGAAGAAGGCGATACATCGTTCCAACCCTACGGAAAGGACGAAAGCCAGGTCATCAATTCGGTCTCGCGTGGTGGCCTGAATCTCAAGTTGATTGACGCCCTGACGGAAGAACCGAATGTTGAGTTGTTCTTTGATCAGCTGTGCGTTGACGTCGATCTTGATGCGCCTGCGGCGGAATTTGAAAACGCACAAACGCACGAGCGGACCACAGTGAAGGCAGACGTCGTGCTGGGGGCGGATGGGGCTTTCAGTGCCGTTCGCACAAAGATGAAGTACTTGGACCGCTTCAACTACCACCAGGAGTATCTGGACCACGGTTACAAAGAACTCAACATTCCCCCCACGGCCGGTGGTGGCTTTGCAATGGAACGCAATGCACTGCACATTTGGCCGCGGCGCAGCTTCATGATGATTGCGCTTCCCAACTTGGACGGCTCATACACATGCACATGTTTCTGGCCATTTGAAGGGAACCGCGGTTTTGACCAACTGACGACACCGGAAAAGGTCCGGGCATACTTTGAAAAGCACTTCCCAGACGGTGCGGCATTGATGCCGGAGTTGGAAGAGGACTACTTCGAGAATCCCACTTCATCGCTGGTCACCATTCGCTGCGGACCGTGGTACATCGAGGACAAAGTCCTGATCATGGGCGATGCTAGCCATGCCGTTGTGCCGTTCTATGGGCAGGGGATGAACGCCGCGTTTGAGGATTGCCTGGAATTGGACGAATGCCTGCGGCTGCACCCAAATGACCGTCACTCTGCGTTCGCGGAATTCTATCGTCGAAGGAAACGGCATGCGGACGCGTTGGCTCAACTGGCCATTGATAACTTCATTGAAATGCGCGACCACGTCGGCTCGCCGGCATTCGTTTGGAAGAAACGGCTGGAAATCGCGCTGCAAAAACTACTGCCGTGGTACCGCTCGCTCTACTCAATGGTTTCGTTCTCGAGAATTGGCTATGCGGATGCTGTTGCTATCCACAAGCGGCAAAAGCGCACGATCAAGCGGGCGATGTGGTGCGCGGCAGTCGTGGCTTTGGGTGTGATTGCCTGGTCATTGTTGCGCTAGGTTGGGCCCAAGATCAAATCAGCGCCGCCAACCCGCGCGCATCTTATTCCCAGATAATGCTTACAGCAACAATCAGCACCCAGCCAAGTCCGATGATTACCGCTGAGTGCACTGTAACTCGCCAGCCAAATGTCAACTCGCCTGAGCGTTCCTTGGAGATGTAGGTTCTTCGATGTGCTGGTGTGATCGCTGCACTCACGGTTGCCGCAATTCCGGCAAGAACAACAACCAGCCCACCGGCGATCGCTCCCTGCATGGCAAAAATGCCAGCCAAATCGCCGCTGGACAACGAGATTGAATCTGCATCCGCTGCGGCTGAGTGCATCGCTCCGGCAATGAGCGCGCTACAGAACGCCGCGAGCGTCCCACCGCCAACTGCCGCGCTCAAAGCCAAGAAGAATTGCTCAAAGCTATGCGCTCTTCGTGTGAACTTTGATGTGATTCCAACGGCACCTACCACGCCGAGTCCCCAGCCGGGATAGATCAACGACTCCCAGCCAACAAACTTTACGCTGCCAAATAAGAGTGCAATCAGGGTGACCAGGCCGATCAACTTCGCCAGGCTGAATTGACGGTTTGCAGGGTCGAGGTCGGCCGTCATGATGCATAAGCCAGAGAGTGATGGCGCGTCGTTTAAACGGCTGGTGGGAGAAGATTGTATTGGCGAATGTTCTCCGTTCATAACCGCGCGCATCTTACGCCCAGTTGAGGCTCGCAGCAATTTCAGCAGCCACGTCCGATGATTGCTGTTGGGAGAGAAAACTGCAACTCTCCTGGCGAATCTGAATTCTTAGCAATCCGTTTGTGCATTTGCGCGCAGAAAAAAATAACAACGGTCAACGCCAAAAATCACTCGTCCGCGACGGCTCAACCCCCGGGGGCGCGCAGACCTATCGTCCGACGAATGGAAGCTCCCCCCTTATCAACCCGCTCGATGGTCCCCTGGAATACGAGAAACCGCTCCGTGGGCTGACGCGATATGTAACCTCCGACACCGCAAGATCCAAATTTTTCAAAACGCGCCTTGCCCAGTGCGCAGCTTTTGTTGGAAATTGCCAGCACGATCTTTGGCAATTGAATCAAACGCTCAAACGCGACGGTGCGTGTTGGGCGACGGTTTCGATGGAACCTCGCGCCTTCTGTTCGGTGCGCCGCTTTCAAGCGACGTCTGCCAGAGCCGTGCCTGGCCTTGGATTTCGGATGCCTCGTGCTACGCCAGCTTGCCACGCAAACTGGCGTACCCAGGCATAAGGCTGAGCTAACACCTCGGCGATTTGTTGTGCGGAGTTGCAATTGCCCAGTTTCTCATTGTTCGCTTTCAATTTCCGCCGGCTCAACCGCTCGTTGCTCTTCCGTCGAACGGTAGCAGGCGTCAACCAAGGCCATGGTTTTGAGATTATCGCGCCCGCTGATAGTTGGCGCGCGACCTTCCTCCAAAGCACAAAGGAGTTCAGCCATTGGTCCGGCAAACGCGTCGGGAAACCATACGGAATCCCAGCGCGGCGAAATCCACTGTTCGCCAGCAGCGATTGTTGTGAAGTCCAACGTGCTCGGCTGACGTTGCGGATACTTTGGCCAGCCGATTGTGCCGCGGGCCATTCCTTGTGTTCCTTCAACACGCCAACTTATTCCCAAGTCGGCAGCTGCTCCTTCGCGCGCGGGTCCGCTCCAAACATCGTCCCAGGCGGAAGCTCGCACGCCGTTTTCATACTCAAGAATGTAAAGGACAACTCCGTCTTTGTGCTGAAAGCGCTGCGAAGTTCGCGGGTCAGGGCTGACGCTGGCATAGACTCGCTTAGGATCTCCCAGCCAATACCGGAAAGTATCCAAGTGATGAATACTCATGATACGCAACGTCACCCAACCTTGCCGTTCTTGCCAGGGCATCCAATGCGGTATCGCCCTCATATCGATCGTTGCCAGTACCGGCTGGCCCAACTCGCCACGTTGCAGGAGCGTGCGGCAAGCGCGAACCGATTGATCAAAACGCATGTTCTGATTCACGGCCAGTGGAATGCCCGCCTGTTCGCAAAGCTCAACGATTTGTTTCGCCTGGGCAAAGTCAACGCCCAAGGGTTTTTGTGCCAGGATCCCGCGCCAGGGAGTTGCTCGGGCGACGGCAGCCCGGATCACATCCAGTTGGATATCCGGAGGCACGGCGATGTCCAAAATCTCCAAATCGGAATCAGCAACCAACTCTTGATAGTCCGCATAGACACGATCAATCCCATGGCTGCGGGCGACTTCTTCTGCTTTTCGGCGAGTTCGCGAACATATGGCCGTGGCACGGATGCCGGCGGCTGCGTAGGCAGGCAGGTGGCATTCGTCCATAATGAAGCCAGCGCCGATGCAACCAATCCTCCAATCGCGTCGCTGCGGGAGCGGGGGATTGATCGCGAGTTGGTTCGCGAGTTCACCAGGCGCAAGGGCACCCCAGGGTATGCTATTCATGGCAAGCGATGCGGTTGACGAATTGTGCAGCTAAGATGGAATGTCGTTTGCCAGGCGAAACGAGTTAACGAGCGACGGTAGGTTAAGCGCGACAGAGCGGGCGCTACCAAATTCGAAAAGACATCCGGCGGATTTCTCATTGTGAACTTCAAGGCATTGATTTTGAAACGCCCCTGGCTGCAGTTGAATGAGTTCCAGTTAACAATCGCCTACTATTTGTTGGCGGTCGCGTTTGGCGGCATGTTGGTGCTGCTGCAAACTGCCTGGCAAAAAACAGAGTCAATGTTTGTATTCGCCACGTTGCAGTACCCCGCCGAGTACATGCATTCCAGCGGCTTGATCTACATCCTGGCTCTGATAGCCGTGGCGATCTTTCGTGGACGCGGATTTCAAGCACAGCGTCGTCTGCGCTACCCATTCGTTTTGTCTTTGATTGTCAACTTCTTTGTCCTGGGTGCAATGCTGTGGGTCTTCCTGCGCGGCGGCATGGCGCGTATTTTCGTCATGCAGGATTTTCACCTCGTCGCCGTGATCTTTACGGCTTGCCTGGCTTTGATGATGTTTGACGTGCTTGCTGTCCGCGCGCGAACACCAACTCCTGAAAAGATGAACCTGATATTGTCCATCGCTATAGCGTCACTGCACGTAACTACATCCGTCATGGTTGTCGTGGCGCTGATCAATCTAGAATTGAAACAGCTGAATGTCGGCGTGTAACGATTGCACTTCATTTCAGGGAGAGACAAATGGGCCGAACACCTGTTGCCGTCTTGGTTCTTCTTCTGACGGTCTGGCTTGTGTCAGCTCCAGGATGTGGTGTCCAGGACGAGGCGGAACTTGTCGCCTATGTGGCGCACGACAGCGAATTCTCCGAACCCATCTTGGATGACTTCGAGAGCGAGATCGGCATCAAAGTTCAGAAGAAGTTTGACACGGAATCCACAAAGACCGTTGGGCTGACGAACGCAATCATCAGCGAAGCCGATCGCCCTCGCTGCGATGTGTTCTGGAACAATGAGATCCTCAACACTCTTCGGCTGCAGCGTGAAGGGTTGCTCGCTGCGTACAAGTCGCCAGAAGCGGAAAACTATCCGCAGATGTTTCGTTCGCCGGACGACTTGTGGTGCGGATTCGCCGCCCGCGCACGAATCATAATCGTCAACACGGACCTTGTGCCAGTGGAACAACGGCCCACGTCCATCCATGATTTGGCACGTTCGGAGTTTCGCGGCCGATGCGGGATCGCTAAGCCACTGTTCGGCACCACGGCCACACATGCGGCTTGTTTGTTTGCTGCTTGGGGAGATGACGCAGCCAAGGCCTATTTCCAATCGTTGAAGGACAATGAAGTTCACGTCATGGCGGGCAACAAGCAGGTGGCCATGGCGGTTGCCGAAGGTGAGCTGGCATTCGGGCTGACGGATACGGATGACGCGATGGTGGCGATTGGTCGCGGTTACCCTGTGGAGATCATTTACCCTGATCGTGAAGCAGATCAGTTAGGCACGCTGTTCATCCCCAACACAGTGGCAATCATGAAAGATTGCCCTCACCCCGAGGCAGCCAAGAAGTTGGTGGACTATTTGCTGCGGGCCGAAACAGAAGCCAAGCTGGCCGCGAGCGACAGCGCGCAAATCCCGCTAAATGAACAGAATGCGGAAGTTGAGGCTCAAGTCGAAACGCCACAAACGGTCAAAGCCATGGAAGTCGACTTTAACGCCGCGGCTGACCGTTGGGATGATGTCGCCGCCTTCATCCGCGAAACGTTCGGCGCTGATTAGATCACGAAGAGGCTCAAGCGGTGAAGTCAATGCGGACGCCAGTCTCACCTGTGGGATCTTTCGCTTGAGGAGTTGGTGAGTCCGAACTTGCCTCCTCCGGGCTCTCCGCTTTCGCTGTCTCGTTTTCTTCGCCTTGTTGTTCCCAAAGGCGACGTCCATCGGCATCGCGCTCGTTGGCGCTTTGGTCTTCAGCTTCCGTGGCACCGACATCCGCGGCAGCTTCGGCCTTCTTCTCAGCCATGGCCTCGCGCGATTGGTTCGAGGCCTCCTGCGTCTCGCGGTCTTTGTCGCTTCCCGTGCGTTGGGCACGAGGCGCTCCCGCGGCGCTGCCAAGAATCCCGCCCAGTGATCCAACGTCCATCGGTTTCTCCCCTCGCTTTTGAGTTCCGCGTGCGAGAAACTTCGTTTCGACTTGCCTGGTTGATTGCTTTGTTCCGTTTAGAAGTCTAGCTCATGACTGTGGGTAAGTTCTTCGGGCCGTCCTGGTTCTAAGGCCAGATTTTGTGCTCAATACCGCCCTCGTCTTGGACTTGTGCCAACTGGTGGTACTCGGGGCGGCGGTGCCGCACTTCGTTCCAATTCCGCCTGGATTTGCTGCAGAGTTTTGACGACGCCCGGGAAGGTCTCCGTCGTTACTTGCGGGTCGGCGATGGGCCCTGTCACGTTCAGCTTGACAAACTGTTTGGTCGCTTCGCCCAGCACGTCACCCAAGATGGGAATACGTCGATCGCTCCGACCAACCATCGAGCCAAAAGACAGATTAACGTTCAGGTCGAAGTCCATTTCACCGCGACCAATCAAACTCACGGCGTCCCCATTGAAATCGAGTCTGTTGAAATACACCCGATCTCCGGAGATCCGGTAGTCAATGTTGCTGGCCGTAAAGGCTGAAGCGTCTGGCGTCTGCAAGCTTGCGACTTTCAACAGCGCAACAAGCAGCGGCAATTCGTAGATGTCAGCATCACGCAACTGAACACTGCCATCGCCAAAGAGCGATCGTGCATGGACCCCCGCACCACGTAGGTTGAGCCAGGCGAAGACGCGGCCTTTGTACTCGCCGCCGGTGATCAGTCCGTCACGGGCGAAGCGGCTCAAGTCGGCGTTGTCAACTTGTGTCCGCAATGTGAACTCCGTTTGCTCACCGCGCGAAACGATGATGTCACCCAAGAAACGCCCTCCGTAAAACTCGGCGGTTATGTGGCGATGTGTTCTCGGATCCAGGCCACGTGAACCACCGACACCTGAAAACACACCAGGATCGCCAAGCGTCACTGCGCTGTTTTCAATGTGAATGGGCCCGCGGATTTGGTTGTATTGAAAATCCATCAACCGCGCCGAATCAAGTTCGAGTTCTCCGTCGGCAACGAACTTTGATCCGTCGTAGTTTCCTTGAAGGCCAACCCGGCCAAAGATGTTCTCAAGTGGCTTGCCAACCTGAATGGAGTTGCCATGCATGAAGAGGTCCAAGTTCCACCGCGCGGTCATGGGAGCGGAAGGATGTGCAGCGCGATGGAACTCCAGGAAGCCGGCCAGATTGATTGGCCCTTCCGGGCTGATTTCAATGGCGGCCTGCCGCAAAGCCACTGGCAAAGCTAACCTCAAGTCGCGGTCGGCTGTGACATGATCAACCGCCAGCTCGTCAAAGCGCAACAGGAACTCGCCACCTCGACCTTCGAAGACACCTGTTGCTTGAAGGTTGGTTTCGCCGTGTTTCGCCCGCAGCCGTCTAAATTCGATGCGGCCGTTGTTGTAAACGATCTTTCCGCCAATGTTCTCCCAACGGTACGGAAACTGACGAGGTTCCAGCGAGCAGGATGCCTGCCGCGGCCAGACGTCAATCTGAAGATCCAGCGCTCGTTGGTTGGCCAGGTATTTGAGCTTGCAATTCATGTCGACTTCGCCACGTGGACGCAAGTCCGTCCAAGCAAGCTGCGTCGCGGGCGGAAGCGCCGACCGCAAGTCCTCATCGAGCGCTGCATTGTCCGCGTTGATGTTCAGCACAAATTCATTGCCCAGCGGAGTTGGCTCCAATGTCGCGTTCGCATGAACGTGCGCGCCGCCATTGGTGCCGTGAAAGTTCTCAAAACGCCAAGAGTCGTTCTCCAAGCTAACGTGTCCGCTCACGTTCAAGATGGGGTAAGGGAACTTGACGTATCGCATAGCGCCGTCCAAGACGTCCAACCGCATCTGCCGGGTCTGGGGATCGCCGGGGCGTTGCCGCTCAAACCGCATCCACACGTTGAAGACGCCGGCCGGGTCCAAGCTGCGGATCACCTCGGGCGCATTTCCTGGGAGCGCGGCAATCATGGTTTCGCTCAGCTTGAGATGAGAACCTTCCACCTGCATCCAGCCGAGATATTCCGGTCCGGGATCGACGATATCAGCCTGGATGTTGACGGGAACACCTTCGGCATGGCCGCGGATTCCCAAACTGACTCGTTGTCTTCTTCCTTCAAGTTCCCTCATCTCCAACCAACCTGCAGCGCGCTGGATGCGATACGGGAATTTGTGGTACGCGAACGACAGGTCGCTGGTGTCAGCACGAACCCAAACCGGGCGCCATTCTGCGCCGTCGAAGACAATGTCCGTCTGGATGTCGGCCTCGCCTGCGGGCAAGAATTTGTTCCACGTCTCCTGTAATTTTGGCGGCAGCGAAGCATACAGCGATTGATCGAACGTCAGCCGCCGGGCGGTCACGTCGATTCGAGCTGCCTGCAAAGATTGCTTGAGCGACCCGGTGCCATTGAGCGAGAAGATTGTGTTGCGGCTTCGCGCGCCGCCGCTGGAGATTTGCAGGTCGCCATTGTGAATGCGGAGTTCCGCGTGCAAGTCTGTCAAGGGATACGGAAGTTGCACGTCGTCCACACGGCCTCGCTTGACGGAGAAATCCGCATGGTAGGCCCACGGCTCCGGCCGCGAAGCTACGTGCTCCACGGCAAACGTTCCGCTGGCATACGCTCGCAACATGCCCCACGGTCCAGAATTGGGACATACGGCACTTGGCAGCGACTCGTGCAATTCAGGCGAAACTTCGATCTCGTCGATCTCGCCAGCTAACCGCCAATGCCCGCCCGGAAAAAGATCGCCAACGATTTTGAGTTCGTGAATACGGTCACCCCGCAAGGAACCGCTGAAGTGCATTCCGGTTCCGGCCGTCTTGTTATCTTCACTCTTGTTCTGGGCAGCGACACCGCTATTCGCAACATCCGTTTCATTGGAGACCTGAGATGCGAAATCTGCTGTGCCGTATTCCACCGTCGTTCGCGAGCCTGGCTTCTTTTCGAGATCAGCCAGAGGTTGGAAAGTGACGTGAATATCACGCAATGTCAGTGTGCTTGTCGGTGACTTCGACGTGTCAACGATCTCTATCAATCCGTTTTGCAACTGACCACCAAACGGCGGATGATTGCCGAGCTTGGGGAGCGGCAGCAATCTTGCCAGGTTCCACGCGCCATTGGCGTCGCACTCGGCCCGGATTCTTGGTCGTGTGATGACGAACGCTTCAATCCGCAGTGAGTCTTGCAATAAGTCTTGCAGTCCGGACTCGCTGTGGAGAAAGACTTCGTCGATATCGACCAGGACTGCTTCGGGGCCATCAACCTCTGGGTCCTGTATTCGCAGGCCGCGAATGGAGATGCCCTCTCCTTCGATGAAGTGCGCCGTGCGGACGGCCACATCAAGTTCTGGATAACCTTGGGCAATCAACGTTTCCACGCGATTGCGGATCTCTTCGTCCAGCCGTCGGTCCAGGTAAAGCATCACGCCCAAGCCGATAACAAGCGCGAGCACGAGCCCCCACTTGAAACAAAACCAGCTTGAACGGACGAAGCAGTTAATTGACGTATTTCCTGGTAAGGACCGGGTTCTGCGAAAAGTGCCGGCTAATCGCTGCTCTTTCCAACGGCTACTGTTTTGCGACGACAGCGCACAACTCTCCCTTTCCCAAAATTGCATCGCGCGCGATCGCTCCACGCAATTGAGAATTGGGCGAAGAATGCTACGTCCCTGGGACTTGTCAGGTCAACAACAACCGCCGGCGCGCAGCTAAGAATAAGCACAGAATGCGTTGCTAGCGGAGCGGCTTTAACATAAGTACCCTCACTCCAATGCTAGCTGGGCTTGCGTGGCGCTTTTGTCTGCGCTATGCGTTATGGCACACCAAGCGAGGCGTTACCGTAATCGCTCTAGGGACAATGGCCTGCCACGTACTAGAATTGCGGCCCCATGACCACTGTCATGTCCCCAGTGAAATGGATTTCCTGACCCGACTTTTCTGACACACGCGCTTCGTCAAATCGAGCTGACAAGTTAGCGGTTTGACGTATCGTTCGCGTACAAGTCTTAGCCTCGAACTATCCAGGGTGGCAAGGATGCGCTCTTCTCGTTCTGACGGTTCGTCCCGTTTGCCGTGGCGAAAAAACAAGTCATCACGTCCCAAGAAGCGACGACGTTTTGGCCGGCGAGAGCAACGCCCCGAGGAGGAATCGCGCAATCGCTCGCAAGATTCCGAGCGGTATGAAGAAGGCTACTACGACGAAGACTCGCGCTATGCCGACGAGCATTACGATGGCGAACAATACGAAGAGGATCTCGAAGATTCTCGGTACGTAGAAGACCGTCACAAGGGCCGACGACGTTCCAGGCGCTATGATGAACGTCATGATGATCGCTATGAAGACGAGCGATATGCCGACGATCGCTATGAGGAAGAGGAATACGAAGAAGAACCGCCGCGCAAGCGACGCCGTTTCTCACTACCCAAGCGCAAGAAAAAGAAGCGCAAGACTGGCAAACAGACAACATCAACAGGCTCGCGCTTCCGCAACTTGAGCAACCGTACGAAGTACATCATGTACGGCGTCGCTGGACTCGCTTTGCTGGTGTTGTTCTTGCCGTCCATCATCGGCTTCACGATGGGGGGAAGTTTTCTCGTTGCGGCGCTCGAGGACATCAACGGCACAGTGCAAGTTGGAGGCGCGTCGATGGGATGGTTCTCCTCGACGACATTCTACGATGTCGAGATTCGTGACCGCTCAGGTGAAACTGTCTTAAAGACGCCGGAGCTTGGGCTCGATAAGACGGCGATGAGTCTCTACTTTGACTCGACGAACTTAGGGCAGGTGACGATCTCCAACCCTCAAGCGTTTGTGCATTTCGATCAAGATGGCAGCAACATTGAGGAAGTGCTTTCCGCCTGGCTGGAAGGCCCATCCACGTTGGAAGCTCCTCGCCTTGCACTGGATGTCCGTGGAGGAACTGTCGAAATTGAAGATCGCCGTGCGAATGCCAAATGGCAATTCCATGATGTTCGAGTTGGTATGGACCTGGAACGTAACTGGTCTGAACCAATGAAGCTTCGCGCAGTCGCGAAGATGCCACAACCCGATGGCGCGACGGACTTTGATTTGCAGCTGACGTTGGATCGTCGTGCTGGTCCCAATGGCTCCGTGCGACAAGAGGGCGATGCGCGGATTGAAACCGTCGATTTTCCTCTTGCGGCGTTTCAGCCTGTTGTGCGGCGCGCATTGCCGGACTCTTTCTTGCAGGGCATTGCCACGATGCAAACGGACTTCCGCTGGGGGAATATCGAAACTCCCGGCTGGAATATGTCGATCGACGGCCTGGTGGACGCTCGCGATGTTCGAATCACATCGCCAGAGTTGGGTGGAGACGAGATCTACCTTCGCACGCTAAGGCTGCCGATCAATATGGCCTATGTTAATGACAGATTAACGATCGAACGCCTCGCATCCATCAGCGATGTGGGCCGTGTCGACCTGACTGGCAAAGTCGTGATCGACACTCAACAAGGGGTCATCACCGGACTGACGCAAGCGTTGGCCAATCAGGCGTATGAATTTGAAGGCAATGTCGACCTGGCCAAGCTGGCCGCGATCTTGCCGCGAACGATGCACCTGCGCGATGGCTTGCAAGTTACGCAAGGAGATGTGCGTTGGAAGCTCTCGCATGCGGGGAGGGCGGGAGCCGGCGCCTGGTCGGGCTCGCTTGAAACAACGCAATTGCGCGCGCAGCGTGGCGATGAAGTCATCGCCTGGGACAAGCCTATCACGCTGAACTTTGAGGCCAACGAGAGCGACGGCGGACTGCATGTGGAGACGCTGCACTGCCATTCCGAGTTTGTCAGCCTGGACGCGATGGGCGATATCAACAAGCTCGACCGAGAAACAGGCTACTTGGATCACTTCGACGTGGCCGGAGAGTTCAAGCTCGACAAGCTGTCCCAAGAACTCAACCGCTTTGTTGATTTCGGCCAAACAAACTTTGCCGGTGACGGTTACCTGTATCTCACGTGGAGGCGCCAACCCAACGGTGCCTTTGAAACCACGTGGGACGTCAACGTCGCCCAATTTGAAGTCGCGATGCAAGGCCACGCGCCCTGGCGAGAAGACAAACTCATCGCGCAAGGACGCGCTAATGGCCAATTTCAAAACCATGAATTGACAAGCCTGGACTTCGGCACGATGGAACTGCGCAGCCGGGTGGATACCGTTCAGGCGGAAATCATCAGTCAAATCCGGCGGCCAACCGCCAGGTCGCAATGGCCGCTGCATGTGACGGTTCGTGGCACAACAACAAGTTGGCTGGACCGCGCGCAAATGTGGATCGATGGCGCTTCGCGCTGGAACGGTCGCACCGAAGGCGGACTGGACGTCGAAGCAATCGTCAACGTCTCGCCAAGGCAAGTTACTGTCGAAAGCGGCAGCAAAGTCCGTATCAGCGATTTCGTGCTCGAGACCCGGAATTGGAAAGTGGAAGAACCACAGCTTGAAGCCACCCTGGCCGCCGCGTGGGACCCGGAAACGGACCTGATGAACATCGTGGAGATGAAAGTCGTTACGCCCACGGGCGAAATCAAAGCTCGCGACGCTCGCGTGCAATGGCCCGCAGGTGGACCACCAAACGTCACGGGAACAGCAAATGTCACCGGCGATCTCACAAAGATCCAAGCCTGGCGGCGTATCCCAGCCAAACACGGGATGGCCGGACAACTCGTCGGGGATGTCTCCATCTCCAACAACAACGGCGCATTGGTTGCCGATTGGCGAGGCCGAATCAACAACTTCAGTCTGCAAACAGGAGAATCCGCTACCTGGAGTGAGCGGCTCGTCGGTATGCAGGCTACGGCCAGATACGATCGCCGCGCCGATCGCTTACAGATCTTACAGGCGGTGTGGGAATCAAACGCCCTGACCTGCAACGCAACGGGTGATATCGCCCGTGCTCGAACAGATCGCGAGCTGACGTTGGCGGGAACCGTGAGCTACGATCCGAGGAAACTTGTCGGGTTGTTGCGGCCGTACTTTGGCGATGCCGTCCAACTCAACGCGACGCGCCAGCCGCACGAGTTCCGCCTGCATGGCGTGTTGACTCCCACTTCGTCCGCATTGGGAACACCGCTGACGGGCAGCTTCATCACCCGCGCCGATGGCGATGCGGAGATGTCATGGACCAGCGCGGAGATCTACGGATTCCGCACCGGCGCGGGCCAGGTTCGCTTCAGTCTGGCCGAAGGCAAGGTGGTCATGCATCCATTGGATCTGGCCGTCAATGGCGGACGGCTGAGCCTGGGTGGTTGGTTGGACATGCTGGATGAGCAACCCAAGATCAATGTGGAACCGGGGCGCGTGTTGGATCATGTCACGCTGACGCCGGATGTGGCTCGCTTTGGTAGTTTGAAGTATGTCGTTCCTTGGATTAACGGGGTCACAGCCGCGCAGGGAACTTTTTCCTTGGATGTGGGCGGCGCTCACATTCCCATACAAGATCCGGTTCATGCAGAAGCTGCGGGAAATGTTGTAGTGCATGATATCGTGTTTGCACCGGGTCCACTCTTGCGGCAAGTTGGCTTTTGGGCTGACCTGGTCCGCCAACTGGCCGGCAAACCTACACAATTCTCTGATCTGCAAGCCGTGCGATTGCTGAATGAATCGAAGGTCGTCTATCGCGTTGTCGATCAACGCGTCTATCACCGAGACCTGGTGTTGGTCTTCGACAATATGACAATCGAAACGCAAGGCTGGGTTGGATTCGATCAAAAGCAGGCGATCCTCGCACGAATCAAAGCGCCCGATCTGTTCCAGGAGATTCCCGGTGGTTCGGCTCTCGTACAAAATGGCTTGGAAGTCCCCATCAGCGGAACGATGTCGCAGCCCACGCTGGATGTGAATCGCATTCAACAGCAATTGGGCGGCACGGCGCAATCGTTGTTGCAACGCGCGGCTGCCAGCGGCAATCGGATGCTTGCAGACGAGCTTGAGCGCCAACTGCGCAGGTTGTTGGCGCCAATTCGGTAACCAGCTCCACAAGCTGCACGCTGCCGTTACGTGGTCAGATCACCTTCGCGGAAGGGATTTCGGCCGCGCGGGAGAAATTTGCACATCAAGATGCCACCAAAGTACAAGACGACCAACGGCGCGGCCATCAATACCATGCTCCAGGGGTCGGCCGGCGTCAGCAGCATGGCGATCACGCAAATCACAAGCACCGCAACTCGCCATTTCTTCAGGTAGGCAGAAACTGAGAAGATGCCAATCCTTTGCAGGAACAGCATCACCAAAGGCAACTGGAACGAAATGCCAAAACCAATTGGCAGGAACAGCGCCATGCCAAACCATTCGCTGATGCGAATGTCCGGATCTATTCCGGTGCCGGCATTGAAGCTCAGCAAAAAGCCAATCACGTAATCGAACACAAAGAAGAAACATAACGCCGCGCCGCCCACGAACAGCAAAATGCTGATAGGCAGGTAGAGGTGAATGTAACGACGCTCGTGCTTGTAGAGCCCCGAGGCGACAAAATTCCAGATTTGCCAAAACACCCACGGGCTGGCAACCACTAGTGAAGCCATGATCGCGGCCTTCAACCAAATCATGAAGGCTTCATGGACACCCAAGCTCTTGACTGAGATGCGCGGATCATCCTCAACCGGATGCCAACGAATGAGCATCATCATGGACTTGCGCCTGGGACCGGCAGCGATCATATCGGGGAAGGCTGCCGTCAACAGCAATGCGTTGAATTGCAACGGTGTGTACTTCGCCCGGTTGGCCTCCACATGTTCCAGCCTTGCGTGTTGGCGTTTCGCCAGGCGGTCCGCGGGAAGAAAGTCCGTTAGGGGATCGTTGTCCCGAATGTCATCAAAATCTTCGGCGCGATAAAAGTCGGCGTCGTCCAAAATGAATTGTTTGATCGCTGCCGCAAGGTTTGCGCGATCCGCATCCGAAGGAGTGCTACCGGCGATCTTGACAACAAGCGCTTGAGCGTTGGCATCCAACAGGGACCACACACGCTTGCCAGGGTTTTCCCCACTGGCGTCTCGCCCATCGAGAATCGACTGCGCCAACAACTCTGGCTCCAAGATATCGCTCCGCGCGAAATCCGGAATAACAGCGGTTGCGGCGGCGGTTCCATAGAGTCGCGAGAGCGATGCCCAAGTTTGTCGTGGATCAACGTAGTCAACGTCTGGCAGCAAATGGTCGACAGTAATCGCCTCGCGGATCAAGCCGATATCGGGGGCTTCCTGCCCAGCTTCCTCCAATTTCGCGATGCTCTCCTCCATCCGCACTTCGGATTGTAAGAGGTAGAACTCCTGCAAGGACTCGCCCAGCGGACCCTCAATGAAATGGATCACGGCGTCCGGAACACCGAAAAGCAACACCAACGCAAAGGCGATCGCGACTCCCAACAGCGCTCGGAACAGGCACACCCGCAATTCATCCAGGTGTTCCCCAAACGTCATAGTGGAATCGGCGAACAGATCTTGATCCGATTTGCGCTGCATCCGAACTGCCTGGGGAATGAGGGAAATGCACGGGTAAGCCGATAATATCAAGCCGTCTTAGAAGCGACAATGATGCGTTCGGCTGGGCAGATACATGCTGGGCGGAGTTTGCGCATCGGGACACCGCGCCCACAATGACTGGCACGCGAGATCTTAACGATGCGCTTTTCGATCACATGGCGGTGGGACAACAAACTGCATTTGTCTAACGCGGGAATTCTTCAGCTGCACTCAAGAAACTTAATGGGCAAACTGCAATCAAACGACGACGTACCGGTAGCCGCCGGTTGATTCTTTGCTCATGACATGCAAGATCATCCCCAGCCAGTCCGCGTGTGTGCTAACTCGACCGTGGGAGCGGAGATGTCCCAACTGCCGATATTGCGGTTTCGTCCATTGTTGAAGCGCTACCTTTGGGGAGGCCGGCGCTTGGCCGAATTGGGCAAGCCGCTTGGAGACGGAGACGATTACGCCGAGAGTTGGGAGATTGCCGACCACGACCAGGACCAAAGCGTTGTGGACGGCGGACCATTGGACGGTAAGCCGCTGCGCGAAATCGTTGGCGAACATGGCGAAGCGCTCTTCGGTCGCAACCACCCGCAAGAGAACTTTCCGCTGCTGTTCAAGTTTCTCGATGCGCAACGTGCTTTGTCCGTTCAAGTTCATCCCAATGATCAACAAGCGGCCCGACAATCGCCGCCGGACTTAGGCAAGACAGAAGCCTGGGTGATTATTGACTGTGAACCTGGCGCAGTCTTATACGCCGGCTTGAAACGCGGTTTTGACAAGGCTGCCCTTGAACGAGAAATTGCCCGTGGAACGTGCGAACTCTGTCTCAATCAAATCCAAGTGAAGCCCGGCGATTGCATCTTTCTGCCTGCAGGAACGGTGCATGCAATTGGCGCTGGCATTTTGATCGCGGAGATTCAGCAATCCAGCGACACGACATTCCGCCTGTTTGATTGGAATCGTGTGAGCACAGATGGGCAGCCCCGCCAGCTCCACATCGCGGAATCGATGGCGGTGATCGATTTTGAGCGCGGCCCGGTCTTGCCCCAGACTCCGCGGAAGGCAGAACGTGAATGCTGGGAGCAACTTGTCTCTTGCGACAAGTTTGTGCTGGAGCGTGGCAAGCTTGCCGGGCCAAGCACGCTTGGTGGGGACAACCGGCTGCACATCGTGGCGGTGTTGGATGGTCAAGTCACGCTCATTGCGTCCGATTCCGGTGGTGGTGAAAGCTTCAAGCTTTCGCGCGGTGGCACGCTGCTCATCCCGGCGTGCGGGGGCGAAGTCGCCCTCGAACCCAAAGAAAACTGCACCTTGCTGGACATCTTTCTGCCGTAGAAGTCTCTACGAAAGAGCCCAGTCGTTTAAGAATCCCGTTGACGAACGTGTGAGCATAGCCTATAAGCTTAGAAGACTAAGCTTAGCGACTCATACAAGCAGGCGTCACCCATGGCAGGGATTCAGGCTCCCACGCAACGCGAATTGGAAATCCTCAAGATTCTTTGGCGGAATGGTGAAGCAACCGTCCGCGAGGTCTACGAGGAACTCCGCAAAGAGCTCGCGATTGTGCAAAACACCGTCCAGGCGTTCTTGCGCACCATGGAAGAGAAAGGCCAGGTGGAGCATCGCGTGGAGGGGCGAACCTTCATCTACCGCGCGGCGATTGAGCCCGAGGATACACGGCAGCGATTGGTTGACCGGGTGTTGAATCGTGTGTTCGACGGCGCTTTGGATCAGCTTGTGCAAAGTGCGTTGTCATTGCGGCAGCCTTCGAATGCGGAATTGGAGCGACTGGAACGCTTGATTGCGGAAGCCAAAGCCAAGGATGCGAAGAAGGGGCGAGCAAGCAAGAAGAAATCGCCAGATTGAACAGCGCTACGTTGTCCGTCCTTGAATTGGCCCTCGAGACGTTTTCCAGACCTAACGGATCAGCCATGTCAGCATTCATCGAATTCCTTGCCACAAACGGCTATCCGCTACTGCTTGCGACCGCGGTCCTGCTCGCGGTTGGCTCTTTGGCGATGATCCTGCATCGCTCACCCGGCCATCGACAGCGAATCGGCGAAGCGGCCATCGCAGCGACGCTGATCCTGATCGCACTCGCCGTGCTTCCGTTGCCGCGGTCAAACGTAGGGAGTTGGATTGTCAGTTGGGAAGGCTCCAATGACGATGGAAAGCTCACAGCGGTCGATTCTCATTCCGATCATGTCGCACCGGTTGGATCTTCAAACCAGACAAACGATCTTGCGTCAACGCTGCCCGCCGCAACTGACACGACGCCCGATCTGGTAACAGGTGATAGCGAAGATGGGCAATCAGACATCGGGGCATCGACAAGCGATTTCGGTCCTGCATTACCGCTTGCCGATGGCTTCGGCGAATCAGACGCTGACCTGTCACCGATTGTGGGAGCAACCCTCGGCAACGATGTAGCTCTGGAACACCTCAAGCCACACAACAAGCCTATCGGCGAAGCGCGAAGTGCTACGAATCGCGAGCAATCCGCGATTGAGGCGGGACCGCTTCCATTCGACGCCACCGACTTGTCATCTAGCCAACCAGAAAGCCTAACAACACCGGGGATTCGCAGCAGTCAGGAAAGCGATGCACGATCAACATTTGCCTGGGTTTTTCTGACCGGCAGTTTGGCTTGTTGTGCATGGTTGCTGCTTGGCCGGCTTCAGCTTTGGCGTTTGGCGCGTTCTGCCAAGACCGCGAACGAGGCAATCCTTGCAACGACGCGTGCGGCCCTGAATCCCAGAACGGGGTCTCGCGTGCGTGTGATGATCGCCGAGCGTTGTCCTCGGCCGGTCACTTTCGGCATCTTTCGCCCAGTCATCATCTTGCCGGCGAGCCTATGCAGGGCTTCGTCGGCAGCTGCTTTAGCCCACGTCTTGCGGCATGAGTGTGCTCACATCAATCGCCGTGACGCGGTTGGGCAACTCCTGACCAACCTGGCATTGCCGCTCTTGTGGGTGCATCCGCTGTATTGGTTCATTCGCATTCGCATTCGGATGGATGCGGAATTGATGGCGGACGATTGGGCGGCCGGGCAAAGCTCGCCTGTGGAATACGTGGAACAACTTGTCCAGCTGGTTCGCCGACGTCGTGGGCTTCGCCTGGCGACTGTCGGCGGTTTGGGGCTATTTGGTTCTCAATCGCAATTTACCCGAAGAATGGAGATGCTCATGAAACGATCCACCCGCTTGCCAGCACGCTGCTCTTCCCTATGGAAGAGCGCACTGCTCGTGCTGTTTTGCACCGCGGCGCTAATTGCCGCGGACGCTGTTGGCGGGCGCCAGGCGGCCGCCCAGCGAAATGACGATCAGGCGCATGCCGAAATGAGCCGACGCCTGGAAAACCTCTTGGATGTAGTCGCGAAGCTCGAAGCGCAAACCGCGGAAGCGATGGCGCACGCCAACGATCAGAAAGCGCGTGCGAACGCCGCCGAGCAAAAACTGGCCGACATGGCCGCGCAGCTTGAGCAAGTCAGGCACCGCAATGCGCAGAATGAGCAGCAAGCCGCTAATCGCAACGCGCAACAAGCCGACAATGCTGCCGCGCAGATGGCCACGCTGCAGCAAACCACGCAACGGTACAGCGACGACATCAATAAGTTGAAGTCCGTCATCAATGATCTGCAGCAAGAAAATGCCGTGCTGCGGAATGAACTTGAGCACGCCAAAGCTGCCGGCGGTCCGCCCAACCCGTCAGAAAACGAGGCTAGCAAGCAAGCGGACCCGTTTGCCGCAAATCCGCCCGTCAATGCGGGTGATCCCCTCGTCCGCGACGCCGCCAGCAAGGATCTGCCTACGGCCAATTCCCCGTTTGCGAACTCGCAGCCAACCGCATTGTCGAGCAGTGCCGCGAACAGCGGCACCGACATCGATATTTTGGGTCTGGCGACGGCAATTGCAGACGGTGTGGGCAACCTTCGCAAGGCCGAAATCAACCTCGCTCATCTCCGCAGAAGTGTTGCAGCCGGGGCCAGCAATGAAGCAGATGTCCAAATTGCTGAGATTGAATTCGAGACGCAGCGCAACAAGCTGGAACTCTACCGCTCACTTGCGGAAGTCACGCTCGAATCCGCTCACTCGCGGCTGGAAGCTCTGAAGGAGCAGTTCGACCACACCGCTAAATTGGCTGCACAGGGATTTGTAACTGACGGTGAGCTTCGTCTGGCGAAAATGCGGCTTGAACAAGCCGAGTCCAGAGTGCGCGTCGTCGAGCGACTGCTATCGCAATAGCCTTCGCAAACGTAATCATCGGCGAATGCCGTTTGTGCCGCGCTGGATGTCCAGCGCGGTTTTTTCATGCGAACCGCAACAAGTCAGCTTTGTCGACTTCTTCATCCGCAAACTGGTGCATGATGCGACCGCGCTTCATCACCAGAATCCGATCACAGCTCGCCAGCAAGAATTCTGGTTCGCACGAAGCGATTACAACCGCGGCGCCCTGGCGCTTGAGGCCGTCGACAATCTCCATGACTTCTTCTTTTGCGCCAACATCCATGCCGCGTGTCGGCTCATCCAACAACAAGACGTTGACATCGTTAAGCAGCCATTTGGCCAGCACAACTTTCTGCTGGTTTCCACCGGAGAGGTTGCCCGCCGTTAGCCAAGGATCATGAGGTTTGCAACCCACCTTGCGAAGCATCGGAGAAACAGTGGTCTCTTCCTGGCTGGAAACCAAAACCGGTGGAAGCACTTTTTGCAAATGGGCAAGCGTCACGTTGTGCGCAATCGGCGCGTTGGCAACAACGCTGGCTTTGCGATCCGCGACGACAAGAACCGCGCCGTTCTTGATCGCCCGATGCGTTGAGCCGGGCGGATAGTACTTCCCGTCAGCACTGATTGCACCCATCGCGGGAGTTGCCCCGCCAATGGCATGCACAAGTTCCTGGTGCCCGGCACCATAGAACCCATACAGGCCCAAGCATTCACCAGCGGCAACTTGCAGGGAAATTGGCTCGGGAAGCGCCGCCGTCGCAATTTGGTGAACTTCAAGTCTGGCTGGCCCGTCCGCGAGTGGCGGCAGACGCACAGCGGAGTCAAAGCCAATTTCCTCACGGCTAAGTTCATGCCCCAGCATACGGTGGATGACGTAACTCTTGTCCAATTCCGCAGCGTCGCGAGTCTCCACCAACTGTCCATCGCGCAGAATGGTCACGCGATCACAAATGGCCAGTACGTCCTCAATAAAATGACTGACAAAGATTACCGCCAGACCGCGACGACGTAGTTCTTTGATCAATGCGAACAGCCGTTCCGTCTCGGGCAAGCTCAAAGCACTTGTTGGTTCGTCCAATAAGAGAATCCTCGCTCCGCTATGAAGCGCGCGAGCGATCTCCACCATCTGCCGAACGAGCAAAGGGTATTGATCTAATCGGCGGGTCACATCGATATCGAGTCCCAAGTCGCGCAAGTACGACGTGGCTTGGGTGTGCATGCGATTCCAATCAACAACACCCCATCGCGTGGGTTGCCGGCCCAAGAAGAGATTCTCCGCAACGGAAAGCTGCCCAATACCGGATAGCTCCTGGAACACCATGGCAACGCCGTTCTGCTGCGATGCCTGAGGCCTAGTCAAAGCCACTGGTTGACCATCAATAGCAACCTGTCCAATGTATTCGGAGAAAGCGCCAGCCAAGATCTTCATCAAGGTGCTTTTGCCGGCACCATTCCCACCCACAAGGCCGTGCACTTCCCCGGAATGGATTTCCAGATTGATGTCTACCAGCGCGGCATTGGCGCCAAAGTTCTTACCGACACTCTGGAACTCAACGATCGGCACGGATTCTGTCGGATCACTCATGCCAATAGGATAGCTGGAAGATACTCAGCTGCGGCAGATTGAAGTGCGCAAATGAACGCATTCGTCGCGGTTGTGACGAGCATCCGCGCGACGCGGAACCTGCGAATCGATGCGCCTAACAATCGCTGGGAATCTCGGGCGGAGTTTCGTCGAGAACAAAATCGTCAGTTGGAATATCGACGACAGAGAACATCGTCAAATGTCCGCCGGAAAACGCAAGCTCACAACGCCAGAACCCCGGTCCTTTTTGTGATGGACCTTTGACCGTGGCCACCGTCCGCTGGCCCTTCACGATCACGTAGTATTGGTTTCCGGCACGGATTTCGCGCATGCTTTGCCCTGGCGTTCAGCGAGCCCAACTTCCCCCACTCGGGTAGTATCTCCCAAACAAAGCCAGCGCCAAGTCAAAAATATACGAATATCCCGATATGATGGCCAACGCCAACCCAACAAGAATGTGGACCAAATGGCGATTTGTTATCATCGCGGCAGAATCACTGTGAAGCTGTATTAGGAAGCCGTCCCGTGGCCCCCATTGTCTTGTGTTACCCCACAGAGCCGCGCCACCGCGATCAAATCGCCCATGCGTTGAAGAATGCTGGAGTCAACGCAGACTTGATTGATGCCGGCCAAGACGGAGTCGCGGATGCGCTCCTTCAAGGGCCAGAGATCTTTTGTGGCCACGCAAAGGTGCCGGTTGATTGGGAGCGCGTGGCGGCGCAGGGTACGCTCCGCTGGATTCAATCTTCCGCGGCAGGGTTGGACCATTGCCTGACGCCGCCCGTCGTCAGCTCGGACATTGTCGTTACCAGCGCTTCCGGTGTCCTGTCCAATCAAGTTGCCGAGCACACGGTCGCGTTGCTCACTGCTCTGCTGAGGTCCTTCCCGGTTTTCTTTCGGGCACAGCAACAACGAGAATATGACCGCAGGCCAACGCTCGACTTGCACGGCAGCAAAATCGCAATTGTTGGTTATGGCGGAGTGGGCAGGCGGGTTGGCGAAGTGTTGACCCCGTTCCAAACCGAGGTCTCCGCCTTTGACCTGTACCCAACTGATCCGCTGCCAGGCGTTGCACTGCGGCACGTTGATGAGTTGGACGAGGCTTTGCCAACTTTTGACATCGTTGTCGTTTGCTTGCCCTTGACCAGCCGCACACAGGGAATGTTTCATGCGGAACGGCTGCAGAAGTTCAAACACGGTTCGCTGCTCGTCAACGTTGCCCGCGGGCCAATTCTTGTGGAACGAGATCTGATTGCCGTGCTAAAGCGTGGGCATCTCGCCGCAGCCGGATTGGACGTGGCGGAGGTGGAACCATTGCCGGTGGAAAGCGAACTTTGGGATTTGCCCAATGTGATTATTACTCCCCATGTTGCCGGGCAGTCACAGACCCGCGCTTCCGACATGACTGACTTCTTCTGCGAGAACTTACGCCGCTACTATGGCGGCCAACCGTTGTTGAATTACGTGGACAAGCAGCAAGGGTTTCCGGTCCGTAGCGAGCAGCATCTTCAACCCAAGCGGGCAGCACGCGCCGGCCAGCTCTGAAGCTGTGATTTTGATGTGATCGCTCGACTTCGGAACCGACCAAGTCCACTAACAAGTGTCCCGACTTATGAAGACGACAAGCACAACGATTCTCTTCGGACTTGCCGTATCGGTCGCTCTGCAGCAACTGGCTGCTAAGAACACCACTATCGAATGGCCCGTTCAAGACAAGGCCATTCAAGACAAGACCGTTGGTGCCGAAGACCGTCGCAGCAAGGCACTGTCTGCGTTGTGCGCTGCGATTGATTCCAACGCCAACTACTGCCAGGAATGGAATGACGCGGAAGACTTTGAGTCGCTGGCAAAAACAACGCACGGGATTGCCTTAATTGCGGAGTTGCTCATCGCCGAGAGTGAAGACCCAGGATGGCGAAAGCAGCTTGCGGAGTTGAAATCGCAAACACAATCGCTGCTTCAAGCTGCATCCGCAGACGACAAGACTGCGGCCAACACGGCTATCGAAAACATCCGCAAGCTGTCCGTTGAACTCACAACGGCCAGGCCGGAACTAGTGGAATCGCCTCGCTATTCCCAGCGAAATGATATCGGCCGGACGATGGACCTGTTGGATGGCACGTATGCAGATGCCAAAGCTGCATTGTTGTTTGATGAAGTTGAAGAAGCCAAGCGCGAAGCTTTTGTGCTGTGGAAATTGGGTGAGTATCTGCGATCGCAAGGTAGCCGCGGCACGACCGCCGCGCGATGGCTGGAGTTGGCCGATGGCTTCTCACAGGCGGCGCTCCGAGCCGGCGAACTGGATGATCCCAACAGCGACGCCCTCCGTTCCGCGCTAAAACTGGCCCACGACCAGTGTGAGAAGTGTCACAATCGGGAATAGTGCCAGGGGATAGGCGGTCGGGACGGCGAGGAAACATTTGACCTGTTGGCATCGATAAGTGACGATATCGCGTGCATGCGTCACATTTGATTGGTTGTAAGTCGTTTCTGACTGATGTGTTTTCCCGCCAACAGAATATTTTTTGCTTCTCGTTGTGCCGGCTTTCTTGCCGTGGCTGCGCTCTCTTGTTTATTTCCGTCATTGGGTTTCGCAAGTGGAATCCCGCTACCGGCGGAAGCCCCGGTTGAGATTCACGGGTGTTGGCAGCAACTGGACGATGGGCGGCTGCTTGAGATATCTAAGGATTCCGCCGATTTCTTTCACCACAGCCAACTAGTCACCTATAAGGCTACCCCCGCATCTGGCTTGCCATTGGCTGAAAGTTACTCTAGCTACGAACTCAAAAATGCGGGAGCGACCTTGTTGCTGTGGCGAGATGACTATGGCGACAAGTTTGACGGGTTCTACCACGAGGAATTTCGCAGGATCGACCACCTACCAGAATCTGTCGTTCTCGAACCAGAAACAGATGCGAGGTTTTCCGATCCCAAGTTCGTGTTTGATCTCGTGTGCGAGCAATTTGACGTCCATTTTCCACACTTTGAGCGACGCCAATTCGATTGGGAATCGCGGAAACGCAAATTCCGCCAGCAACTCACGGACGAGATGTCTCTTGCTCAATTGGATGAGTTGCTCTGCCAAATGCTCAAAGGGCTGGGCGACAGCCATACGCGCATCTATTCCGAAGGACGCGATCGGCCGTTCAAGTCTGGTGAGGCCAAAATCGTCGGGTATTTCGACTCAGCATTTGCCCAGCAGACAGAATTCGCGGAACGTGGAGATTTTGTCCGCGCGTGGGCGAAACAAATGAAGTCGAGTGCAGAGGCGCTTGCTGAAGATCGTTCGCTCAAGACGGCCGCGAATGGGCGATTTCGATGGGGAGTTTTTCAGGGCAATGTCGGCTATATCGAGTTAGAAACGATCACCGGTTTTCATCCTTCCGGTTTGAAGCGACCCGAGGAAATTGAATTCCTCGGTAGCGAACTTGACCGCATGCTCTTTGAATTGAAAGATTGCCGTGCGATCATTTTCGACTTGAGTTTCAATGGGGGTGGATATGACCCCGCAAGTTGGGTGATTGCCAGTCGTTTTGCCGACCGTCGCAGGCACGTTTTGAGTTTTAACGCCGCGCAAAGAAATACTCCGTCGCGCAAATGCTTTGTGGGGCCCGCCGGTGAGATTCAATTTACAAAGCCGGTGTATGTGTTGACGACCAACGGGACAGTAAGTTCCGGTGAAATCCTCGTCATGATGCTCAAGGCTTTCCCCCACGTGACGCATGTCGGTGAGACAACGAGAGGATGCTTGTCGAGTTTTCTGAATAAATGGATGCCCAACGGGTTGCACATTACTTTGTCAAACGAGACATATGCTGCTCCTGATGGCAGCGTTTATGAAGGTGTTGGAATTTCACCTGAGATTGAGTTCCCCGTTTTTTCTGAAGAGTCGTTGTTCGACAGTTACCCCGCCGCGCTGAAGAAGGCTCTTCAACTAGCAATGAACGGAGAGTAACCGCCATGGCACATTTTTTTTGACTTCAGCCCAGGACTATTGCAGATGAATCGAACTGTTCTTGCCTTTGCCGGCGTGGCGCTGTTTGCCTGCCTAAGCAACACGCTTTGCGCCCAAGACTTCGCAACCGCCAAGATGCAGAACTGGCATCATTGGCGCGGTCCATTGGTCAACGGAACCGCTCCAGAAGCCAACCCGCCGTTGGAGTGGAGCGAGAGCAAAAATGTTAAGTGGAAAGTGGAGATTCCTGGTCAGGGAAGCGCCACACCAATCATTTGGGGAAACAAGGTCTTTGTCGTATCGGCCATTGATACAGGCAAGGAGCCAGAAGATGCGAATGGTGAAGGTGCTTCCGACGCAATCCGTGCGCGCGATGACGGGCAATCGCTTGAACCGCAGGGACAAGGGCAAGGTCAGGGTCGTGGACAACAAGGCCGCGGCCAACGTGGCCAAGGCCGCGGTCAACGAGGTCAGGGTCGAGGTCGTGGCGGCTTTGGACAAGGTCGTGGCGGGCGAGGCGGCGGTCCTTCGACGGTCTACCAATTTGAGGTGCTGTGCTTGAACCGCGACAACGGAGAGGTCATCTGGCAACAAACGGCCAACGAGCTTGTGCCGCATGAAAGCAAACACAGTGACAACACCTACGCCTCGGCTTCGCCAACAACTGATGGCGAGCACTTGTATGTCTCCTTCGGATCTCGCGGCATCTATTGCTTTGACTTGGACGGCAACCTGCAATGGAGCCGTGACCTGGGCCAAATGCAGACTCGCAACGGTTTTGGCGAAGGCGCTTCGCCAGTCATCCATGGCGATACGCTCATCGTTACTTGGGATCATGAAGGTGACTCGTCCCTTTATGCTCTCAATGCTGCCAATGGCGAAACTCGCTGGCAAATCGAACGCGATGAACGGACGACTTGGAATACGCCCCTGGTTGTCGAGTATGATGGCGTGACGCAGGTTATCGTCAACGGCGGCATCTCTCGCAGTTATGACATCAAGGACGGGACGTTGCTGTGGGAATGCGGCGGCCAGGCGGCCAACCCCATTCCTTCGCCGGTTGCCAAAGACGGCACGGTGTTTTGCATGACCGGGTATCGCGGCTATGCCTTGTATGCGATTCCGCTGAATTCCAAGGGCGATGTCACCGATTCCGACACGATTGTTTGGACGCGTGACGACAGCACGCCGTATGTTCCTTCGCCGTTGCTGTACGGAGATTTGCTGTACTTCACCAAGAGCAACAACGCACTGCTCACGTGTGTGGATGCCGCAACCGGCGAAGTCCACTACGAGAACGAACGCTTGCAAGGGGTTCGCAATCTGTATGCCAGCCCAGTTGGCGCGGGCGATCATGTGTATATCACGGACCGTGATGGCGTAACGCTTGTCTTGGCAACCGGCCCGGAATTGAATGTTGTCGCCACCAACGTGCTCGATGAACCAATCGATGCTTCGCCAGCGATTGTTGGCAATCAAATCTTCCTGCGCAGCGGAAGCCATTTGTATTGCATTGAGGAATCCAACTAGCACCCGGATTCGGCAAAGCTGAATAGATTGCAACTGGGCGGATTGTGCTTCGGCATGATTCGCCCAGTTTCTTTTGATGTGAGAAAAACTTCACGAATTCGGATTTGTTGCGATAACGCAACACACTCGTTTGCGAAGTCGCTGATTGTGTTGTTTTTTCGTCGATAGCATTGTTGATTTTCGGCAGGCGGCCGCTCGAAGTGCCGCGGACTGCCGTTTCGCGCAAATGCATAAGCTACCTTTGAAGTGACCCCTTTGCGCGTTTGCGCGGGCTCTTGCCTGCAACTCCAGGACTGCAAGGCGGGGCAGATCTAAATCAAGCCGTGCGATTGCCGGTTCTCGGCCATCGCTGGCAATGCCGACGAGAGCGTAATTATGACAACAATACGAAGACTTCGCGGAAACAGAACCAAATCGCTGCAATCGCGGCGGGGCACAATGCTTGTCCTTTCAACCGTATTCCTGGTCATTATGATTGGGTTTATTGCGCTTGCTTTGGACACCGGCTATATTGCGTCCGTCAAGACAGAGCTGAAACGCGCGACAGACGCTGGAGCCTTGGCGGGTGCTGGCGCGTTAGTTGACGGGCAAGAGTCAGCAACAGAGGAAGTGCTTGAGTTCATCCAAGCCAATTCCGTTGGCGGAAGAACCATTGATGCGGACGACATCACCATCACGTATGGCAGTTGGGATCCGCAGACCGGATCCTTTACAGCCGGTGGTGACCTCCCGTCGGCCGTCCGGGTGCAGGTCAACCTCAATGATTCGCCTTTGTTCTTCGCACGCATCTTTGGCCAGGAGGACTTTGATCTGGCTGATGAGTCCATCGCTATGTACCAGCCGCGAGACATCATGCTCGTGCTGGACTACTCTGGCTCAATGAATGACGACAGCGAGTTGAAGTCTGAGGGCTCAATGGGTTGGTCAGCCATTGACACCAACATGCAGGAAATCTACGCGGAACTTGGCAGTCCCACGTTCGGCAGCATGCAGTGGGATCAGTCTTTGCCGTCCTATTGGAGCAACTCGTACGTCCGCTCCTACCTTGGCTTGAATAGCGTTTCATACCCCTATCCCGGCGGAAGCTGGTCGGATTACGTCAGCTATGTACAGGGCAGCAGCATTCCAGACGATTACGAAGACCACTTCGGTTATAAGACGTGGATCAACTACTTACTGGCACGGCGAGAATCCTACTCTGAAACGCCTGACTTGTGGATGACCAGCGAGCAGCCGATCACGGCGTTGAAGAATTCCGTCACGGTTTTCATGGCCTACATCCAAGAAGTGGATACCGACGATCGCCTGGGTCTGTCGGTCTACACCGCGAGCGACGGCACAGCCGTTCTCGAGCACGAACTCACGAATGACTTTGATGCGGTAGAAACAACATCGCGACAAAGACAAGCCGGCCATTACCAGGCTTACACCAACATTGGTGATGGTATGGCAACGGCTCTGGAAGAGATTCAAGAGCATGGCCGCACCGGCGCGTTCAAGATGATCGTGCTGATGACCGATGGTATCGCGAATCGCCCCTACAACACCAGCTACGCTGAGGACTACGCCCTCGACAAAGCACAAGAATGCGCGGACGCCGGCGTTCCCGTTGTGACTATCAGTCTGGGCGCGGGCGCCGACATCGATTTGATGGATTCCATCGCCAACTTAACCGGCGGAGTCCACTTCAACATCCCCGGCGGTCAAACCGTTGAGGACTATGAAGAGGATCTCAAAGACGCTTTCCGAGAGATCGCTGACGATCGTCCGCTCAAGTTGGTCAAGTAAGTTCGTCGCAGAATTGAAATTTCATTTCGGGCTTGGATTAATTCCAAGCCCGTTTTTCTTGCGCGTGCCTCAAGCAGCGGAAATCAAATCGCCTCAATAGATCGCCAAGAACAATTCAGCCGTTGACAGCTGCGCAGCTTCCAGTGAGATTCTTGTCATTGCGAGAAATCATCTCACTCACGTTGTAGGGCACGCTTATGTCGGTCGCTGAAGAAATTGCCAGGCTGCGTGACGAAATCCGCCGCCATGATCGCCTGTATTACGTCGAGTCCGCGCCGGAAATCAGTGACCTGCAGTACGACAAGCTCTACAAACAGCTGCAGGCTCTTGAGGAACAACATCCTGAGTTGGTGACAACCGATTCGCCGACGCAACGCATTGGCGATCAGCCGGTCTCGGACTTGCAACCGGTGGAACATCGCGTGCCGATGCTCTCGATCGAAAACACTTATTCGGAAGAGGAGATTCGCAAATATGGCCAGCGGATTGCCAAGCTCTTGCCGGAAGAGGAGATCCAATGGGTTGTCGAGCTAAAGATTGATGGCGTTGCGGCGGCGGTTATCTATGAGCAAGGAGAACTCAAGCAGGCGATCACCCGCGGCAACGGACGCGTGGGCGACGATGTGACGCACACGATTCGCACGGCGCAGGATGTTCCGCTACGGCTTTCCGGCAATGCGCCGCAACTCCTGGAAGTCCGCGGCGAAGTCTATATGACCAACGCGGATCTTGTTGTCCTCAATGAGCAGCGAACCGCGGACGGCTTGGAGCCATTCGCCAACACGCGCAACGTCACTGCCGGGAGCGTGCGGATGCAGGATGCTCGCGAGGCAGCCAAACGAAACATGCGAGTGTTTTTTCACGGCGTGGGCGCATGCGAAGGCCTCAAAGCAAAGACGCACTGGGACTTCCTGTCAGAGTTGCGCGAGTATGGATTGACGCCCACACCGCATGTTTCGCGACATAACAGCATTGATGATGTGATCACTCACTGCGAAGAGTTGATTGAGAGCCTGCATGAGCTTGATTTCGAGGTTGATGGCCTCGTCATCAAGGTTGATTCCTTTGAACAGCGCGAGCGATTGGGGACGACGACCAAGAGTCCGCGTTGGCTGGTCGCTTATAAGTTTGAGAAGTATGAAGCGGTCACCAAGCTCAACGACATTCTCGTCTCGGTGGGCAAGACCGGTGCCGTTACGCCCGTCGCCATCCTGGAGCCGGTGCAACTCGCCGGGACCACGGTCTCGCGAGCCAGCCTGCATAATGCGGACGAGATCAAGCGCAAAGACGTCCGCGTCGGCGACACCGTGATTGTTGAAAAAGCAGGCAAGATCATTCCGCACATTGTCCGCGTGGAAAAACACCTTCGCGAGGGTGAGCCACGGGAATTTACTTATCCAACGGAATGCCCGATTTGTGCGACAGAATTGGTCAAGGACGAAGGCGGAGTTTACATCCGCTGCCCAAACCTGGAATGCCCGGCTCAAGTCAAGGAGCGGCTGCGGTACTTCGCCAGCCGTAACGCGATGGACATTGAAGGGATGGGCGAGAAACTTGTCGAGCAGCTCGTCGATGCGGGACTTGTCAAGAATTACGGGGACCTTTACCGACTGGACACCGAGCAACTCATCCAACTTGAGCGGATGGGTAAGCGGTCCGCGGAGAAGCTGCTCGCAGGCATCGAGGCCAGCAAAAGCCGAGGTTTGGCGCGGTTGCTCAATGCTTTGTCAATTCGTCATGTTGGCGGGCGCGTCGCGGCCATCTTGGCAGAGGAGTTTGGAGATATCGATGCATTGACGGCTGCTAACGTGGAGCAACTGGCCGCGGTCAACGAAATTGGTGAGATCATCGCCCAAAGCGTTTTTGAATTCTTGAATTATCCCCAGGGCAAGCGAGTGATTGAAGACCTGCGCAGTGCAGGCGTGTTAATGGTCAGCACAGCCAAGAAGCGAACTCCATCGTCCGATGGAAGCGAAGCTGCAGGCAAACTTGACGGCAAGACCTTTGTGGTGACCGGCACGCTGGCCAACCGCACTCGAGATGAGATCCACGAGTTGATCGAAGAGCACGGCGGACGACCAACCTCCAGCGTCTCGAAGAGTACCGATTATCTTGTCGCTGGCGAGAAAGCCGGCAGCAAGCTTGCAAAAGCTGAGAAGCTTGGAGTGGAGGTGATTTCGGAGGAGGAGTTTGAGAAGTTGATCGCGGGCTAGCGTAGATGCGCCGATCGAAGGTGGGAAAGAGAGCGGCAATCGCGCGGAACCCTGTCTCGACTTCCTTGTCGAGACGAGCCAGGCGTTGCGGCCGTGAAAAGCTGCTGTTTGCCCGAAGCGGGCTAGGCCAACGAACGGCCGGGTCTAAGATTCACGGCTTCGGGCGTTCGCGGTTGGTCAGCGAATGTCCCGAACTGGGCCTGGACCTGGGGTCGCCGGAAAGGCGAAAAAACTGGCCCCGCAGGGCGGGTAACCTGTCGGGGCCACTGGGTCCGTTTGATTGGATCAATCGCACAAGGCGCGCCAATCTGGTGAGTTTTTTCGCGGATGGCCCGCATTCGGGTCACAAACTGAATTCCTTCAAGGATTTGCGACTTGAGTCAAAATCGGCCGGTTTTTGATTTGGGTTCGGCATTGTAAGAGTTGCAAATGCAGGACGGCATTGCTGCCAACCTTGCGGTTGCCCGGTTCTCCGCGAAGCGAGCGAACGCTACAACGGAGTGCCCAACCTCTTCCACGATTTCCACAACTGTGAATACAGAGAAGCAAACTCGTTCGTACTTGATGCGACGCTTCAAGGAAGCGGGCATTAACCCCAAGACGCGCTTCGGCCAAAACTTCCTCATCGACCTCAACCTGCTGCGGCTGCTGTTCGAATCGGCCCAGATCAGCGGGAACGACGTTGTGTTGGAAGTGGGTACCGGAACTGGCAGCTTGACCGCGTTGATGGCAGGCGTTGCAGCCCGAGTTATTTCGCTGGAAGTGGATCGAGAGATGTTCCAGCTCGCCGGCGAGGAATTGGCCAACTTTGATAACGTGCGGCTAATGCGACGTGACGTCCTCAAGAACAAGAACCGCTTTGCGCCGGAATTAGAGCAGGCGATTGACGAAGAATTGCAGTCGGTTGGGGCAGACGCTGGTTTCAAGCTGGTGGCCAACTTGCCCTACAACGTGGCCACGCCAATCATCTCCAATCTTCTGCTGGTGGACCGGCCACCAGACTCGATGACGATCACGATTCAGAAGGAGCTGGCAGACCGCCTTGCTGCGCCACCTAGCACGAAGGATTATGGCGCCCTTTCCGTATGGGTGCAGTCACAATGCCAGGTAGAAATCGTGCGGATCATGCCGCCATCAGTGTTTTGGCCCAGACCCAAAGTTCACTCGGCAATTGTGCAGATTACCTTGCAGCCAGAGCGGCGCGAGCGAATTCCAGACTTGGTCTTTTTCCACTCCACATTGCGGGCGCTTTTTCTGCACCGCCGCAAATTCTTGCGAAGCGTCACGCAAAGTGCATTTAAGCACCGACTTGAGAAGGCAAAAGTGGACGAGGCGCTTCAGGAAGCAGGCTTCGCCGGAGACCTACGTGCCGAAGCGCTTTCAGTCGAGCAGCTCTTGCACTTGGTCGAAGTACTTCGCGGGCGGGTGTCGCAGCCGAGCGATAGTTAATCGCAAGCGTATGGCTTTGCGTTGCCGCTATTGGATCATCTTGTCGAGTTGATTCCGCATTTGGTCAATTCGGTCCGCCTGCGGGTGGAAGCGCATGACTTCCTCTCCATTCTGGAAAAAGATCACAGTTGGAATTGCATTAATTCCATACGCTTGTGCAATGTCTTGCGCTTGGTCCGTATCCAACTTGGCCACAACTGCCCGGCCTTCGAACTCGACGGCGACTTGCGAAATCGCTGGAGCAACAGCGTGGCAAGGACCGCACCAATCGGCCCAAAAATCGACCATCACTGGCTTGTCGGAATTCAGCACGACCTCCTCAAAGTTCCCGGAATCCACGTTCACATAGGGCCCGCTCTCTTGGCAACCGCCGGCCAAAACGGCACACGCAATTGCTAGCCAGGCAGCGAAGGATCGTTTGCGATTCATGGTGAACGAGTGATTTTGGGCAATTGGTTTGTAAACCGGCAATTTCGCAAGTCTACGTCTAATCAGATGGCGAAGTACAGATCCGCAGTCGTGAAAACCTCGCAAAAAGTGAGTTTTTGGCTATACACCGCTAGCTATGCTAGCTAGCTTACAGTTCTGCGCAAAGAAACTGGTTGCCGGGACTCTGCCGATTATTCGGCCGAGTCGTGTCACATCTTACCGGTGGCCAGAAATCACATCTGTGTTTCCACGAGTTGAGTCGAGCTCTTCAATGCGTCACCGCGCTCTGATTGGTTCCCTGGTTGTTCTGCTAGGGATTTGTCTTGCTCCAACCCAGGCTGGTTTGATCATCCAGCGCAATTTCACCGGCGGCGCTGCGCCAGGCAACATGGCCGGCGGCGGCAATCTCATCAACGTCTTCAATCGTGCGGCGGACTGGTGGGAGTCGGCTTACACGGATCCCAATGGCGATGGGACAGACTTCAACCTGTCGATCGATTACCAATGGGCAGGTTTGGGCGGAGGAACGCTTGGTGTGCATCAGCTGACAGGCCAGGGCGGTTCGCCCAACCGCGAAACATCGGCGTTTATCCGCTTTGATAACGATGGCAGTTCCGTTTGGTTTGCGGACCCTACACCAGGCGACAACTCCGAATACACCAACTACAACGAATTCTCAAACGACTTCGGCGGCGGAGAGTTGAATTCCGGCCGAGTCTTCAGTGGCGCCACAGGATTCGCGAGCGGTCGCTTTGACCTGCTGACCGTTGCCTTGCACGAAATCGGTCACGCATTAGGTCTGAGTTCCGCCAATAACGCGTTTCAAGCCGAGAACGCTGATGGCGACATTGATGTGACAACTGGTCCGTGGGATGGCGGATTTGCCGGAACTGTTTTGAGCACACGGAACGGTGCGCACCTGGGCGATGCCGGCAACTCGACCAACAACGCGCTGTATCTCAACATGGAGATGTACCCTTTCGCCAGCGCCAGCATCCGCAAATTTGGAAGCGCCGCGGACATTCTCGCCAACGCCCAGATCAGCCGCTTCCACAATCCAGTGCTTGCACCCGCTCTGACGGCTGTGCCAGAGCCTGCCACCCTGGTCGTTTGGTCGATCCTCGGCTTATGCGGTGCTGGCTATCACCGTCGCCGTCGTCGATCTGCCGCAGCGGCCTAAGTGCCTAAAGTGCAGTCAGTGGGGATAATTCTGTGCATAGTATGGCGCACTCGCTTGGTCGCCCCACCGTGCGCAAATCCCGCGGTTTCGGCTTGCTAACCTTGCCGCCGTTTAGCACTCGCGTTGACCGAAGTTTCGGCCAGACCTAGAATTGAGGAAGATCAGCCGGTGCGGATTTGTCCGCAATCACGACTCTTTGTGGTGTCCGGCATCGTGGAAGAGGCACAATCTGCGGGGTCTGCGTCGATGAATCAGCCAAAACCCCAAAGCTCACGGGCGCAAAGTCCTCAGCCGGACCAAAGCCGTCCTGAAGCTCAAGCTCAGACTTCGGGAACGCAGAATTCGGGAACATCGTCCAATGATTCCAACCAACCCACCGACGTTGGCGGCAAGACCGCGCTTCCGTCGTGGGTGATCTCGGTCGTTCTGCACGTTGTCTTGATCATTGTCGCGGCAATGACAATTCAATTGGGGCCAGTCGGTATGCAAGCCGATGACTCCACCACAGTCGGTGGTGAGATCGTCCTCAAGCAAATGACCGATGAAGGCGAAAAGTTCTTTACGGAAGAAGCCGCCAACGCGCTCGATCAGCTTGCCGACACGCCAAGCCCCGATCCTCTCAGCGATGCGCCTTCGGTCACGCCAAGCAGTAATCCACTCGAGCTTGACCTCATCGGCGCAACTTCGGACACCTCAACTGCCAGCGGTGGCGGAGGTCTGGCTAACATTCTTGGCAATCCGGGACAGCCGAAAATCAAAGGCCACACCTCGCGAACAACTTTCATGTCGATGGAGGCCGAAGGGAACAGCTTCATCTACCTGATTGATCGTTCCGCCAGCATGGGCGATGGCCGCCGACTGAACTATGCGATCTCTCAAGCCAAAGCCAGCCTGCGGCACTTGAATGAGAACACGCGGTTCCAAATCCTGTTCTACAACGATCAGGTCTTGCCGTTCCGCATTCCCGGCAAGTCAGACCAAATGCACTTTGCCACGCAACAAAACCTTGCGCTGGCCACGCGGTTTCTTGACGGCGTGCCGGCCAACAGCAGCACGAGAAGTCGCCAGGCAATCATCAAGGCGCTTTCGTACGGTCCGGACGTGATTTTCTTTCTGAGCGATTCACAAAGTAACTTAAGTTACATCGATCTGGATTCCATTCGCCGCAAGAACAACGGTGGCAGCGTGTCAATCAACGTGATTGAATTCGCACCATCCAAGGGCGATCCGGCCACAAACAAGTTGGTGGAATTGGCCGGACAGAACAACGGCAAGTACACCTTTGTCGGTACCGGCAACATTGACTGATCACCCCAGGAATCTCCACGTTGTGATTGCCCGCTTGCTGATCAGTCTGATCTGCGTTGCCATCCTCTCGGCGGGTCTCGTGGATTCTTGTCACGCGCAAGATACCGTCTACGTTTCTTCGGGCGAAACCGGCGTCATCGGATATTCAGGCGAGGTCGTTAGCTACACCGGCGAGCGTCTCGTGTTGAAGTTGTCCAACGGGACGGAGCGAACATTTCCCGGCAACACGAACATCGTTCGCATCGACACCCAACATACGGCCGAATTTCGCGAAGCGCAAGTCCACTACGACTCCGGCGAGTACGAGCAGGCTCTGGAAAGTTACGAGCGGGCTCTTCAAAAAGAAAGTCGGGCTTGGGTGCAAAGGATGATTTTGGAACAGATCATCTATTGCGAGCAGAGTTTAGACCATTGGGAATCGGCGGCACGGCGCTTCTTGATATTGGTTTCGTCCGATCCCAAGACGCCATACTTCCCCTGTATCCCGTTGGCTTGGGTCTCTGACCCGCCGCTGGCTTCCCTTGAACGGCAGGCCAGGACGTGGTTGGAATCGCAGCAGCCTGTCAGCCAGTTGCTTGGGGCCAGCCACTTGCTAGCAACACAACGGGCCGACGCGGAACGTGTGCTATCCGACCTGCGATTCCATGCCGATCAACGTGTGGCCGCGCTGGCGCGAATGCAACTTTGGCGGACCGATCTGCATCGGGCTGATGTGAGCCGCATTGCCGGTTGGGAAAAAGATTTGGAACGATCATCGCACGCGCTGCGAGCCGGCGGTTACTTTTTGATCGGCTCGGCCAACGTGCAAATCAGACGTGCAGAGGCCGCCGCGCTCAGCCTGATGCGAGTGCCCATTCATTATCCACGGCAACGGCGTTTGGTCGCTCGTTGCTTGATCGAATCCGGCCGACAACTGGAAGTTCTTGGACAAACCGGCGAAGCAACCCGGCTGTATCAAGAGTTGGTCGATCAGTTTGCCGCCTTCCCGGAGAGCGCGGAAGCCAGGTCTCGATTGGACAAACTCGCGGCCGGTCAAGAGAATTGAATGCTGTTGAGGTCAGGCAGTGAGATAGCACCGTCCCTGAACTCTCAACAACTTCGCTCCCAACGAAAAGAATTGGCGAAACGAACAACGAGGAGATTCGCTTGCCAGAAAAGACTTCACCAAATTCAGCGAGCCACAAAGTGCATTCCGGCATCAAACGGGGCTTGTTGGCATTCGCGCTTGTATTTGTCTTTGCTTTGCTGGCTGGCCAGGCGTCGGCTCAGCAAGGTTCCGGAGAGAATTCCGGCGCGCAAAATGGCAAGGCCGCGGAGAACGCCGCCCAGCCGGACGGGCGCGAAGGGTTTTGGCAAATCATCTTGGACAGCGGACCCGTTGGTCTGGTGATCCTGCTGCTTTCCATCGGCGGCGCGGCGTTGGTTGTGGAACATGTGATTCACATCCGCGCCAAGGTGCTCATGCCTTCCGGGCTGGCGGACAAAGTGCGCGAGACGCTCAAGACCGGTCACGTTTCTCAGGCGATTCAGGAATGCCAGTCCGAGCCCAGCCTGCTTTCGTACATCATTCAATCCGGCCTGGCTGAGATCGACGGCAAATGGACATCGATTGAAAAAGCTATGGAAGACGCCACCGCGGAACAGTCGGCTCGGCTGTATCGCAAAGTGGAATATCTTTCCGTGATCGGCAACCTCGCCCCCATGCTGGGTCTGCTGGGGACCGTCATCGGCATGGTCATGGCCTTTCGTGACGTATCCACGGCGCAAGGCGCCCCGCAAGCCAAAGAACTCGCCGAAGGTATTTACCTGGCGCTGGTTACCACAGTGGAAGGACTCATCGTCGCCATCCCGGCGTTGGCGGCATTCGCCTTCTTCCGCAACCGCGTGGACCAGCTTGTTGCTGAAACAGCGCAACAGGCCCTGCATGTGTTCACGCCGTTCAAGCGCTCGCGAATGGGCGGGGAAAGGAGCCGCTAGTGCGGTTGCCGAATCATCGCGAGCGTGGCAGCGTGGGCTTCAACATGACTCCACTGATTGACGTGGTGTTCCTGTTGATCATCTTCTTCCTGGTTTCCACACACCTGGCTCGTCAGGAAGTGGAACTGGGGCTGACTTTGCCATCCGCCACCACAGGCTACGAAAGCGACACCGTGCGGCGGATTGTGGTCAACCTGCTCTCCGGGGGAGAAATGAAGATCGGAGGGCAAGCCCTGACCGTGCCGGAATTGGAATCCGTGCTTGCCGGCGAGGCGGAAAAAGACATTGAAGTCCACATTCGCGCGGACTCAAGCACTCGCTATCAATTCGTCGAGCCGATCATGATCGCTTGTGCTCGCAACGGCATCTGGAACATTACCTTTGGCGTGACCAATCCCAATCGATAGACACGCCACAACGTCATGAAACTCCCTCAACGAAACGATCGCGGCCGACTCGACGTCACCATGACGCCGATGATTGACGTCGTGTTTTTGTTGCTGGTGTTCTTCATTTGGACGTCCAGTTTTCAGGCACCAGAGGATTCTCTGCCAACCACGCTTTCGCTGCAGGGTGCAAATGTCGAAATCGAGAATGTCGAGCCAAAGGACGACGCCGAAGAGCCGATCGTCGTCAAGGTTCGTGACAACGGCGGACAGCCGTCATGGAGCGTGCGCGAAACCACATTTCCAAACCTGGAGGAGTTGGAAGGCTTCATGCTGCGGCTGAGCACGGTCGATAACCAACTGCCAGTCATCCTGGACATTGACGGAGCCGCCGCCATTGGCGAAGCCGTAAAAGTCTACGATGTGGCAAGGAGGGTTGGTTTTGAGCGGATTCAATTCGCGGCATCCGTGCCTGTCAACGGAGCTGCCGATTAACAAACGGTGGACTTATGCTGCCGGAAACCATCACCAATAAGAACCTGCCTGCCGTGCGCATAAAAAACGCTCTTGGCCGATCGCCTTCTGCTTGGCGCGCGCTGGCGTTCGTGCTTGCAGCTGTGGTCTTGTTCACAAGCGATTCGCATGGAGTTGCTCAAGACCCGTCGCAGGCGGACGCGGAATTCCTCGCAGGGCTCCGGCATCGGCAGTTGTACGCTTTGGCTGAATCGTATTGCTTGAGAATCCTGGAGCGAGAAGACCTCACGCTCAGGCAAAAGGCGGATATCACCGTTCAGCTTTCCCAAACTTTGGCCAGCCACGCCATGCAAACGCGCGGCGATCAAGGTTTGGAGCTCTGGGACGGCGCATTCACTGCCGCGGAGGATTTTGCTGACCAGCACGCCAACAGCCCCTGGTCTTTGATCGTCCGGGCGCAAGCTGTGATGGTCAAACTGGACCGCGGCATCTGGACGCGGCAGCGGGCCGAAGTCGCCGGCAACAACTCCAGGCTCACCGATGATGCCAAAGGCTACCTGCGTGACGCGCTGACATCCATTGAAGATCTCACGCCCGAGCTGCTTCAGGCAATCAGCAGACGCGGCGTCAACATCGATCACACGATCCCTTCGCTGAATGAACTCAAAGCGCTGCAAAAAAACCTTCGCTTTCAAACGGCCCGGGCTCACATGCAATTGGGCTTGTGCTATCCGCCTCAATCGCTGGATGCTGAAGCCGCCTTGATCGAAGCCAATCAAAACCTGGACGAGTTGGCGCGGCTCAGCACGGTTGACCCGCTGGCCTGGCAAGC
>CALJLD010000244.1 GCA_937982665.1 uncultured Planctomycetales bacterium
AGTTTTGAAAAAAATCTGCGGCGCGCGGATCTCGCGCGAAAAATGCTTCTCGGCCGAGATCCAAATCCGGGATTACGCCCTGATTACACCCGGGGTTACCACCCGCCATTGCACCCGGGGTTACGCCCGGGGTTACACCCTGGGTCACGGGCAATTTTGCCGGGGTTACACCCAGCATTGCGGACGATTTGGAGAGTTGGCGACCGGAAATGCTGGCTGAGATTCTTTTCGCGCGAAAGGTAACGCCGCACGTGAGCGCGAGATTTTGGCGCGGAAAGACGTTTCTCCCATCATCCTCGAAATTGCACTTTGCAGATGTGCAGCTTTTGTGGCAAAGCGCGCCCTCCGTCATTCCTGTGAAGACGGGAATCCAGAATATGGCAAAGACGCCGGGTGAAACAACAACGCATGACAAGAGCAGCACATCCCAACTCGGATTAATGACCGACAAGTCACAGCAAACTTGACTGGATTCCCGCCTGCGCGGGAATGACGTTTGAGTGGCATTGGGTGGCTCGACACCCCAAGTTCGGCACCTTACGAATGCAAGCACCTAATTTTTAATGCCCTGCTTCTGCCGCCGGGGTGCCACTGCTGGCTGGCCCAGCAGTGCTCTTCTTTGGTTTCAGGAGCGGGACCGTCCGTGCGAGACCAGTTGAATTTAACAAGCGTGTAGGCTGTCGACTTCCGCGTGAACCACACTGCTGGACAAGCCAGCAGTGGCACCCGCGCGCGGAACGCCAAGCCAACACGCACAACACAGCACATCGAAGCTCCCAAAACGGGTGTGAGCATTGCACCCACGGCCTCCCGAGCAGCAAAACTCCCCCACCACATCAGTGCTCTTCTTGCTTTCCGCCTTCGCGGATAACGCAATACACTTCCACCGTGCAATCTGGGTTGCGGAAGTCGATGAAGTCTTGGGCTTCCGAGTGCCAGCGAATATGGAGTTCGTTGCGCTTCCGCGTTATCTGCAGCTGATTGTTGTTTAAGGCTTCGTGCTGACTAATGGAGATTCGGAAGATGTTGTTTTCTTTGGCTGCCTCATCCGTATCCCAACCGACTGCGACGCGTAGATGCTCTTCGGTTAACTCGTCGACGCGTTCTGCATTGACGCTTGCCGACTCGATGTGAAGTTCGGGCGCAGCCAGATGGCCCAGCGGGCAATCGAGATTCGGCTTCGTGCACACATTCAGATCCAGGCCATTCTCGGTGATACTCAGTTCACAACTTTCGACTTCAAAGACGCACGGCTCTCCAAGGTGCGTACTTACGACTTGATTTTCTTGAGCGTGCATGGCGGCAGCACCGTCCGTGCGAGACCAGGTGAATTTAACACGCGTCTAGGCTGCCGACTTCCGCGTGAACCACACTGTTGGACAAGCCAGCAGTGGCACCCAAGTGGAAACACTGGCAGAGCCAGTGGCACCCATGCACCTTCTCTCGGGTGCTCGGCAGAGCACAGTCGTTACTTCCGCGCTCGCGGGAATGACGAATTGCAAGGCGGCTAATTATTAATGCCGTGCTTCTGCCGTTCTTTGGCTTTGCGTGAAGCCGCTTCCAGGATCTTCTTTTCTTTCCGCGTCAGGCTGTCCTGACCTTGCTCGGAGATCTTTGCCAGGATGGCATCCACCTGAGCTTCCAAGTTCTCTTCGGCGTCGTCCGAATCATACGAGTCCCGTTCGCGCGGCTGGTGAATCTTCAGCTTCGGTCGGTTGATCCGCCGCTTCACGCCTTTGAGCGAGAACTGCGTTTGGATCGGCGAGGCCAGGGTCCAGCCTGTTGTATAGAAGACAAAGCCCATAAACGCTCCGCCCAGATGCGCGGCATACGCAATGTGTGACGTATCGGGAACTCCACTCGCATCGGAGAGTAGCCGTAGGACATCGATGCCCACGACAATCATCGCCAAGACATATGCCGGCACGGCAGCGCCCCAAAACAGCAAAGTTCTGCGGGGATCATGCAGCACGCTCACTATGATCAAACCCACCACGCCGCCGGAAGCTCCCACCACGATGGAGAGTCGCTGATCACCGATCAGAAAGTTGCAACCCAGCCAGATCAGGCCGGAGAGAATGATTGTGGAAAGATAGAATTCCAGGAAACGCCGCTTACCGTGAATGGCCTCAACGTCGCTGCCAAAGAGGTACAGCCCCCACATGTTGAACAGCAGGTGCATAATGCCGGAATGTGCAAAGCCATAGGTCAGCAGCTGCCACAGGTTCCACGGTTTGCTGAAGACCAGGCTTTCCAGCGCCATGGACCGGGCGAGTTGATGCTTGGCCAGCCAATCAACGACAAATACTCCCACATTGATGATGATCATCAAAGCCACGGCCGAGAGCTGAGAGTTCAGCACAATGCCGCGCGGAGTTTCGCGATAGTAGTCCCTGTCGTGCAGTCCCATAGCGGGCTTGTTGTCCCATCTGTAGCGTCTGCGGCCAGCAACGACCGCATCCTGCGTTGCATCCATGGAAAGCGACGGGATTTGGCAAGATTCCCTGCGGCTTTTCTGCGGTGGCGAAAGCCTGTCGCCCGCGTTGCCGCCTGGGGACAACGCTTCCAGAAGTATTATATCGCCGCGGGATATTACGCAACTCAGGGAAACGAAAACACCCGTCGAGGCCTGGACCTCGGCGGGTGGGTTTGTGAAAAATCGCGCAAATTGCGGATGCAAGGTTGTCTAACGGAAATCGGCCTGCCGATCATTGCCGCGAATGTGGGAATCCAGCCCGCCACCTGTTGTCCGCTGTGGTTTCCGCCTTTAAGGGAATGACGGAAAGCGCGATGGTTCAGTCATCAAAGATCATGGAGAACTATTCCTCCAAAACCTGCACAACAAAAATGGCCGTGCTGGTATCCGTAGGCGAAACGCCCAGAACGGTGAAATTGCCAGGTTGCGTGAGAATCTGCGTTGAAGTTTGGGCAATGAACTCGGTCGGGGAGCCTCCTTGCCCTCCGTTGAACATCCGATTGCGCTGCAAGTCAACATTCAGATTCAAATTCAGGCGATCTCCAGCCCCGGCGAGAACTCCCGATGCTTGGAAATCAAAAGAGCTTTCCGTTTCCATCGCGTGGTTCGGCCCGCGGTTGATTCGCCCACGGCATTCAATCTGCGCTGTTGTGTTGACCATCAATTGGCCGGCCAGATTCAGGTTTTCAAAGCCATAGCTGGCAAGTTCCTCCGCCACCGGATGAAGTTCTTCGGGCAGGTTGTTGCCGTCCTCGCTGTCATTTGAGAGCCAGATGATACGGACTTTGTAAGCATCTTGGCTTGCGTGCCCGTTTGTTGGCGCGGAAGTGGAGATTTGCTCCTGGGCGGGCATGTCCAGTTTTTCCAGAATTGCCTTAACGAGTTCTGTATCCGCGGGAGTTCCATAGAAGATGATCGCGTTGTTGTCTGAGTTGTGAGACATCCGCGCTCCCGGCGCTCCATGCATCAATGTCTGCAGCACGCCTATCGCATCGGCGGCGGAGATTGCGGTCAGCGGAAGTGTGGTCAAGGTCCGATCATCCTCTTGTGAGGGCACGTCAACTTGTTTCAACACGTCGCCGATGTAATCCACCAATTCCTTCCTCTCTGTCGCGCAACTGACAAAGAGTGCGTTTCGCTCCTCGTCTGGCACAATCCGCACCGCGTTGTTGCCGTCAAACGCGCCGCCACCAAGCATCTGATTCAGAAAATTCGCCGTCTCGACTGCGGTGGCGTACCTCAGCCAAAAGATGTGGAACTCTTCCGCGACTGCTTCTTCTTTGTTGTCTCCGCTGTTGCCTTCAGTACTCCTGTCGAGCTCTTTGAGGACCGATTCGACAAGTTCTTTGTTTTTGTTCGACCCGGCAAAGATGATCGAATTCGTTCGTACATCGATAGCGAACCTGGCCGCCGGCCCTGCAGCCCCAAGAAGCGTTCGCAATACGTCAACGGCTTCGTTTGCATCCGTCGCCTTTAACGCAAAGACAGTGATTCCGTATTCCGGCTCCGAGGTTTGTTCTTTTACTGCGCGAGTGTCCAAGTTCCCAATGATCGCTTCGACAACTGCTAACTCGTCCGGCGAACCGCGTCCGAGAATTGAGTTCGTGATGGCTTCAGGGACGAGGGTGATGTCTTTGCCATGCATCAGTTGCATCAGCACATTAGCGACTTCCCGGCATTCGCTTTCATGCAAAACAAAGACCTTGATCTCTTCTGCACGCCCGGCCGGTTGATCCGCACTCTTCAACAAATCCGCGATCCGCGTCTGTTCCTCGGCGGGACCGTTGGCGATCACCGTATTGGTTCGCTCATCGGCGGCGAGTTGTGTGTTTTCAGGTCGCAGCGTTTGATAAATAATCCGCACGGCGTCCTCAGCGCCCATCTGTTGCAGCGGATACAGGCGGAGTTCGTTGTCGCCATCGTCAGTGTTTGACTGGCCAAAGCTTTGTCCTTGCGAGGATGTCTCAGCGACGCTCGCCAGTTGTGTTGCCGCTTCTTGGGCGGACGCTTCCTGTTCGGAAGGCTGCGGTGGCGCGTCTTGCCCAGTCAAAATTGGCGGGGCGCCAAAAGCAACAATCCCCAGCAAAGCTGACAACGTGAGAACCGATTTCAACATCATGAATATCTCCTGTTAACGCAATAAATCGCGGTGTGATTTGAAACTCTGATCGAAAGGACTTTGACTCACAAACAGCTGGGCGTCTCGTTTGTAGACGCTAAGACAGAACTACGGACGCGGTGGCTCCGCTCCTTCCTTGGGCGGCTCCATCATCCAAACGATGGTGACTTTGGGGTTATTCGATTTGACTTTGAGTTGGTCGAAGCGAGATTCGCCCACCTGACGCACGAGCGATGGCAACACCTCGCGACTGTTGTTGGCCGTGGCGATTGCGTTGTTGCCGACAACGGAATCTGATGGACTCACGGCATTGGGATCGTCCGAAACGTGACCAGCGCCGGCACGCGCGGCCAGCAGCGCATCCACATTCCGATTGCGGTCTGGGATGAGATTGTGGTCAGCGTCCGAAAGCCCTTCGGTGGAATTCTCTTGATTGGATGATGGCGGATTGTTGGCGAACTCGTCCGCCGATCCCCAAAGTTGCATCGCCAGCACACCGGCCACAAGCACAACGGCCGCGGCGGCGATCCACTGCCAGGCGATCTTGTGTTCGCGATGCGGAGGCCGGGAAGGCCGATTGGCCGGCAAGGGCGACTCCGCGATGAGCGTTTGAATTCCCTCAGCAATCTCTGCCGACATGTCAGGCGAGAACACCTCGTCATCGGCGGTCTTGTCCGCGAGCGCCGCATACAGCATGCCGCATTCGGCAACCGCAGCGCGGCAACTCTCGCATTCGCTCAAGTGATCTTCAAACTCGTCGCGCGCGGCCGGCGACAAGTCACGATCCAGATAGTCGTCAAGTAAGTTGCAGTGGGACATGGCGGCGAGCGGTGTGGGTCAACGTTTTTGGCGGGCTTTGGCCTGGACGGAGTTGTGACTGACGGAGGTTTGGCTGGTCGATTGTCGGCGGTCCGTCTTTGTACCTTGAGATGACACTGTCTCTTGAGATGGCACTCCGTTTTGAGCGGCTGTTGCCTTTTCCAGAAACCGTTTGCGCATCGTTGCTCGGGCGACAGACAAACTTGATTTCACGGCTCTGCGATCAATTTCCAACACCTCGGCGATGTCATCGATGCTGAGTTGTTCGCAAGCGTGCAGCGTGAGAACTTCGCGTTGTCTTGGTGGCAAGGCTTTCAATCCCTCCAGCACCGCTGCAACTTCCTCGCGATCCTCCAACAAAGCGGCGTGGTTTCGATTTGCGAAGTGTCTTGCGGCAACCGCCGACTCATCCTCGGAAAGGGGCTCCAACAGTGGCTGCCGCGCGTTCTTCCGCAACCAGTCGCGAAACACATTGGTGGCAATCCGCAAGAGCCACGTCCGGGCTGCTGTGTCATCGCGCAGGCTGTCCCGTGCGCGCCACGCGCGGAGGAACGTCTCTTGCGCCAGATCGGCCGCTTCATGCGGATCGCCGGTAAGACGATGCAGGAAACGCAAAACCCGATCCAAATGCGCTGCCAGCAATTCAGTCACAGCAAAACGCGCTCGGAGGAATCTGCACCAACGGCGTAAGCCGTTACGCCTGCTGCGGTGAGTTTCCAAGAGAATAGACGCCCGGGACGTAGCAGGGTCAAAAGAAATCCGCGGGAAGGCAATGATCCACAGAAAGGACGTCGTTTCGCGTGTTGTTAGTCCAATCGCCCGAACATTTCCTCAAGCGTTGTTTGCCGAAAGCGGAAGATCTTCTCTAACTCCGGCAGCACCAGCGGCTTGTGAAAGATTCGCCCAAGCCAGCCAAATGGCAATGCATAGTGGATCTCATCTCGCATCTCCACGCCGCCGGGGATTTCCGAGAAGTGGTGTTGATGATGCCACAGCTTGTATGGCCCAACCCGCTGTTCATCTACGAAGTAGTCTGGCTGTTGGACGTGCGAGATCTCCGTGACCCAGGTGGTGCGGAACGCCGGGAGCGGACGCACGCGGTACATCAGCATCATCCCAGGTCGCATTTCATCAAACTCATCCAGACATTCAAACGCCAGCGACGGCGGCGTGATCTTGGACAGGTTCCTGGGATTGGAGAAGAACTCCCAGGCTTCCGTCCGCGAAATGGGCAGACACTGAGTTCGCTGTAGCGTGTAAACCTTCACAAGGAGATTCCACAAGTTGGAATGATGTCTGACGCCGGATGTGTCGGGACGCGTGACCGGCACTGCCGATACCGGGCTTCAAGTATGGCTTCGCCGGAGCGCAGCAGGGGGATTCATTACCTTGCGGCCAAAGATATTGAAGTCCGCCCCGCCAAGGTACTAGGTGCTCGCTATCTGCCGCCACTCATGACCAAGCATGCAGGAACATGAATGCGCTCGTTGCGAGCGGCCTCCGAAGCGGGCCGTCAAGCTGGCCAGTTTGAACGAGCTGGCATCTAGCCGCTTTCTTCAAATCCAATGCACGCTAAGATTAGGATTCAAACAATCCAATCTGCGCATAAAAAGAGGGCCCTTGCTCGCCGGTGCAAGAGCCCTCAATATCGGCTGCCCGAGGGCGGCATGTGCAGCGCTCGGAGACCCACAGCCGTTCGTAAGGTGAGTATCGGGCCGCAGCCGCGGATTTCTCCATTGGGGAGAGGTGACACCGCGAAACGAGTGTAAGCGGTAAAATCGCCCCAAGCGGTTGCCCTTTCAGCCCTTCACCTGCCCGGACAAATTGCACACTTTTTCCGGCAAGAGCGGCACAGCTTGAACAAAACAGGCCAACTGATGACAAAACCTGCAAAACTTGCCTTGGAAGACGGCGCTGTTTATTCCGGTTATTCCTTCGGGGCGGATGGCGAAGTCACAGGCGAGGTCTGCTTCAATACTTCGATGACCGGGTACCAGGAAATCCTCACGGACCCCAGCTACTGCGGGCAAATCGTGACGATGACCTATCCGGAGATCGGCAATTACGGCGTGAATGAGGAAGATGTCGAAAGCCGACGCCCCTTCTTGTCCGGCTTTGTCGTCCGTGAGTACAGCCGCCGCGCGAGCAACTTTCGCTCGCAAGAGGACTTACGTGACATGCTCGTCCGGTGTGGCGTTGTCGGAATCGAAGGGATCGATACTCGCGCGTTGGTTCGCCGCATTCGTGATCAGGGTGCCCTGCGCGGTGTCCTCTCCACGACCGACCTGGATGATGCCAGCCTGGTCGCCAAGGCCAAAGCCAGCCCCAGTATGCTGGGTCGGGATCTTGTGCGAGAAGTTGTATCGGACAAGTCGCACGCTTGGACGGAAGGGCTGCATCCGTTGTCCAATCTGGAGAATGCGAGCGATTTCGCCCAAGATGGCTCGCCTATGAGCAATGGCGTTGCTCGGGATGCAATCGGCGATCGGCCGCATGTTGTCGCGATGGATTACGGAATGAAATGGAACATTCCCCGCCACCTGGCCCAAATGGGCTGCCGGGTGACCATCGCACCCGGCACAATGTCCGGTGAAGAGATCCTCGCACTTAAGCCGGACGGGGTATTTCTTTCCAACGGCCCTGGCGATCCTGAGCCGCTGGACTACGCAATCAAAGCTGTGCAACACGTTCTGGGAAAGAAGCCGGTGTTCGGCATTTGCCTGGGCCACCAGTTGCTGTCACTCGCCTGCGGAGCGAAGACATTTAAGCTCAAGTTTGGGCACCGGGGAGCAAATCAGCCGGTCATGGATCACCTGACCGGCAAAATCGAGATCACTTCCCAAAACCACGGATTCGCCGTGGATACGGAAGACTTGCCGTCCGAGTTGGAGATCACGCACACCAATCTCAATGACGACACCATCGAAGGCGTTCGCCATCGCGAGTTGCCTGCCTTCTCCGTGCAGTACCACCCGGAAGCTTCCGCTGGCCCGCACGATAGCTCGTATCTTTTCGAGCGATTCATGGAATCGATGGCGACAACCGTCTGACTACAACAGTCTGACTGCACCAGTCTGACTACAAACGCCAGCTTGGCCCGCTGGTCTCGCCCGGCTTGAAGATGGTTGATCCCGCAGGGCGTTCCAGCAGCAAGTCCACCTGATACTTGGTGAAGGCTGCCTCTTGCTGCACAACGGGCGCGTGGGCGACGCGCAGTTCGCTCACTGGCTTACCGTGCCATTGCCGTTGATAGAGTTGCAAGCCGGCCTGGCTGGAAGATTGCGGAGTGAGTTCATGGGCTTGAGTGACCCATTGCACCAGCGGACGAGCATCGCCGGTTGTGCCGTGAAACACAATCCGCTGCAGTTCCTGCTTGTCGTTAAAGAAGTAACTCAAGGATCCGGCCAGATCAAACGGCTGTGTGCCTGTCACCACCGGAACTCGATAGCCTTGCAAAGTTGGCTGTTCCGTGACAGTTGAGACGCGCGTCCAATGCTGCATGATCCAGTCGGGCGTGATTTCAAACCGCAGCAATTCCGTGAACGGTATCGCTTCGGGTCCCGTCAACGTCGTGGACTTTAGCACGCGGCCGGTGATGGGGGGAGTTGCCACACTTCCGGCAAATTGCCCCTGCGGCATTCCCTGCACGCTTCCCAAAGATGCGCTGTTCAGCGTCGCAGAGTTGTTGGGGCTCAGCGGCGGCAAGGTTGTGATGCTCGGATCACCCATCGCTGCGCCAGCCGCGCCAGAAGTCGCGCCCGTGTTTTGAAAGGCGTCATCAATGTTCGAGTTGCTGGTCATCATAGGCACACCGAACGATCCGGCGGCAGCCAGCAAGAAGAGTACGTGTCGGTTCATGATACCGGTCCAAGCTTGGGAGGAGGGAGCGGACGGTCTCGCATCGGTTGGTATCGGCAATCCCCGGCTGGCGGTGAAGCTCCCTCATGTCTCGCAGGCAATGTTTGCCCTGTTGAATCGTCAGTCAGGAACCGCACACCACGCGCGAGTCTGGAAATTGCCACATCCCTTACAACTGACGCTTCAAGAGTGGCGAATCCCAACGAGCCCTCGGGCGGAAAAACTGCCAAGATTTCCACGGCAAAGCTTGCGAAGTGCCTTCGCACGGGCCATCATCGCTGCTAATCGTTATGCTCAACGCTGTCCGCTACAAATTACAGCCTCGATCTTGGGTACGCTTATGCGCCGCCAGTTCTTGCTTTGCACAATTGTTGTTTCCGTTTGTTTGTTGAACGTTCTGCCAGCCATGGCGCAAGACGAAGAACTCAACAAACCGCCAAATGGTTTCACGGCGCTCTTCAACGGTGAGAACCTCGACGGCTGGAAGGGACTTGTCGGCAACCCCAAGACGCGCGCGGAGATGTCCGCGGACCAGCTTGCCGCCGCGCAGGGAAAAGCGGACGAGAGCATGCGGGCTCATTGGTCGGTGGAGGACGGCGTGCTCGTCTTTGACGGTCAAGGCGAAAGCCTGTGCACGGCTAAGGACTACGCCGATTTCGAAATGCTGGTCGATTGGAAGATCAAGGAAGCCGGCGATAGCGGCATCTATCTGCGTGGTAGCCCTCAAGTGCAAATCTGGGACCCCGCTCAAAATCCTGTTGGCTCGGGTGGACTGTACAACAATCAAAAGCATCCCTCGCAGCCTTTGACGGCCGCGGATAAGCCAGTGGGCGAATGGAACCGCTTCCGCATCAAGATGATGGGTAACCAGGTCTGGGTATGGCTCAACGGTCAGCTTGTGACCGATGGCGTGACCATGGAAAACTATTGGGACCGCTCGCAGCCCATCTATCCCGTCGGCCAGATCGAACTCCAGAATCACGGCAACACGCTGTACTTCCGCAACGTGTTCATTAAGGAAATCGTGTCCGCCGAAGACGCCACAAAGATTGACAGTGCGATTCCGGACAAAGCAGTCGCGGAGCCGAAGGACGACCGCAACGTCCTGATCTTCACGCACGCTGCCGGCTTCGTGCATTCCTCCATTCCTTACGGCGCGCGAGCCGTTCAACGGATGGGCGAAAAGACAGGCGCTTTCACCAGCACCATTTCCAATGATCCCGCGGTTTTTTCGGCGGAGTCATTGGCGAACTACGACGCCGTTGTGCTGGTCAACACAACTGGCGATTGGCTGCGTCCGCGCCGCGAACAGTTCAATCGCCTTTCCGATGAAGACAAAGCCGCTTGGGAGAAACGAGAAGCCGAGAACAAACAGGCGCTGTTGGACTTCGTTCGCAGCGGCAAGGGACTGGTTGGATTTCACGCCGCTTCCGATTGCCACTATGGTTGGGCAGACTTCGGCAAGATGATTGGCGGCTACTTTGACGGACACCCGTGGCACATGGAAGTCGGTATTACCGTGGAAGAACCGGACCACGCGCTTTGCGAGGTGTTCGACGAATCGCACTTCACGATCACGGACGAAATCTACCAATTCAAGCCACCGTATGATCGCGGCAATTTGCGTGTGCTGTTGAAGCTTGATGGCGACGTCACGGACCTCAGCATCGGCAAACGCGATGACGATGACTACGCGGTCTCTTGGGTCCGCAAAGAAGACCAGGGCCGAGTCTTCTATGGCTCGCTGGGTCACCGCGAAGAGATCTATTGGAACCCCAAAGTCATGGAGTACTATCTCCGCGGGATCCAATACGCCATGGGCGATTTTGAAGTCGAAGACGCGCCGCGCTGATTGGCGTAACTAAGGTCGAAGGAGTTTGGCGCGTAGGTTTCTTCTCTCGTCATTCCCGCGCAGGCGGGAATCCAGAGAACAAACGTAGCGCGCTGGATTCCCGCCTGCGCGGGAATGACGGTCCAATTGGAGCGCACTGAGCCCAACTTCTATACCCCGTTCCCCTCCAACACCGCGCGAACATCCCCGGTGTCCACATCGCCGGTCAATTCAACTTGCCCCAGTCGCGTCGGCAGCACAAACCGCAGCTGGCCATGTTCGGCCTTCTTATCTTTGGACATCGCCGCCAGCAGGGCGTCAGGATCCAAAGCTTCCGGCGAGCTTGTCGGCAGATGAAACTTCTCTAACAACCGCGTAATTCGCGAAGTGAAATCCTCGTCAACGCGTTGCATTCGCTGTGCAAGCTGCGCGGCCTGCACCATGCCGATTGCAACAGCTTCGCCATGCAGGAACTGTCCGTAATCGGTCACCGTCTCAATCGCATGAGCGAAAGTGTGCCCATAATTCAAGATCGCCCTTAAGCCGGAAGTTTCGCGCTCATCGGCGACGACCACTTCGGCCTTGAGTTCGCAGCAGCGGGCGATGGTTCGGACCAGTGCATCAGCCTGGCGTTCATTGAGAGCTTCAGCATTCTCTTCTAGCCATGTGAAGAACTCCGCATCTTGAATCACGCCATACTTCACTACTTCGGCCAATCCGCTGCGATACTCCCGTTCCGGCAACGTGCTTAACGATTCCGGATCGATCAACACTCCCTGCGGCTGCCAGAACGCACCGACAATATTCTTGGCAGCCGGAAGGTTGACTCCCACTTTGCCGCCGACAGAACTATCAACCTGCGCGAGCAACGTCGTCGGCATCTGCACAAACGCCAACCCGCGGGCAAAAGTTGCCGCAATAAATCCGGCCAGGTCTCCCACCACTCCGCCGCCAACGGCAATCACCAAACCTTTACGGTCAATCCCGGCGTCCAGCAACCGCTCCCACAGTGCGGAAGCAACTTCGGTTGATTTTGAGGACTCGCCCGCATCAACCACCAGCAAATGGACGGCATGGCCAGCATCGGCCAGTAATTCCGCAACCGCCCTTGCGTGCGGCTCCTCGACATTCGCGTCAGTGATCAGAACCACTTGCGAGAACGTTCCGCAAGCCGCGATGAACTGATCCGCCTGGCGCAGCAGGCCGGCGCCGATTTGAATCTCATACGGGGAATGCGCAAGTTCGACTCGTACAACTTGGAGTTTGCTCATGGGCCGGGTGGGATAACAAGCGTTGCGTCGCCGAAGCAGGCGTTTCGTTGGAATCTGTTTCGTGGGAATCCTAAGTCCACAAGTGGCCGGTTGGCAAGTTGGCGCAAACTCGCTGGCATTATGCATTAAGCGAGGATGAACTTCAGGCAGCGCCTCGCTATCCCAAGCTTGCCGTGTGAATTATGATGGAGGGTTCCGCGAACAGCGAGATTTGAGGAAAATATGGCATCACTTGATAGTCCGGGGCACACCCCCACAAAGTTCAGCCGCGTAGCGATCTTGTTCGCTGGCGGACCCGCCCCCGCGGCAAACGCGGTCATCTCCACAGCCGCCGTCTCATTCCTGCGAAACGGGATTGAGGTTGTCGGCATCCTGCATGGCTATTCCCGCCTGGTGAAGTATACGTCGGACAATCGGCTTGCCGAAGGCGGCGACTATATCTTCGTCAATCACAAGACGCTCAAACGCACGCGAAACACGCAAGGCGTCCTGTTGGGGACAGCCCGCACCAACCCCGGCGTCGATATCGATTGCCCGGAGCACCTTGAGGACGAAGAGCGAACAGCGCCGTTGCGCGCGGTTTATGACGCACTGCGTTCGATTGGCGTTGATGCGCTCGTTTCCATCGGCGGTGATGACACCTTGAAAACGGCCAACAAGTTCCGCCTGTTTCAAGATCACTTGCCGGAAGGTTCAACGCGAATTCCGGTCGTCCATTTGCCCAAGACAATCGACAACGATTACATGGGCATTGATTTCACCTTCGGCTATTTCACTGCTGTCGATACGCTCGCTTCGGAGATCCGCAACTTGCTGGCGGACGCGGAAGCCAACTCCAGCTACTTCCTTACCGAGACGATGGGCCGCAGCGCAGGCTGGCTTGCATACGGGGCGGCCATCGCGGGCGAAGCCAGTCTTGTGATCAGCGTGGAGGACATCTTCGACAAGTACATGGTGAGAGAGAAGGTCCCCAAGGAGGAGGGTGATGACGTCAAGAAGGGAGATGAGTTCGTTGAGCGCTCGGTCATGGACATGGACGCGGTCGTCAATCGTATCGTCCGCAGCATGCGTGCACGCGAGGAGCGCGAAAGCAAACCCTTTGGCGTGATTGTGATGGCCGAAGGGCTGGCCGAACTTTTGCCGTACAAGCACGTCAAGGGCGTTGGTCGCGACGATCACGGCCATATCTCGATCAGCGAGATCAACCTCAGCCGGATCTTTGCGAAGGCCGTTGCCGAAGAATACGCCAAACAAACAAATCGTGAACGCCGAGTCACTGGGATTCAGCTCGGCTACGAAACCCGCTGTGCAAAGCCGCATGCCTTTGACGTCATGCTTGGCAGCCAGTTGGGCGTTGGCGCCTATCGGGCATTGGTCGAGAACCAGATGGACGGAGTCATGGTCTCCGTCTCTGGCCAGCTTGAGCTTAATTATGTGCCTTTCGATATGCTTGTCGATCCGCACACCTTGGTCACCAATGTCCGCTACATTGAGCGCGACAGCGATTTCCATAAACTGGCCAGGTTCCTGGAAACGTATGTGAATGACTGAGCGACCAAAGTTTCCCTCCAAACAGTTCTTACAAACAAGCGACTGCTAGTATAGGTCTGTTTGAGCTTCCTTGCCGGCCAGAAAGTCGACGCGAATCGCTGAAGCCCCATCATGGCAACTCTCGATTACGCAGTCATTGTCGCTTACTTGTTGGGCACATTGGTCGTCGGCATCTGGATCTCAAGGCGGAACCGGAGCGAGGAAGAATATCTGCTCGGCGGCGGCAAGATGAGTTCCCTGTCGCTGGGCTTATCGCTGTTTGCGTCCTTGCTCAGCACCATCACATATCTGGGTGTCCCCGGCGAAATCATCTCGCTGGGGCCAATGTATTTGAGCCAGTACCTGGCCTTTCCGTTGATCTTTGTGGTCGCGGGATACTTCATCATCCCAAGGATCGTTCGGGAGCCGGTCACCAGCGCGTATGAAATTCTGGAGACGCGGTTGGGAAAGTCCGTTCGCCACGCGGCCGAAGTCTTGTTCTTCATCTCGCGGCTGGCGTGGATGGGAATGATCCTGCACACCACTTGTTCAAAGGTCTTAGCGCCGCTGCTGGGCTTTGATTCCAGTTGGACGCCGCTTTTCGCCGCGGTGCTTGGCATAATAACTTTGGTCTACACAACCTGGGGCGGCTTCCGCGCTGTGGTCTTCACGGACGTTGTCCAAGCCAGCATTCTGCTCTGCGGCGCGCTGGCTTGCATCATCTTGGCCGCGGTGCAAACGGACGGAATCGCCAATTGGTGGCCAACAACCACGCCTGAGGGTTGGCAGAATCTCGTTTGGATCAATGCGCCCGGCGGCAGCCGAACATTCCTGGCGATGATCTTTCTCGCCTTCACCTGGTTTGTTTCGACCAGTGGTTCCGATCAGGTCGCCGTTCAACGTTATTTGGCCAATCGCGACGTCAAAGCGGCCCGCCGCACTTTGGGCGTGTCGCTCATCGTTCAATTGCTTGCCGTTGGACTCTTGGCGGTTATTGGCTTTGGCCTCGTGCGCTATTACACAATGTTTGCTGATCGGTTGCCGATTGATGCCGAGACCGGCAAGCAACTCACCGTCCGCGACGCGGACAAGCTCTTCCCCGCATTCATTGCGAGCGAAATTCCCGTTGGGCTCAGTGGCTTGATCCTGGCCGCACTCCTGGCTGCCGCAATGAGCAGCCTCTCCTCCGGCATCAGCGCGGCCACCTCTGTCGTCACGGTCAAACTCTTTCCAGATCGTGCTCAGCGCGAACGGCACGGCTCCGCGCCGGCCCGTTGGATCGCGCTGATCGTGGGCAGCCTTGCGGTCGTCCTGTCGCTTGGTATCGGCTTTGTCGAAGGCAACCTGATCGAGCAAACGACCAAAGTGGTCAACCTCCTCGTTGCGCCGCTGTTTGGCTTGTTTGTGATGGCGCTCTTTATCCCTAGAGCCTCCGCGGCGGCCACGTTGATTGGTCTCGTCTTTGGCGTGGCTACCGCCGTACTGATCAGCTTCTGGCAGGAACTCTTCGGCGCTCCCTGCCCGTTGAGTCTGTTTTATGGCATGCCTGCGTCTTTGGTTGTGCAAACGCTTGTGGGCACGGTGCTTTGCTGGTCGCTCCTCCCCCCGCCGACACGGCCAATCTCGGAAGAGTCGCCGGCCCATTCGTAGCGCCCCTGCCGTTTGTGTCATGCGTTCGCGCGAAGTGGTATCATGTGCGGGAATGCGCGCGGCGGCCTAAGCACTTTCGAAAGAAGACGCGATTGACCACTTCCATGGATTGACAGCCATTGATGGACAACCACCCGCAAAAGCCTGACGTTGAACCTCAGCAGCCCCATGAGGCGGAGCCAGGCTCGTCGCCAACCCCGGCGGAAATTGATGCCATCTGTAATCGCTTTGAACAGCAGTGGCAGTCCGGAGCGGCACCTTCAATTTCGGCGTTCATTCCAGCGTGGGAAAAGTCGGCGCGTAGCCAACTCTTGCAGGAGCTCATTCTCGTTGACATCGAGTATCGCCGGAAGTTAGGCGAAGCGATCGACTACGACAGCTACTACGAAATTCTCCCGGATGAAGATTGGTTGCGGCAGCGCATGTCGCCGGACCTGACGCTCAGTCGAGCGAGCAGTCTTGAAGACACACACATAACCGCCGCCGAGCACTCAAGCGTTCGCTTTGATGTCCTGCATTCGCATGCGCGGGGCGGACTGGGCGAAGTCTATGTCGCGAAAGATCGTGAGCTTGGACGACAGGTCGCGCTTAAGGAGATTCAACCCAGGTTCGCCGCTGACCAGGAGTGTCGGGCACGGTTCCTCATGGAGGCACGCGTTACCGGCAATCTGGAACATCCGGGCATCATCCCGATCTACAGCCTTGGCCAGCACAAAGATGGTCGACCTTACTATGCGATGCGTTTCGTCCGAGGCGAGAACCTCGCCGAAGCGACAGCGCGCTTTCATCGCGCGGAGGATTCGCCCGCTTCGACCGACGAAGCGAACCCATCATTGGTTCATCGCGACTACGAATCGGTCGAGTTTCGCAAGCTCTTGGGGCATTTCATCGACGTCTGTAACGCGCTGGAATACGCCCACAGCCAGGGCATTCTTCATCGCGACCTCAAGCCGGCCAACATCATGTTGGGAGCGTATGGAGAAACGCTCGTCGTTGATTGGGGCCTGGCGAAACTTGCCGACAAAGACGGAGGCGAAGAGATCGCCACGGCCGTCCGCGCCAACAAGGAAGACCAGCCGCTGGCAACTCATCAAGGAGCGGCACTGGGCACGCCTGCGTATATGCCGCCGGAACAAGCATCCGGCAATCTTGCCGAGCTTGGCCCCGCCAGCGACATCTATGCATTGGGCGCGACGCTCTACTTCTTGCTTGTTGGAAAGCCGCCCGTTGGCGGAACTTCACTTGAGGAAGTTCTGGAAAACGTCAAACAAGGACGCATTCGACCGCCGCGAACGATCGTCGCATCGGTTCCGAAGCAACTTCAAGCCATCTGTAACAAGGCGCTCTCGAAACGCCCAGCAGACCGTTACGTTTCGTGCCGGGCGTTGGCGGACGACATCGAACGCTACCTGGCGGGAGATCCGGTCGAAGCCTTTCTGGGACCGTTATCCCTACGGCTCCGCCGCTGGGGTCGGCGGCACCGCACGCTTGTGACGTCCGCGGCATCAGTGCTTCTTGTCTCATTGGTCGGGCTGATCATCGCAACCGCCGTCGTCAGTCAGAAAAACCGTTCATTGACCGCGCTGACCATCTCGCTCAACAACTCCAATCAAGCACTGGTTACCGCCAACGAACAGGAAAGGATCGCCAAAGAGCAAGCCGAGCAAAACGCACAAGTTGCCGAGGCACAGAGTAACCTCGCGTTGGCCACTCTCACTTCAGTGGTGGGCGATTTCCAGGAAAGCCTGGCGAATACCTCTGGCGGCGCTGCCATCCGTCGCCGACTGCTCAACACGGCGATCACTCATCTTTCGCAAATTGCGCAAGAGTACGTGGAGAAGACGACGTATGACCTCCGTACGGCCCACGCCTTGATCGAACTGGGAGAAGTTGTTGAGCGGTTTGGCGCCGACTCTTCTCTGGCGAATGAAGACAAGAAATCCTCAATGACGCTGGCGAGCGCGTTTTACAACCGGGCACACGAGATTGCGATCACGGCTGCGGAAGAACAGCCGGACGATTGGAACGTGATCAAAGTCCAAAGCGTTGTGCATCAGAAAATCGGAAACGCGGCCCTCGTTCAAGGAAACGTGGAAGAGGCCTATCCGGCGCTTTTGGAATCCCTGAGCTTGATGGAGCAAATCCCTCGTGAACAGTGGGACGGATCTAACTACAAGCGGAACGAGACCATCGTGCGGCTCCACATCGGCAAAGCATTGCTGGCGATGGGACGACTCGCCGATGCGGAAGACGAATTCAATCGCGCTTTAGAAGCCGCCTTGGAGATTGATGATGTTGGCGATGAGAGTTCCAAAGCCCATCACAGCGTTGCGATGGCGCTTGAGGCCATTGGCGACATTCACCTGACCAACCATCGCTGGGAACAGGCACTGACGACATTTAACGAGATGCGGCGACGCCTTGAGCTTGTGCTCGAATTCGATCGCCTTGACGCGGAAGCGCGTCGCCATCTCGCGCTGGCCATCGATAAGATCGGCGATACCCATCGTCGTATGGATGACTTCTCGTCCGCGCTCAAGGCTTATGAAGATGCTTTCAACATCAAGCGGAACCTGGCGGACGCTGATGATAGCGATTACATGCTGCAGCGAGATCTTTCCATTTCGCACAACAAGATAGGGGAGTGCCACGAGGCACTTGGCGATCTCGACGCGGCAGTCGCGGAATTTGAAGTCGCAAAGGAAACGTCGGAGCGCCTTAGCGAAAGTGACGTCTCCAATCTCTTGGCTCAAAGCGATCTCTCCGTTTGCTTTGGAAACATCGGTCGCATCCAGTTCAAACGCAACAACTTTCAGGCGGCACGTTCATCGTTTGAAGCCGCACTTGCGATTGATGAAGTGCTTGCGGCAAACCAAGACGAGAATGCGGAAACACAGCGATCACTGAGTTACACAATGATCAAGCTCGGGGAAACCAGCACAGAACTCCAAGAGAACCGCGCAGCCGTTACCTGGTTTCAAAGGGCAGCCGATCTCCGCGAGAAGATTCTCGCTATCGACAATCACAATCCCGAGGCCGTTCACGATCTGTGCGTCGCCAAGACCAAGCTGGGAAACAGCCTCCGGTCCGATGACGTCGCGGAATACGATCGTGCCCTTGAGGTTTTCAATAGCGCGGTCACATTGTGCGAAACAGCGCTTGTTGAGCATGAATCCAGTGACCGGCTGACGTCAGATCTGGTGATCTGCAAGTTCAACCTGGCCAACCAGCTTGAGTTTCAACAACAACTGCCCGAGGCAATTACTCAGTACAAGCAGATTCTGGAAATCGCTGAAACGCAAACACGCCCGAACACAGGCGTCGTCGGATTCGCGCTGCGCCAACTCGCCAGCATCTACGACACGACAGCCGAGACCCGAAGCCAAGCAGGCAACATCCCAGCGGCAATCGCCAGCCTCACAACAGCGAACGACTATAAACGGCAACTCATCGCCGCAGGCGATACCGACCGCGTAATCAAATTGTCGCTGTGGAGTTCCGAAGTCAGGATCGGCAGATGCTACGAACAAACGCGCGAACTCGACAAGGCTCATGCGCAATACGAAACTGCCATCGAGATGGCGAAGGAACTCGTGGAGGAGGGCGAGTCAGATAAGGTGGCTCAAGACAACCTTTCGCTGTCCTACACTAATCTTGGCCACGTGCAGATTGATCAAGGCAAACTCAACGCCGCGCTGGCGACATTTGAACTCTGCCTGGCGGTGAACGAGAAGATTGCCGACGATCATCCCGACGACGCGGACGCTCAAAGGGAAGTCAGCTACGCCCTTCTGCGGCTGGGCGAGATCAGTGCTCAGTTGGAAAATCACGAGACGGCCATCTCCTGGTTCCAGCGCGGCTGCGAGATCCGCACGAAGTTGCTGGAACTCGACAAGACCAATCCGGACCGAGTTCACGATCTGATCGTTGGCAAGACCAACCTCGGCCTCAGTCAGATCGCCATCTCTCAAAATGAGGCGGCGCTGGAGACTTTTGAAAGTGCCATCACACTTTGCGTTGAGACGTTAGCCGTGCATGATTCCTTCGGCCAAATGCAGTCAGACCTGGTCATGTCGGCCGGCAATGCCGGCAAAACACACTTTGCACAGGGCGAGTGGGACGCGGCAATCGTCAACTACGAACAAGCGATCAAAACGCTTGAAGCTCAAAGTCAGCCCTTCGCGCCAGGGATCGCGCAGTTGCAAAATCAGCTGCAACAATGCGAGCAGATTGCTCAGCTCATTGCCGATTGGGAGCAGCTTACCGCCCTTCCGGAAGAGAACCAGTTGAGTTTGCTCTACTACCGCGTGCGAGAGTTGATCCGTGCGAGCAACCTCGAAGACGCAAAGCAAACGCTCGATCACTGGAATGGGCTCGCACCCGATGATGCCGACCAACTGTACAATCTTGCGTGTGGCTACGGCATCTTCCTCACCGCGCTTGAGCAACCGCAAGACCTTGATGAAGAAGTTCTGACGAAGTTCCGCACCGAATGCAAAGAGCAAGCGTTGATCGCCCTCAAAGCTGCAGTGGCCGCCGGGTTCAACGATCTTGCTCACATGTCGGAAGACGCGGACTTGGAAGCTTTGCGTGATGAAGAGGAATTCAAAACCCTCATTGGAAATTCGCCCTCACTCACCCAACGTTGACAGGCTGGACCGGAATGACCCCCCAACAAGCACTCGCTGATCTCAACCGACTGGGCACAGCCCAGAATCGCAAAGTGTACGCGCGGCATGGCGTGGGCGAAAAGATGTTTGGCGTCAGCTATGCCAACCAGAACGCGCTCGCCAAGAAGATCAAAACGGATCACGAGCTTGCGCTGGAACTTTGGAATTCCGAAAACCATGACGCCAGAGTCTTGGCCACAATGATTGCCGACGCCGACAACGTGACCGCCGGCCAAATCAACGAATGGGCCAAGGCGATGGACAACTATGTCCTGACAGACGCCCTGACGTCCTTCGTCGCCAAGACCCGGTTCGCACAAGCCAAGGCGGATCAATGGGCCAAGGACCGCAAGGAATTCAAAAGCGCCGGCGGCTGGGCGCTGGTCACGCACCTGGCCCGGAACGAAGCCAATGAATTGCCGGACGAATACTTTGAGACCCGGCTTGCCGAGATCGAGAAGCAGATCCACAATCGCCCAAACCGCACAAGATACGCGATGAATCTCGCGCTGATCGGCATCGGAATTCGCAACGCCAAACTCCGCAAACAGGCCGAAAGCGCCGCGAAGCGAATCGGACCGGTTGAAGTCGATCACGGCGAGACCGGTTGCAAGACTCCTGACGCCGTCTCTTACATCGCCAACGCCTGGCAGCGCAAGAAGGCGAGTAAGCCACCAAAGAAGAAAGCGCCAGCCAAACGCCGCAAGCCCACTGCATAGTAAGTCCGAGCGGAGAGCGACGTCGCAGAGCGATGCCTCGCTTTGCTGTGTATCTATTCAATTTCCAAAGAGCGAAACAGCAGGTTCGCTCAAAAGCTGCGCAGCCTGCAAGGCGAGTTTTGAAGAATTCCTGGCAACCCAAATCAGCCCTGTTGACTGGAGTGAGCATTGGGCCGAACACCCGGGGGGTTGATTTTTCAGATTACCAGGGGGCGCACGGCCGGAATGCATGGTGCGACTTTCATCTGAAATGCCAGGAGATTTGCGCGCGCTTTTTGGAGATGTTTTTGTCACTGGACACTTGGGTGATTTCTTGCGCGAGCGGAGGACAATTCGCGATCGATTTTTGGTTGGCAGGCTCTTTGTCTTGCAGGCTCTTTGCCTCACTCGGTCAGACTTGCGATCAGGTCAGGGCTGCCAATGATGTCGACCGCCGCGTCACGGTCGTCAAAGTTACCGGTCACGCGCAACACGGCATCACCCAGCGGAACCAATTGCCGCAATAACTCAAGCCAATTCAAGTTAGCGGAGGCGGTTCCTTTGGCTTCGGGAAACGCACAGCGGAACAGAGATTGCATCGCCGTTGGCGAATCAATGTCTTCGCGCTCGCTCCAGATCAGCGTGCATGACTGGCTGGTTCTGGCGACTTGAATAGCTTCAAGCAGTGCGCGTTCCGTAACTTCAACAACTCCCGCGAAGCGAACCCCTTCTGCCGAGGTGAATGCGACTTCCTCGCTGGCGCGGCTTGCACCGGGCTGGGAAAGCATGCTTTCAAAAGCTGTCCACAACTTCTTGTGTCGCACGATGCGGTTGTCCGGCTGCCACGGACCGTGCGCTGCAAAGAGCCAGAAGCGACGTTGCGGCTTCCGCTCGCGCAACAATTCTATCGCCCTTTCCGCGCACGCCGCTGAGAGTTCACCTAGCGATATTGAAAAGTCATCGCGCTGCGCCTCAATCGTGTGCGCCGCCATTTCAACTCGCTCGATTGGACAGCGGTTGAAATTGAGCGACTGATTGACAGCAAACAAGTCCGGCGACGTGAATGAGTGCGTGTTGATGGTCACAGTGCCTTGCCCGTTCGTCTGAATTCTCGTCGCCTGGCGTTATCTATCTGCGGCGATGAGACGCAAAGTTGGCGCGAACTTCTTGGGAGTACCTTACGCGATGGAAGCTTCTCACCAACTAAGCGAAGCCATGCCGTTCGTAGAATCGTACGGCAGTGGTCCAGGCGGTATGCGTCTGTGCGAAAAGTTCGCGGGCACCGGCGCGCCAATGCGGGCTTTCCCAGAGAGAGTTTTCCACGTGCGCGAGCAGTAGCGTGGCGATGCCGCGCGATTGGAATTGTGGCGCGACGGCGAGCCAATGGATCGACGGTGCGGAGTTTTCCGAAGAGCCTCGCAAGGCCAGACCAATGACGCCGGCGGTAACGGGGCTTTGCGATTTCACAACTTCCTCGGCAAACCACAATCGCTCCGGACTCCACCACCAACGCTTGAGAAACTCTCGCTCAAAATTTTGCCGGACCCAAGGACGATTGCCGCGATGCAAGCCGGCGAACGCGGCGTTGCGCACTTCCAGCCAACGCGCGATGTCCGCTTCGTCCCGGTAATTGCGGACACGAATGCCAGTGACTTCATGCGGCGTAGGCGGCGCAAGAAGTTGCTTGCGAAGTTCGATGACCGGCAACGTTTGCATGGATTTTGAACTGAGTGATTGATCCTATTCGTTTGGTGAATCTCTCATAGCGCGAAGCGCGGCACTGGTCAATTCATACGCATGAGATATTTCGGAGTCATCCGGACCGTTCACGTCCCAGGCATCTATTGCTTGGCTAAGTTTGTGTAGCGATTCGCTCGCCGGAGAGCCAAGTTGCCTGGCAACATAATCGACATCCGTTGAAGCTTCCAATGCGTCAGACAGCCCCGTATCATCAAAAACCTGGCAAACAACTTCCGACAAGTAACCCAATAGCCCCGGTTTCTTCTTCACTTCCGCTGCGCGCAGCTTATCTAGGTACTCGACAAAGTACGCCAAACTCTCAAGTAAGTTGTCCGCGAGAATCCGCATCGTGATCGGTGGCCAATCTCATGCTGGCGACTATCGTGTAAGTCGCCTTCTTTTCGGAGCGAAGTCAAACAAAGGATCTCACCTATGCCGGGTCCGTTTGAATTGCTGATCCTGGGAGTGTTTGGCATCCTCTTGCTTGGCGGGCTTGTGATTGGGCTCTGGCTTGCGCTGCGTAAGCGCCCGAATCAAGGCGAGAGTCCGTTCCTGGAACGCCCGACTGTACCGCCCCCACCTGTTTCGCAGTTGTGCGAGCAATGTGGCCAGCCGTTGGAGCAGAAAACGCAAAGTTGCCCAAGTTGCGGCCAACCATCGCAGCAAGCGACTAGCTGAAGATTGTCGCGCCGATCTGAAGCCGCAGAAACTCAGGCCGCGCGCAAATTCACGCGGCAACAATCCACACAAATTCGCTATACAACCGGACCGCTGCCGGGGCCGTTTGCTTCGTGGCCGCCGCCACCAACGTTGGATTGAAGATTGCCTTCACGGAAGGCGGAAGCCATGGCCAGCGGGACTTCGGCTTCGGCCAAGACAACGCGAGCGCGGTTTTGCTGGACCTTGGCCCGCATCTCTTGCTCTTGGGCGGTAGCTTGCGCGCGACGTTCTTCAGCATTCGCCCGTGCGACGCGTGTATCGGCTTCCGCCTGATCGGCCTTCAAACGCGCGCCGATGTTCTCGCCAATTTCAACATCGGCGATATCGATTGAGACGATCGCAAAGGCCGTTTGAGCATCCAACCCTCGGGCAAGCACCGCTTTGGAGATCACGTCCGGATTCTCCATCACGTCTTTATGATCGTGGGCGGAACCGCAGGCGGTGATGATGCCTTCGCCGACGCGGGCGATGACGGTCTCCTCCGTAGCGCCGCCGATGAGCTGTGAGATATTGGTTCGCACGGTCACTCGCGCGCGAATCTTGAGTTCGACGCCGTCCTTGGCAATCGCGGAAAGGAAAGACTTCTGCGAGCGCTTGGGATCAGGGCAATCGATGACTTTGGGATGAACGCTGGTTTGCACGGCGTCCAAGACGTCACGGCCGGCCAGGTCAATCGCCGCGGCGCGATCAAAGTCCAAATCGATATCGGCGCGATGCGCCGCGATGATGGCTTTGACGACCCCTAACACGGAACCGCCGGCGAGATAATGGGCCTCCAGCCGGGCTGTGTTGATGTTGGGAATGGCCGCTTGCACCGACATGATGCGGGCACGGACGATGAGTTGGGCATCAACCTGGCGCAGGCTCATCCCAATCAGCGTAAACATGCCAACGCGGGCATTAGACATATAGGCCGTGAACCACAAGCTGCCATACTTGAAGAGAATGAACAGCAGGATGAGCAGGACGACACCGCCGACCCCGATCAAGATGTAGAACCCGTAGTCGCCCATCAAACAACTCCGTCGGAAAACAACTCCGTCGACTGGCAAAAAGCTAGACTGTCGCGCAAAGTGAGGGTAATCCTCAACTTCGCACGATAGCTATCGCGCGAATGCCCCATATGGTAGCAGGCAGTCGCAGGATTGGAAGCGAATCAGCGGCGGTGGGGCTGAGTAAAACGTGCCTTTAGAGCGAACCGGGCAACGCGGCGAAAGCGACGCGGAGCAGCGGCTAGGCGACACCGCGGTCTTTCAGCATCTCGCTGATGGGAGCCAGGCGCGGCAGCAGCTCAACGCGGATTTGGCCAAAGCCGGAGTTCTCAAGATAGTCGGCAAAGTCCTCCGCGTCGCGCTTGGAATCGAACCAGCGCTCGACAGTTTGCCGCTTTCGCGCAGCAAATACGGCCCAACGTTCGCCGCCAGAGATTGAAGTTGCCGGATGCATACCGCAGTCTCGCGTCCTTGAAATCGCCTACGGTATTCTTCGTTTTTGCGGAGATTCAGGAAACGTCAATCGGCCGGAATTCCGCGTGCGGCATCAATTTAGGTAAGGCAAGTAACGATTGCGGCAAGTTTTCTGTTAATAGTCAATTACGTCGAGCGAATACCCGGCCGAAGGCGGCAAAATCCTTGCCGGGGGTGGCCATCCTTGCGATCGCCGGATTCTGGCCAATTGTCGCCTGAACCGTTGCCGCTAAGATTCCCGCAGAGAGGGAGTTACGTCGCATACCCGGAAATCCAGGAATATCCGCCGGGACGAGCGGGTCTATTAGGAAGAGTCAGCGGGCGATAGCTTGCTGGCGAACCCCGCGACGAATGGACACGATAAGAGCGCGACAGAGAAAGAGGACATAGGAGTCTGAAGAGGAGCCATGGAACACAACCGCCGACGATTCTTACGGAAGTTTGCAGGCGCCGGAGCTTCGGTCGTCTTCGGCGGAGCCTTAATTGGAGGGCGATTTGTCCAACAGGCTCATGCTCGCAGCCGACTTGCACAGAATCTGGTGGACGAAGCGACACCGATTCTCACAGAGCAAGCGCACCAAGAGTTGCGGTCAATCCCGGAAGCTTGTCGCGAGCAGATCCGCTTGAAGTTCCACGAAGCCTGTTTGAACGTCACGTCGTTTGTGACAAAGATCTGTTCGACAGAGTTTCAAGACCGGCTGGAAGCGCTTGCCGATGACCGCGCCAAAGAGCGCTTGTTTATTGTGACCTTTGGTGAGAAAGTTGTGCCGCATGCGGAAGTCGTTCGCTGGGTGCGGACGATTGCCGAAGAGACATCGGCGGAACTTCGCGCCAATTGGGAAGACAGTAGCAAGCAACTTGCCCGGAAGTGGACGCTGTCTCTCAAGAGCTTTGAGGAAGGGGTCTCCGCGGAACCGTTCCTGGCAGAGATGGACGAGACGATTCGTCGCGGCATCGAGAGTTCGCGGCAGTTGTCCTACTCGCTGGCCGGGCAAACGCCGCTGCTGTTTGCCGAAGGTATGCAAAGTTCAACCGGCGTCGAAGAGGCTGCCCTGCTTCGCTTGAACGTTCGCGGTTTTGCAGGTGAAGCCCCCGAGTTTGTTCCTGTCTTTGTTTGGAACGCGCTTTCTGACGTCTACTCGTTCTTCACAGGCGCCGCTTACGATGATCCGGCCGTTTATCGTCGGGCAATTTCAGAGCGTCTGGCGCTATTGGGAAATCGCGTCGGCTCCGAATTTGAATCCGAGGTTCGCCGTCGCCTGGCGGATTTGCACACCTGGCAGGAACAGGCCGTGATGGCGGCCGCGGAAAGCCGGGCGGAAGCACTCATCCCCACTTTCATCTAAGGACGACGAGGACACATGTCTGGACGGATACAGTACTTCATGCTTCAACCAAACTGGCTGCGCAAGTTGCTGCCGATGGTTGTCGCTTGCTTGATTCTCGCTGGCTGCAATAACCGTCCGGAGCCAATTGAAGTCGCTACAGGAAGTCCGGCTGAGATCTTTCGGGCCGAACAGCACAACGCCGAGACTCCGCACGGTCAGATTGACATGTCGACGGTCGAAGACGCGGGCGATTGGATTGTGCGATATCGAACAACCAGCGGCGAGTTGTTTGAGGTTGAGATGGAGACTGCCGCTGACGGCACACACCGCTGGATCAATCTGAGGGCTGTGCCGGAGCCAGAATAAGCTGGCAATGCAGTGTTATTCAAAGGCTGATAGCACGCGCTGATTTAAGCATGCGGTGTGAGCCTGACCGCACTCTTCGTCACCCCCGCGCAGTCGACAATCCACCATGATGTGGTTCCTTGGATTCGTCGCTTCCGCGGGAATGACGGAAAGTCGCCTGGTCTAGGGGTCGCAGTCTGCGTGAATCTTCGCTCTGCGAGTATCGCCCATGTTGCTTGCGGACCGCTCCGAGAGTGGCGTCTGTCGACGTCGCTCGGCTGCTGCTTCCATCAGGCGTCGTTGCTTTGTGCGACGATCGTTCGATGTGTCCGAAGCGGGCTTATCGTTCTGGCGGGGCAACTCCGCACGAAGGATGCGGAATGAATCGGGAGCTTGAATTCCAAGCTTCATCCGCTGCCCCTGAACTTCGATAACGGTGATCGTGATCTGGTCACCGATGTTGATTTGTTCGCCAACTTTGCGGGTCAAGACAAGCATGCCAGTCCTCCTTGCTAGCTACTGGCCCGGGAGGGGCCTCTCACGTCATTTTGACAGGATATTTGTTTCGGGGTGTATCAAAGCACAATGCGCGCCAAAGCAACATCTTTTTGTTGGGTCACGCAAATACGCGGTAATCAACGAAACTCAACTGATGTGGTTGGTTGTTCGTTGAGCACACTGTGATCTTGTTCGCTACACATGTGCGATTCGGATGCAACAGCTAGCACAGCTGGCGTGGTTTTTTTTGCGATCGCCGGTTTGGGCAGCGCATTTCGAAAACGAACTTCCGCTGCCCTCTAATACTGAAATCACATCCACAACGGACACGGAATTCGGATCGCCGCTGTGAGTTTTTTGCGCCTGCGTTCGAGCCAATAACCGCTACTTGATGCTGGGCGCAACGCTGCCCGTCTAAGGGAAACAACGTTCGGACGATTCTTTCAGATCATTCGCCGCGGATTGCAGAACCAGTTCCGGAAGGGCGCACGCCAACGCTATGCCGCAATACGTTGGGCAATCCAGCTGGCTTCGCTTGGCGAAAAACACAACGGAAAACGGCGTCAACCAAAGAATTCGCAGCTTCCGTTATCAATTCTCCCTTGCTCGATCTATAATATCCGTCCTGCGCGTGATTGAATTTGCGATCCCTGTGTTGAACTTCTTTACCAAGCCGTGTCCGTTGACTTCGGAACTTTGCGAGGCCAGTTTTTGATCGCGGGCAAGTGCTTGCGCGATCCGAACTTCTTCAAGACCGTGGTGCTGATCGTTGACCACTCGGAAGAGGGTTCTGTGGGTCTGGTTGTAAACCAGCCGACCGGCGTCAACATCTCGGATGCCCTGGGCGAACATATGGAGGTCCCCGAGACACCGGAAGTAGTGCATGTGGGCGGACCGGTCAGTTCCACTTCGCTGTTCATTTTGCACAACTCGCAATTGCTGGATCCGGATGCCGCCAAGGTTGCCTCGGGGATTTATTTCGGCAGTCACCCCAGCGTGTTTGAAGAGGCCGTCACCGAGACAATTGCCGAGCAAGATTCCGGCAAGATGAAGAAACTTGCCTTCCGCGTTTTCTGTGGATGTGCCGGCTGGGGACCTTTTCAGCTTGAATCTGAACTGACCAGGGCGGATTGGATGTTGCTCCCCGCGACAGAAGATGACGTCTTCAGGCGGAACCCTCATGAGATGTGGGATGAACTCTATCAACAGGCTCTGCAGCAAGAGAGCCTGATCTCGCACTTGCCCGGTGATCCCAGTTTGAATTAGCGTATGGGTTCCGCGGCATTATCGCTATAGCGGCTGTTGCCATGCCGCGTTCGCTTGCGTTGGGTTCCTGGTTGATTTCTTGATTGTCAGATGATTCAGCTTCGTGTCGCCGGCATTCGAAAACACTTTGGACCGGAGCCGGTACTCAACGGTGTTTCGTTTGACTTGCGCCCAGGCGAAAGGATCGGGCTGGTTGGACCCAACGGTGTCGGCAAGACCACGCTGTTGAAGATCATAACAGGAGTTGAAGAAGCCGACTCCGGCGAAGTCGAATGGCATCGCGGCGCGAGCTGGGGCATTCTTGAACAGCGTCCCGATTTCGATCCAGACCTGGCAGTGTGGGAGATTGCCAAGAGCGGCCTGGCCGAGTTGCTCAACATGGCCGCCGAAGCGGAAGCGCTCGCCGACAGCATGGCCAGCGCTTCGGCCCAAGACCAAAAGCAAATGGGCGCGCGGCTGGATCATCTACATCACGAACTGCAAAAGCGCGACGGCTATCATCTGGATCACAAGATCACGCAGGTGCTCAACGGGCTGGGCATGGAAGAGTCCACGTATCACCAGCCGGCGGCCCAACTTTCCGGAGGGCAGCAAAACCGCTTGCTGCTCGCGCGGCTGTTGCTCAAAGCGCCCGATGTCATGCTGTTGGACGAACCTTCCAACCACTTGGATTTGGAAGCCACACGCTGGTTGGAGGAGTACCTGGCCGACTTGCCAAGCTCTCTGTTGGTGGTCAGCCATGACCGTTACTTATTGGACAAGGTGACTAACCGCACGTTCGAGTTATTTCAGGGGACAATCGAAGACTACGCCGGCAACTATTCCGCCTATCGCAAGCAAAAGGCTGATCGTCTAGAGGTACAACGTCGCACGTACGAGAAGCAGCAGGAGTTCATCGCCAAGACGGAGGAGTTTATTCGCCGCAATCATTACGGTCAGAAGCATCTTCAAGCGGAAGACCGAAGAAAGAAACTCGATAAGCTGGAACGCGTCGCGCCGCCGCGCGAAATCGCCGGACCCGCGATGGGTTTCCCCGCGGCCACACGGACAGGCGACGTTGTGATTCGCGCCGAAGGCGTATCCAAGGCTTACAACCGCAAGCTATTTCAGGAACTTTCCTTCACCATCCAGCGCGGACAACGCTGGGGCATCTTGGGACCAAACGCCAGTGGCAAAACAACATTGCTCAGGTGCATTCTCAACGCGGACTTGCTGGATGCCGGACAAATCCAGATTGGCACAGGGGTCAAGATTGGCTACCTGGATCAGCAACTTTCCGGGCTGCCTGCGGAAACAACTTTGCTGGAAGCCGTGCGGCCGCCCGGCGAACAATTCACCGAACAACGACGCCGCGACTTGCTGGCCAGGTTTGGTCTGACAGGCGATATCGTCTTTCAAAGAATTGGCGAGTTGTCCGGCGGTGAGCGCAGCCGCGCGGGCCTGTCACGCCTGGCCGCGGAAGAAGCCAACGTCCTGATCCTGGATGAACCAACGAATCACCTGGACCTCTGGGCACGCGATGCACTCGAGGCGGCCATCCGCCGTTTCGATGGCACCGTGATCTTGGTTTCGCATGACCGCTACTTCCTCAACAATGTTGTTGATCACCTGTTAGTTTATGATGACCAGCGGTTCCGGGTGATTGATGGCAACTACGAAACGTACTTGCACTTTGTCAGTCGCGGATTGGCCGCAGGCGAAGAAATCGCCAGAAACGGAAAGCCTGCGGAGAAAGCATCACGCGACAAAACCGAGTCGTGGAAAGCCAACGATCAGCCCAAACGCAAGCGCAAGTTTCCCTATCGCAAGATTGAAGACCTGGAGGCCGAGATTCTCGAATTCGAGGCACAGATTGGCGAAGCACATCAATTGTTAACGGAGCAAACCGTGCTGCGAGACGGCGAACGCGTCAAGGAACTCAAAGCGGAGATTGCCGCCGCGGAAAAAGCCTTGGAATCTTTGTACGAACACTGGGACGAGGCGGTGGAATTGAATTAGTCTGGCGGATCGTCCTGACTGCCGATTCGATTGCAGCGAAAGAGCAGCACTCTAAAGAGAACCACGATAAAGAAAGCTCCATGCCAAACTTCTTTTCACGCCGTTCTCCGCGCCGCGCCATGACCGCACTCCTGGTGGGTTTCATTGCATTTCTGATCGCGGCGCTATCCGGCCTACCGGCCACCGCGCAAGAAACACGACCTTCCGATGCGATGCCCAATGTGATCATCGTTCTTGTCGATGACTTGGGCTGGACGGATTTGGGCTGCTACGGCAGTGAGTACTACGAGACGCCGAATATCGACAGACTGGCCAGGCGCGGACTGCGGTTCACCAATGGCTATGCCGCTTGCGCAGTGTGTTCTCCCACTCGCGCCGCCGTCTTGACGGGGCGCTATCCCGCGCGGACGGGAGTTACGGATTGGATTCGGGCGAAGTTCCAGGGCGGTACGGATGATCCGCAACAGGCGCCAACAGAATATGTCGGTGGACCAAGGCGGCAGTTGTTATGTCCGCCCAATCCATTTTGGCTGGAACACAACGAAGTCACTCTGGCGGAGATTCTGCACGACGCCGGATACCGCACATGCCATATCGGCAAGTGGCATCTGGGTGGAGAGCCATGGTCGCCAATCACACAAGGCTTCGAATTAAACATCGGCGGCTGCGACTACGGACAGCCGCCCACTTACTTTGATCCGTACTTTCGCCAACGGCAGGGCTTGATCCCTACGTTGCCGCCGCGCAAAACCGGCGAGTTCCTGACTGACCGGGAAGGTGATGAGGCCGTTAACTTCATCACTGCGTACAAGGATCAACCGTTCTTTCTGTACCTGGCACACTACGCCGTGCATACGCCCATCCAAGGCAAGCCGGATGTTGTGGCCAGGTATCAGCAGAAGCCCAAGACAAATCAGAAGAACGCGACTTACGCCGCCTTGGTAGAAAGCGTTGACGATTCCGTAGGCAAGGTCATGGCTACGCTTGAGGAACTGGAGCTTACCGACAACACGCTTGTGATATTCACATCTGACAATGGCGGACTGATTGGACCAACGGACAACGCTCCGCTGCGATCCGGAAAGGGCTTTCCCTATGAAGGCGGAATTCGCGTGCCGTTCATTGTGCACATGCCCGGCGCGGTGAAAGCAGGCGAGTCCGATGTGCCGGTTTGCAGCGTTGACTTGCTACCAACAGTTGCCGCAGCTGCCGGAATTCAACTTGAGCAAGCTTTGGGTAAGTTGGCCGGCGGAACGCCTCCCAAGATTGATGGGATTGATCTCACGCCCACATTCAGCGGTGATGAAAACGTTGTTAACCGCAATGCTCCGCTCTTCTGGCACTTCCCCCATTATCGCACCGCGCAGTCCGGTCCCTACTCGATTGTTCGCGATGGTGATTGGAAACTCATCAAGTGGTATGAAGGGCCACGGCTTGAGTTGTTCAATTTGAAGGATGACTTGAGCGAAGAACGCGACGTAGCGGAATCTCACCCTGATAGGGTCAGGGAACTTTCGGTCCTCCTTGATGCTCACTTGCGAGAAACTAACGCCAAATTGCCAGCGCCGAATCCCAATTATACTCCTCAAGAAGATGCGGCGAGGTGACCGAGGCCGCTGCAAGAGCGATTCCCGTAACCTGAATGGTGCATAGGACTTACGCATACTTCGTGTCGGGCATAATTCCCGCCAATAAGACACTTCTTCTATGAGATTTCGACTTTCGAATGTCGGTTTTTTGCAATCGCACATCATGGAGCGCGAATACCCGGTGAACTCGGCAATTTCTCCGTTGTCATTAATTGTGATCCGATAGATTGAGAGGGGACTGCACTCGCAAAGGAAGCGAACACGATGTTCCGCGATCGTATCTACATGTTGTGCGGGGGATGCCTGTCATTGGCATCCGCGATTGTGCTGCTGTTTACAGCACATCGCTTAGCCTATACCTACGCGGTTGGGGTTGCGCCGGAACTTGTTGACGGACTGGCCCTGACCATGGCCGTGATTGTGTGGGCGGTTTGCGGTGCCGGCTTGGGCTTCGCGATGACGTCATACGGCATCAGCGTCGCGGCCAGCTATCGAGCACTGACGACACCAACAAAGCGGGCCCTCGTCTTGGGTGGCGTTGTTTTCACGCTCGCCGGAGCCTTGTTATTCATCACGTTCCAGGATTTGATCGCAGACGTTGAGCGACTGAGAGAAACAGGGCAACTCACTCCAACAGAAATCCTCACCGTTTCCCGGTCCGCATCACAGCGGTGCCTGAGTTCGTTCTGCGCTTTTGTTTCGGCGGAAATGCTAACGGCCATCGCGCTGAGTTCTTTGTTCCTGGGACAAGCTTTGGAGAAGCCGCGACGTCCGCTGCGTGCGTCGTTGCTGGCCGGAATTCTGGCTGCCACGATTGGGTTTACGTTCTCAATGTTGCTGGCCACGAAGTTTGGCGCTGGCGCGGTGACGCTGACCGGGACTGAATCTTTGGAAAGCCTGGCTTCGCTGGAAAGCAGCCTGGGTTGGGAAGCCCGCTTGATGACATTCGCTGCCGCCTCCCTTGTGATCTTTGGCGTTCTGCGGACAATTCAAGCGATTTTGTTCCCAGCCAAAGACCACGCGTAACCTCAAAGCCGTCATGGCGGATTCGCCGCATCAGTTGCAACTCTCACCTGAAGCCATGCGTGACTTCGGGAATCGTGTTGTTGAGTTGCTTGCGCGGCGCTTCGCCGAAGTGGACAGCACGCTGGTAACGCAAACTGGCGATCCGGCCGATCTTGCTCGAGAGTTCGACGAGCCGTTTGCGGACGATCCGCAAGACCTGGCCGAGTTGCTCGCCGATGTTGAGACCGAAGTGTTTGGTCAATTCGGTCAGACAATGCACGCGAGGTTCTTTGCGTTTGTGCCCAGCCCCAACAACTTTGTCAGCGTAATGGCGGAAGCGTTGACAGCCGGATTCAACGCCTTCGCCGGTAATTGGCTGGAAGCGTCCGGACCGACGCGGATGGAACTGTCCACCATTGATTGGCTGTGCCGGCAATGCGGCTTGCCGGAAACTTCAGGCGGCATTTTCACAAGCGGCGGTTCAGTGGCAAACTTGACCGCGTTGGCCGCCGCGCGCGACGCCAGGTTGGCTGGCGATTTGAAAGATGCCGTTGCGTTTTGTTCGGATCAAACGCACCGCGCCGTCGATCGCGCGTTTCACATCCTCGGCTTCGCACCAGGCCAACTTGTGCGAATTGCCAGCAACCCAGAGCAACAATTGCCGCTGGAAGAATTGCAGCAGCATTTCGCGGAAGCAAAGCGAAGAAATTTGCGGCCGTTCTGTGTGGTTGCGAATGCCGGAACCACAAACACAGGCGCTGTCGATCCATTGCCGGAACTTGGCAAGTTCTGCCGTGAGCACAATCTTTGGCTGCACGCGGACGGGGCATACGGCGCTGCAGCCGTTATGACAGAAGAAGGCCGCCACTTGCTGGCAGGAATGGACGAAGTTGATTCGCTCGTCATCGATCCGCACAAGTGGCTCTTTCAACCATACGAACTAGGTTGTGTGCTGGTGCGCGACCGTCGCGACCTGTTTCGCACCTTCCGCATGACCGGCGAGTATCTGCAGGACGTGGAAACAATTCCCGACGCGATCAACTTGTATGATTTTGGGCCGCAAATGACGCGCAGCGCGAAAGCCCTCAAGTTGTGGATGTCGTTAAGGGCGTTCGGCGTTGCCGCGTTTCGCGCAGCCATACAAACCGGCATGGAGTCAGCTCGCCACGCCGATACGCTCATCCAAGAGATGGACCGGCTGGAAGTGACCTCCGCGGCGCAATTGGCCGTTGTGACCTTTCGTTACCTGCCCGAAGTTGGCGACGAACAATTGGCAGAAGCGGCAAATCGCGCGATCGTCCATCGCGGCCTGACCGATGGATTCGCCACCGTGACGTCCACCGTTCTTTCCGGCCGCAGCGTGCTGCGATTGTGTACGATCAATCCACGAACAACCTCTGAGGATTTGCGCTCGACACTCGAACGCCTGCGGATGTTTGGTGATGAGTACGTCGCGGAAGTCGCCTCTGGCTAAAGCTTGACCAGGAAAGCAGCAATCGTGCATCCCGCCGCGCTCCCCATTGAGGAACTGCGAAAAAGCTGCAGCACAAAGCGCACGCGGCGCAGCGGTCCCGGCGGTCAGCATCGCAACAAGGTGGAGACCGCCGTGATCATCACGCATGAGCCAACCGGCGTATCCGCGGAGGCCAACGAAAGACGCCGGCAAGCGGACAATCTGGCCGTGGCCATCTTTCGTCTCCGAGTCAATCTGGCCTTGGAGGTGCGCTGCACACAAACAACACACAATAAACCAACAGAAGCCTCACACACGCCCAGCCAACTTTGGCAATCAAGAGTTGCCAGCGGTAAGATCTCCGTGAACCCCGCGCACGATGACTTTCCCGCGCTGTTGGCCGAAGCTCTCGATGCGGTTGCTGATAGCGGCGATGACGTCACTGCGGCCGCAAGACGCTTGGGCATCTCCGGCAGTCAGCTGACAAAATTCCTCCGGCAAGAACCTCGCGCACTGGCCGAAGTTAACAAGCGCCGCGAGCAATCAGGCAAACATCGCTTGAAGTAAACGACATGCTTGCGCAATCAGATGGAACATTGCCATGACCGCGCCACCCATCACCGGTGTTTCCGAGATCGTGCTCAGCGTGGCAGATTTGCCGCGGATGCGCGAATTCTATTCGACGGTCCTCGGCTTTCTCGTCGCGCACGAAGCCTGCCACGAAAACGGCGCCGTGGCCGATCCCGCAGGCAAGCCCACGATTTCTTTCCTGACAATTGCGCCCACAGACACTCCGCTGGGACGTCACGGGCATCCGCAATTCCTCGTGTTGATCGACTACCCCCGGCACGTGTTCGCCAAGAACCGTTTTGACGGACATGACGTAAAGCAATCCACGCTAAATCACCTCGCCTTCGAGATTCCGCCGGAGTCGTTCGCGCGGCACTTTGACCGCTTGAATGATCTCGGGCTGGAGCCATCACTCTCCGAGTTTCCGAACTTCGCCGCCAAAGCGATGTTCTTCAAAGACCCCGAAGGCAACGTGCTGGAGTTGATCACGCACGCCGCGAAATGAGTCGCAGAATTCGCAATGTCTGTTTCTCACTCAGTTCAGAACTCCACATTCTCGCGAACCAAACACGGTCTCGCCGTGTCGCGATATAAAGGCCATATCCTCCTGCACAACACGCTCATCACTACGTCATGGCAGAAGAAATCATGGCGTCACAACGTAAGTTGTGCCGATTCTGCATGAATTGGGACCAGTGGGCTTTGCGCCCCCACTTGGTCCAGTAGAATTGCCGCTCTATGCGGTGCGACCACACGGCCACCCGCCCCCTTAGCTCAACTGGCAGAGCATCTGACTCTTAATCAGAGGGTTGATGGTTCGAGTCCATCAGGGGGCACTTGCTTTCGGACGCACAACTTGCCGCGTCAGGACTCACGGCTTCTCCACTGCCGCCCCCCTCTGGAGGTCGCGCCACCTTGGCCCTACATTGCGCTCATGTGGCTGCTGCCCCTTTTTGCATGCTGCGCCAAGACGCTTTTCTGCTCGCCGAGCCAAGACGCTTCAACCCAACGCCTACGCCCATGTTGGGGAAGCAAGAAAGCAGTGCCGAAGGTGGGAATCGAACCCACACTCTGTTGCCAGAACTGGATTTTGAATCCAGCGCGTCTGCCAATTCCGCCACTTCGGCAAGCGGACGAATCCTCGCTCAACAAGCGCGCGAAGGATCATCGCCCAGTGACTCAAGCCCCACAGTTTACGGCAATTCCAAAGACAGTCAATTCGGCTTCTGGTTCGCCCGCCTTCTCAAACTCGCTTGAGGACATCTCGTCCGAATCCATCTCGCCATAGCCGCTCAATATCCCCGACTGGATTCGAACCAGTGACCTTCGGATTAGGAATCCGATGCTCTATCCTGCTGAGCTACGGGGACAATTACTGCTCGTGGAATGCGGCGGCGTTCTTTCTCGGGTGTCGAATTCGCAGCCGCCTGAAAGTTGCATCGCGAGGTTGCCTTTGACCACTGCAAATTCTACCAAAGCCGCTTGCGCGAAAAACCCATATCCCATCCGGCATTGAGGCCCAGAGCGTTGCGCTCAGCAGTCCTTCTCGCAGTCATACCCTGAATTCTGCCCGCATATAGTCTCCGCCCGGCCAGCAATTCAGGGCACCCCGGCGACACGACACGAATGCCTTCCAAGAATTCGCAACAACCAGCCGCCAACTTCACAACAGCGACAAGCCAGCCACAACAATTGGTTCGCGCAACGCGGTTCTACTTCAAAAACGGCCGCTTCAGCTGCAAATCCGCGCGCCCTCCCGCACACCAAAGCTTCGCGGCAAGCTCGGCATAACTTGCTTTTCCGTGCCTACTGGTGGAGTACAATGGGCACTCGCCAGCCGTTGGCATTCCGCACGTCGGCATTCGGGTGCCTTTCGGTGCAGTGCTACCATGTGCGGCCCAATTCGCCCAGCAACATTACCAATCAACGAGATTCAAGATGCGATCTGGACTGACGGTGATCCTTTGCGTTTGTTTTGTTGTTCTTGCGACGGCCTGTCAGGCTCAAGATCACACGCTGATTTCCTTTGAGACAAAGCAACTGTCCGACGTCTATTTCTCCGAAGGCGCTTCGGCAGGCGATATCAATGGTGACGGCCAGATGGACATCGTCTGCGGACCGTACTGGTTTGAAGGCCCAGACTTTCAGACAAAGCACGAAATCTATGAGCCCGTTCCGCAAAATCGCGAGCGATACGCGGACAACTTCTTTGAGTGGGTTTATGACTTTGATGGTGACGGTGATGGCGATGTGTTTGCCGTCGGCTTCTGCATGACCCCGGCACACGTTTATGAAAACCCCGGGCCGGAATCAACCGGCACGCACTGGACCAAGCACGAAGTCATTGACTGGGTTTCCAACGAGTCGCCAGCCTTCACAAATCTTGTCGGCGATGAGCGGCCGGAATTGATATGCACTCGCGACAGTTTCTTTGGCTTCGCGACCATCGATTGGGAAAAGCCCTTTGGCGAATGGGACTTTCATCCCGTGTCCGAACAGATCGCGCCGAGACAATTTGGCCACGCATTGGGAGTTGGCGACATCAATGGCGACGGACGCCTGGACATCATCTTCAAGGACGGCTGGTTTGAACAACCGGAGTCCGATGTCACGACCAGCCGTTGGCGTCTACATGAAGTCTCATTCTCGCAGTCGTACGGTGGCGCGGAGATGCACGCCTATGACGTGGATGGCGACGGCGACAACGACGTGATCACCAGCCACGCCGCGCACGATTTCGGACTCGGCTGGTACGAACAAGTGGAACAGGACGGCGAGATCGCATTCGTGCATCACCTGATCATGGGCGAGAAGCCGGAGCAGAATAAGTATGGCGTCGTCTTCAGCGAACTGCACTCCGTCGCCCTGGCTGATATGGACGGTGACGGGCTGAAGGACATCATCACCGGCAAGACATACTACTCGCACCATCGCCAAAGCCCGATGTGGGATGCCGGCCGCGTTGTTTATTGGTTCAAGCTCAACCGCACGGAGGACGGGGTCGACTGGATTCCGTACGAAGCTGGAACCACTTCCGGGATTGGTCGCCAGGTCAGCATCCATGATGTGAACGACGACAACCAGCCGGACATCGTGCTCGGCGGCATGGTCGGCACGCACGTGCTGCTTCAAGACCGCAAACGCGTGGACGAAGCCACTTGGAAAGCCGCGCAGCCCAAACCGTTAAACGGGGAAGATTAGCCGCTGCCAAACTTAGATGGTTTGGCATTGTTTGCAGGCGGGGAGAATCCCGCCAACACGCTACTTTCCGCCCTACCTCACGCGGCATTGGAATCGAATCACGCCGCCTTTGCCTTGCATGAGCGGATCGGTGATTTCCCAACGCAGTCGCAGCGAATCGCCTTCGTTGGGATCGGTGAAGAATTCGCCGGGCAGGCTGGATTGCGCGGTACCTTCCACGTATTCGAGACGCGTGGTCAGGTTGTCAATGATGGTGACGTTGCCAATCACCTGCGCGCCTACGTTGTCAAAGCGAATGGTGAAGTCGATAACTTCGCCAGGCTTGGCATAGTTGGTGGATGCAACCTTGACGACGCGAAGCTTGGACGGACCCGGTTGTGCGTTGACCGTGTAGACGACTTCCGCCGACTGAATCTGCTCTTCGATCACGGCCGTCACGTCGTTCAGCACAACTTGGACTTCCGTGTCGTGTGCCCAAGTGATCGCCGCGTCCATGCCGGCTTGCAGACGAGCCTGGTCTGTTTGCTGATGGATGCCTTGGCGAATGATCGACAAGTCTTCAAACGGCAGGAAGCGGTCGGAAGCCTCGCCGGCGATTTGAGCGCGGGAGTAGATATCGTCGTATTGCGAACGCTCGAAAGCCTCGACGTGTCGCGAACCGATATCCGCGTGCAGTTGTTCTTGTTGCAGGTGCGTGGCGGCAAGCTGATTGGCTTCCACTCCCACAATCTGCTGATTGCTGTTGAAGCGATCCATTCGCGTGATCTGGTCACTGCGAGCGGAACTGGTCACGCTCCGCACGCCCGCAAACCGCGGTGCGTAGATGTGAACGCGGTTCGACGGCTCCACATGTGTGAGTCCATCGACCGTGTCGTAATGCGCGATGGTGTCTTCCGTTTCCAGTCCGGCGATATTCCAGTCCCGGTCGACGCCTGCTGGCGACAAGCGATCGCCACCGTCACGAAGATACTCAATGCGAGGCCAAGGCTGCGCAATGCCCGGCGGAGACCAGTTGCTGTAGACGTCCTGCGGGAGCGGGATGCCCGGATAGCCAGGCATGTGTTGACTTGGTGCGTAGCCGAGCGTCGGATCGTACGGCAAGCCGGTCGTGTTCTCAATCGGCAACGACGAATAGTATTCCTCGTCGTTGATGCGCTCGTTGTAGCTGACGGGCATCACGCCACTTGCGTTTTGTTGGGCGCCCGCGGGCACTTGAGTTGGACGCATCCCGTACATGGAAATCATGTCCATGCCCGGCGGCATCCCTTGCCCGGGCTGCTTCGGTGGCATCATTCCATAGTTGGGCAAGCCGGGTTGCTGCATCATGCCAGGTTGCATCATGCCAGGTTGCATCATTCCGGGATGCGGCATGCCTGGTTGTGGCATGTTTGGTTGTGGCATCATTGCCGAAGGCGTGTCGCCAACTGTGGACGCGCCAGCCATTGGTGGAAGTTCACCTTCACCCTGCTGGATTCCTGGCAAACTTTGGCACGAGCAAAGCATCAAAGTGCCGGCCGCGATGCAAAACCAACGCCATTTGCGCGGCAGATAACCGCGCTGTGAGGAAGAAACCGACGACCGGCGAATGATCTGATGGACGCTCATGGCTTTTCCAGTTTTGAACGATCGTGGCGTGGGTCGCGCCGTAATGTGTTTCCGCGGTTGCCGTGATGGCAACTGCTAGTAACCAGCCTGACGAACACCAGGGCTGGGAAAGCGAATCGCTTGATTGGTCGGAATCGTCTCTGGCCCCGTCGCGGGTTGCTCGCCAATCGCCGCAGCCGGCAACAGCAGCGGAGGACTCCCGTACAAGAACTGTGCGTCGGGCATCAGCGGATTCTGTGGCGTTCGCGCGCCCAATCGAATGATTGCCACCGGACGGCCCAAGCCGTCAGCAATCTTCAAAGGATCTTGTCCTGGTCGGACGTCAAAGTATTCCTGGTTCTTGGGATCGCGCTGAATTGGCAACGCGGCATCCGGGTCTTCGATATAGACGACGCGCGTGACAAACTTGCCTTCCAGCGCGTGGCGGATATCGTCCTGGCTGATCTCAATCTCAATTGGGAACTTCCAGACATGCTGCGCCGGCGGATAGGTTCGATCGATGACTTCAATCGTCGGGAAAACCTCAGCGCCTTCCCAACCGGTAATGCCTTGCACGCGAAGTCGGTAGACTCGGCCGATCAACAGTCCTGCCGTGGGTGTTTCCACTGCTGGGCCAAACTGTCCGGAGATGGCGAAGGAAACAAGCGCGCCATCTGGCAGTGTCACTCGCACCGGTTGAAAGTAGCCGGCGATTGCACCGCCACGCATGAGTTGCGATTGACCGACTGCGCCCGGCGGCATGCTCGCGCTGTTTTGGTAGTGAACATCGCCAGATTGCGCTGCGGCCGTGCCGGAGATGGCGGCAAGAAGCACGCCGCTGGCGAAGACCGACTTCCATCGATTCTGGCGACGCATATTCGCTCTCTCTTCCCTGCTGGCGAGTCTCGCGGCGAATTGAGTCTTGCGTTCGCCTGCGATATTTGCATCCGTGAAAAAAATCGTGCCGGCCCTGGGGGCCAGAGCCGGCACGTTCAAAGCTGCCACTTTGGGGATCAGATCACTTGCGACTAGTGACCGCCTGGGGTCACGTGTTCGCGAATGTGAACTTCACTGGCCGGAGGCGGATAGCTCAGGCCGGGTTGTTGCGTGACATGCACATCCACGTTGTTGACCGGGTTCGGAATGGCCGTGTGGGTGTGATTGCTCATCGTGTAGCTCTTCAAGCCGGCGGGCGATCCCAGCGGGACGTGCGGCGGGCCAGGAAGACCAATCGGAGTTCCGACATACGGCATGCCGTAAGGAGGCATCGTGTAGCCGGAGATGTACGGAGTGGAAACCGAAGGAGCAGCGCCACTAGGCATGGGATAACCACCAGCCATAACCATGCCGCCACCTTGGGAATAGTCAGCTCCGGAGACCAGGCCAGCTGGCAAGACTTCAGCGCCTTGGGCCGGACCAGGAATCTGCAGGTCTTTGTTACCAACACGAATGATGGCCATGATTGTTCCGCGACGGTCGGCTTCGACGATTGGATCGATGCCGGGATCAAGTCGCGAGCTGACGAGCGTTTGCACGCCGGCAACGGCCAGTTCTTGGAATTCGGGATCCGGAAGGAAGATGACCTTGGTGACAAAGTTGCCACTGAGAACCTGGTCAAAGTCCTCTTCGCCGAAAGCCACCGGAATGGTGTTGTGGCCAAGATAGGCGGCCGTGCGAGGAGTCGCTTGCGCGATTTCCAAAGTTGGATACAAAGTGACGTCCGGACGTCCCGGAATGTTCGCCAGTTTCAGCCGATAGACGGCCGCTTGCGGGAAGTTATAGTTCCCAGGGCAAACCAAACCAGCGGAATCGAACGCGCCAGGCGCGGCCACATCCCAATACACCAGGCAGCCGTCAGGGCCAACAAAGCTGACTTGAGACGCAACCGGAGGTGTCGGAACCGCAGGCCCGGGCATCATGACGCCAGGACCAGGGCCGCCAACGCCGGGACCGGGTTCGGCCAGCATGTTCGCCGGCGGAAGATTGTAAGCATGGTGCGCGCCGAAGCCGCCGCCGTGCCCATGTCCTGCTCCACAGCCGCCATCGCATCCACGGGAACCGCAGCTATTGCAAGCACCGTAGCCGTAGCCGGGTCTTCCGACTCCTTGGCAGCCGACCAGGGTTGAAAACCCCAGAAGTACTAAGATCAATGAATGGATTCTCATCTTGTCCCCCCAAAGGATCGCAGCCGCGGGTCGTGGTTGCACCGCGAGTTTTCTCTCTCTGTGCCCCTCTTGAAAGAAACGCGCCGCACCAAAAACCGACATTCACCGGCTGCAGCAACGTTTCTACAATGCGAGGCCGTTTCGCCGCTCTTCAGACGAGCGTGGATGAGCCACGTGCGGGTGCGCGGAGTCCATCACGAATAGCCTCAAAGGCATTCACTGTGGATTTGTTCGGTCCGTCACGCCTCGATTCTTTGGCAAATCCCTCAAAACCCTGACATGAACTACAAGACACACAAGTGGAAGTGGCTCTTTGGGTTGGGGCTTTTTGCGGCTCTCATAAGTGGGGGACTCTGGTGGTACTTTGATGGTCCGGAAACGCCTAACGCATTCGCGGAGTTTGTTGAGCCAGTTTCCCAAAGAAACGTGCAAGAAGCCCAGGATTTGATGGATGAAGTGCCAGAACAGCTAGCAGGCTACACCTCACTGCAAGCCAACTTACGGCAGCGCGTGAATTTGCTGGGCTGTGAAATGGTTGGAGCCGGAAGTTACCTGCAGGGCGATCCTCGACGAAAACAAACTCGCTTTGAGTTCCGCCTGCAATTTGAAGAAGCAGTGCTGTCATGGCGTCAATTCTGCGACGGCCGATCGCTCTGGTCCGCTAAAAAAGGCCTCGACGGCCGAACAAAGATTTCCCGCGTCGACCTTCGCGATATCACACCGCAAGCGGACGAGCCTGAACTCGACAGCTTGAATTGGGGCGCTGGCGGTTTGCCGCAGTTCATGGCCAGCTTGCGTGATGCATTCATCTTCACGCGAATGGAAAAAGGCTGGTTGGATGAAATGCCGGCAAAAATCGTTCGCGGACGTTGGAATCCAGAACGCCTGGCCAAGTTGCTGAAAGAAGAACTCCCCGCTGATGGCGAACCGCTCGATCATGAGATGGTGCCAGAACATCTTCCTCAGGCGATCGAAATTACCCTGGGGTCTGACGACCTGTTCCCGTATCGGATCGAATTCCTCCGAATGAACGAAACAGGCGAGTTGGTCGCAACAGTGACCATGGAACTCTTCGAGGTCGACTATCGGGCGGAGCTTACCGATGCCCAATTCGAATTCGATCCCGGCGAAGTCGAAATCCGCGATGGCACGCAGGATTTCTTGAAAGTGCTGAATTGGACCGCCGGGAATTGAGAATCCGCCCAGTCTTGGGTCTTTGACCCAATCCATACAACAAGAGCGCCATCACTTCGATGTCTCTAAATCGATCTGATGGCGCTTTTCGTGCGCGGATCGCCTTGGGTTTGCTCAGCCAAACTAGCTGCGATTGTCGCAAATGCCTTTCGATAAACAACTTGCGATCATTGCGCAGGCATTGGTTCCACTGCTGGCACGTTTTGGCACGCCCCTCGCTTTATCACTTCATCAACAAAGGGCAAACAGAGACGACCCAGACACAACACAACAATCCACCCGACCACGAGGGATAGAACCATGTTGACCCGCACCACCAAATTCGCGTTCGCCTTGGCCGCTTTGGCAACTCTGGCTTTGGCTCCGGCGACAGCGAAAGCTGACCATCAGTCCTACAAGTACGTCGGTACCTGTTACCACTTCGATGGCGAAGCCCACATGATCAAAGCTCTGGAAATCCTGGAGCTGACTTACTGGGAAAGGAACGACTTCGTCCGCCACGACCTGGTTGAATTGGCCCACAGGGAAATCCAAGCGGCTCGCTTCGAAGTCCGCAGCGGCAGTGCCCGGCACTACCTGCAACTGGCTGACACCTACATCCACTACTTTGAAACGAACTGCTCGCAGTTGTACCTGGATCGGGCCGCGGCCTACATCCACTACGCCTTGAAGTTTGAACAACGCACGTGCCTGCCGCACCTGCACCATCATCACCAGCAAGTTGTGAATCCTTGGATTCACGGTGGCCACTCCGGTCACCATGGTGGACACCACGGTGGGCACGGCAAAGTTCAAGTGAACTTCTCGCAAGGCGGCATCCAATTCGGCGGCAAGCACGGTGGCTTCAAGATCAAATGGTAAGCCTGACAGCTGCCCCCGAATGAAACCCTGAGATCACAACCCGACTCAATCTTGAGACGGATCACATAAACAGAACTTTGCGGGGCGGCCAAGAGTCAAACCGGTCGCCCCGCAACTGCAAAAGAGACCCGGAACGGCAAGACATCCTGACTTGTGCATCCGGACAACAAACAACCTGCCAGGAGCAGATGACATAAGAACGGAACATCAGTGAAACACTGCTCTGTTCAACAACTACAACGTTGTACAACGCCGCAAGCTAGCCGCCTCCCCCGTGCGAATGCTTGCGGCGTTGTTTTTTTGTTGCGGTAACGCTTTGACGTTGTGCGACACGTGTCGGGCGATAAGAGGTGACTTTGTTTTTCGCCATCGGTTGGCCGTTCTTGATCGTCGGACATGGAGAATGATGGGCCAGCCGCGTATGATCTACGGTTTCGCACTGTGTAAGCCACGATCGCGCAATTGTCATCGTGCGATTGATGAGCGATCAGTTTCGTTCTCAGTTTCAGCGTCGCCATGTCCTCTTCCAACGCCGCTTTCCCTGGCCGGTTTCCCACGACGCGCATGCGGCGGCTGCGTCACAATCCAGCCATTCGCCAACTTGTTTCCGCAACGCTACTCTCGCCAGGCGACTGCATCTTGCCGCTGTTTGTTCGGGAAGGGGAGGACAGCGCCACGCCCATCTCATCAATGCCGGGGCAATCGCAACTGACCATTGACCGGCTGGTCCAAGAAGCCGAGCAGGCACAGCAGCTTGGACTTGGCGGTTTGATCCTGTTCGGCATTCCCGCGGAGAAGGACGCTCACGGCAGCGACTCCACGAGCGATGATGGAATCATTCAGCGTGCAGTCCGCGCGATCAAACAAGCCGCGCCGCAGTTGCTGGTGATGACTGATGTTTGTTTTTGCGAGTACACGGATCACGGGCACTGCGGTCCCTTGACTGAGCTGGCCGGGCGTACGGAAGTTGATAATGACGCCACGCTGGAGTTGCTGGGACAGCAAGCGGTCACCCATGCAACCGCGGGTGCCGATCTTGTTGCGCCCAGCGGGATGATGGATGGCATGGTCGGCGGCATTCGGGAAGCGCTCGATGCGTCCGGCTTTGAACACGTGCCAATCTTGAGTTACGCCGCCAAGTACGCGAGCAGTTTCTATGGTCCGTTTCGTGACGCAGCGGAAAGTGCGCCACAATTTGGTGACCGCCGCGGCTATCAAATGGACTATGCCGCAAACGCGGATCAGGCGCTGCGCGAAGTCGCCTTGGATTTGGGCGAAGGCGCCGACATGATCATGGTCAAGCCGGCGATGGCCTATTTGGATATCCTCTCTAAGGTTCGCGACACTTTCCCCGGTGTTCCACTGGCCGCGTATCACGTCTCCGGTGAATACAGCATGATCAAAGCGGCAGCTGCGAAAGGCTGGGTTGACGAGAGAGCAATCGCACTGGAGTCACTGACCGCAATCCGCCGCGCCGGGGCGGACTTCATTCTCACCTATTGGGCGAAAGATGTCGCTCTGTGGCTGAACTGACGCTGACGCTGTTGCGTCCAAAGCGCCGCATGCCAATTCAACAACGTTGCGAGAACTGTTGCTGCGTATTGCAGGAAAATGGCGAACTTTGCCGATGCGGAGTTTGTCGCAATGATGCTGGCGTTCGGGGGCTTGTTTTTTGCCGGCTCGATTGCGATGATCGGTCCAACATCAAACGCGGCGATTGGAAGCAAAAACTGCCGCATTTCTTGCGTATATCACCGGCCAGCGATGGCCGCGAGGCTGTAGCTCAGTCGGTAGAGCAACGGACTTTTAATCCGTAGGTCCTGGGTTCGAGCCCCAGCAGCCTCATTGCAAAAAGCGCTCGGAAACACCGTGGAAAGCGATGCTTCCGGGCGTTTTCTATGCGCAGTGCCGGAATACAAGTTTTGCTAAGAAGCGCTAGAGTGGGCTGTAATGCTTTGAGGGTGTGCGCACTATGTGCGCATGCTGGCCATCGCTGACAAGCCTGCAACTTGATGGGTTCACCAACTCGGCATCGGTCATAGAATGCAATTAAAGCGGGACCGGAGTGCACACCGGAGCCATGCGCCTCTTCTCAGCAATGGACTTGCCTGCATTAAAGGAACCATGCCGGACCGGGGAGTAATTACCCTGCGTGCCTGGTAGCGGTGCTGCTTATCCTCATGGGCCGTACCGCTGCCAGGTGGACCGGCCATACATGAGGATTCTAATCGTGGGTGATACCGTTTCGCGCCAGGTCCATATCAAGGTGGCGAAGTCTTCACGCGCTGATACCAGGACAGAATCTGATTCAAGTTGGTTAGCCGAGACAAAATCCCCAGGGTTGGAATACGCAACCCATAGTGTGGAAAAGCAATGGCTGCGAAAGCAACTGAAGATTTCTGCAAGAACCTTGGCGCGAAGGCTCAAAGGAGAATCGAAACCGGAGATTCGACACCTAAAGGTTGACGTCAGGAAGATAAAGCCTTGCTTAGCTGACCTGCCAGACGAAGTCGCGGCAAGGTTGCGAAGCTGCCATTACCAGCCATAAGCTGCCAAGGAGCGCTTCAAACCTTCTTTTCGATTGCGCTCTGTCCATACGATGCTCATGTATGGACATTCAGCCACTACTTTCGACGCATGACGCAGCCGAATTCTTGAACATGACGCCGGTGCAGGTCACACGCGCTGCCCGCCGTGGTGATATTCCCTGCGTCATGCTCCACGATGGCGAGCCTCGCTTTGACGTGAAGGATTTACGTCAATGGGTTGAGTCTCAGAAGCAGCCTCCACGACAGGGGGCTGCACAATGAGCGATCTGGCTGCGATTTCTGCAAAGCTTGATGACGTTCTCCAGCGTCTTGATGCGCCTGCGCAGCGATTCTTGTCTGTCGCCGAGGCTGCCAAATACACAAGCCTGTCTTCAGACTCAATTCGGCACGCAATTGCATCGGGTGCGCTCCAGGCGTGCAGGCCCGTTAGGGGAAGACTTGTCATAGACAGGAAAGCCATCGACGCTTGGATACAAGGAAGTGCAGGTCGAACGCTTCGGCGCGGGAGGGGCAAATGACGGACCCCAACGTCCTATTGATGGAATCTGCGCTCGATGCCGACATGGCCGAACCGAATGGCGCATTCGTTGCGCCACGAGTTTATGGCCAGCAGAAGAACGGCAGCCTGAGAGCCAAAGAAGTCTTAGACGAAGCGCCGGCACACGACCACAACAGCGAGCGCGCGCTCCTCGCCGCGCTCCTCATGGAGCCCAACCTGGCCGAAGTCGCCTTTGACATCGTCAAGCCTGGAGCCTTCCACGGCGAAGAGAACAAAGCCGTCGTAGCGGCGATTCATGTTCTGCACGTGCAGGGCGCGCCCATCACTGGGAATTCGGTTCACGAAGTCTTGGAAGGGCGCAGTCAAGCTGGAGATATCGGCGGCAAGCTTTGGTTCGCGAGCCTGTTGGAAGAGTACAGCGGCGTTGTTCACAGCAAAGCCAATGTCGAGTGGTATGCCAATTGTGTGCGGCGTGCCTACGAACTTCGCATGGGAAAGCTCGCGCTCGAGCAAGCCATCGTGGAGATCACCAAACCGGGCGCAGATGGTATCGCAGTGGCAGAAGCTGGCTTGGCGGCCATTCGCGACTTGTGCAGCACGCGGGAAGATCACGACTATGGCGTGATGACGTCTGCGGAACTCGACGCTGCCGATATCAAAGTCGAGTATCTGATTGCGATGGTCCTGACGATGGGACAGCCGTTCTTGCTTGCCGGCGGTAAGAAGACGTTGAAGACCATGCTGCTTGTTTGCATGGCCATCAGCCTGGCCACGGGCTTGAGATTCCTCGGCGTGTTTGAGGTCTTGCAGACCTGCAACGTGCTGTTGATGAGCGGCGAATCGGGCATGGCGACGCTAAAGGAATCTGCCCAACGCATCGCCCAAAGTATGGGAACAACATTGGCGGAATGCTCCAGGCTGTACTGGGCGGAGAAGTTGCCGCAGTTGGATGACCCATCTCATTTGCAAGCGCTAAGAAAGCTGATTCGCAAGTTGGACATCAAAGTCTTGGCGATTGATCCTGCCTACTTGTGCATCCCTGGAGCTGATGCGAACAACCTGATCATCATCGGGGCCATCCTCCGCGGCATCAGCGAAGTGTGCCAAGAGGAAGGCGTTACGCTTATCTTAGCCCACCACACAAAGAAGGGCCTCGCCGATCCCTACGCACCGCCTGAGCTTGAAGACATCGCTTGGGCTGGCTTCCAAGAGTTTGCAAGGCAGTGGTGCATTACTTCACGGCGGCACAAATACGAGCCGGGCACTGGTTCGCACAAGTTGTGGTTCTCGGTTGGCGGCTCTGCTGGTCACTCCCTCTTGCGAGCTTTGGACATTGAAGAAGGCGCTTATGACGGCCACTCTCCGCGCATCTGGGACGTCAACGTCCTGACCGTTGATGACGTCCGCGAGATGGAGAAGGAGCAAGAGACCGAGGCTGTGGACACCAAAGAGCAGGCGCTGCGAGAGAGGAATCAGCGTCGCATCCTGGAAGCCTTGGCCAAGCTGGAGCGCGGGACCGAGAAGGACATTCGAGATGCTGCCGGGTTATCCGGCCAGAAGTTCGCACCGGTCTGGGTGGACCTGCTGGCTGCAAAGGACATCCTGCCCGATGGCCAAATCATCAAAGGCAACAAGCAGCGATACGACGCTTACCGCCTTGCTGGCACCCCCGAACACATTGAGGAGACCGCCGAAGATGACGACCAAGCAACCACCAAATAATGCCACCGGGACACACCGGGACTCACCGGGATATCCCGTTGTCCCGATGACCGAGGCCACACAACGGGACAGACACCCTATAGGGGTGTCCCAGTCCCAGTGTGTGTGGTCTCTCCGCAAAGGTGTGTGTGAATGAAGTTGTCCCAGTCCCAGTGACTATCACGCCAAGAGTAGGACGGGACAGCATGGGACAAAGAAAGAGAGCGACCAATGGAACACGTCGAAGCCTACTTCGGCTACTGCCCAGAGTGTGGGGATGACAACGAGCATCAAGACTGCCTCAACGTCAGGGCCAGCCACTTCGGTTGCTGCCACCTGCACAGGCTCTATTGGCTGATTGGGTTGAATCTCTTCAGCGCGTGGAAGGATGAAGATGAATCCATCTGGAAGGCGAACGCTGAGAGGCTGGAAGGCTACGTAGAGACCAAGCCCGCGTACTGTGAGTGCGAGAGTTGCAAAGCTGAAAACTGCGAGAGATGGAGACGCAAGGGGGAGCTGATATGACCCCCCTCACCCCAAAAGGTACTCCGCCAGTTCTGTCGGCACCACGGCTCTGTGTTGGCGGATGTCTCACGCATACGAAACTTTTTTTTCGGGTTCTTACACCACCATGACAACCCAGCTTAACAAGACAGTTCGGCTGACATTCGACGACATGTGCAACCCTACTTTCGAGAAGTTGCACTTGGTTCTGCCGAATCTCAAAGCCGTTGCGAAGATGCTGGGCGTCGGCCACTCCCGGGCAAAGGAATATGCAGCCTATCACGAGCTGCCGCGCCACGATGCCGGTTGGCATGCCATGTACGTCCTCAATTGGTGGGTCCACTACAAGTCTGACCCTGACCAGTGGGACGGGCCGAACCGTGAAGACTTCATCCGGCTGTTGAACGTCTGCGGCGATGGCGTGGCAGACGATCCTGTCTTGCTCCCTGTCTTCATCGAAGCCGCCGAAGACTTGATGCACTGGCAGTGGTTTGAAACTGGCTTGGAGCAATGGCAAAAGGAACGTTGGCACAAACCCGACACCACAGAAACACATTGACCCTCTTCCGCACCCGCCGGCCTGGTTTCGCGAACGTTCCGGGCTAGGTCGGCGGGAGTTTGCCAACTTTTAAGGAGTAGACATGGCAACGCAAATCCAAATCCGCCGTGAGCTGAAAGATGCTTCGGCCATATCGACCGAGGACAAGTCGCAAGGCGTTCTTTGCGTCCCAACACTCACACAAGCATCCCCGGTAGATGCCTACTTCGCAGAACTCGCAACGCGTCAGAAAGCGTTCGACGAAGCCGCCCAGGAAGCCCACCGCGAACTCTACACGATGGCGCGGGCAACGGCTCATGGTTTGGGAAATAAGAGGCCGTCCAATGGCCTGTTGGATGGCGCGGGGATAACCAGCGCTCAATACCAGCAGTCCGTACAGCGCGAGAAGGACCGTCTTGCGGCGGCTGAATTCTTCATGCGCGGCGAAGCAGCAACGGGTGCCGGAATCAAGAAGCGCTTCCGAGAGATTCAAAGCAACGTCAAGCGCGCCAAGCAAAACGTGCAGCCCGCCCAGCAAGAGTTGGACGAGGACAAAACTGCGCCCCAACACCAGAACTTTAAGGCACTTGCCCAGGCCGTTGATACGGCCAAGGCTGTGCTCGCGGAAGCGGAACGCATGAACCATCACGCCACGAAAGCGATGGGCACATTGCAGCGTTCTTCTCCGCACTCACCTGCGGTTCTGAATGCGAACGAAGTCGGCGCGCAGTTGAAGCGCATCTCCGAGCATGCCTTGCACCTACGGAACGAGCTTGAACGGGAACAGCAACGCAACGCTGGGTTGATTTCGACAACTACCAAGCAAATCGCGCAGGCCGAGCGCGAACTGAAACTGTGGAAGTCCGCGCAGCGTTCAAAGCATGTCGAAAGAAAGAACCAAGTCGAGAAATGGACCAGGCAACTCACCAAGCTCAAAGCCACGTTGCGTGAAGCTGAAGGCCGCATCGCCGCGATGCAATCTGACTACCAAGAAGCCAAACAGGTGCAGGCGAAAGCTCAGCAGGACTACAACGCGGCTGCTGACGACATGTTGGTGCCGTGACCCCCACCAAGCAAAGCGCACTAATGATGACCGACACAACACTTGCATCCGACGCGGCAAGTCGTCCTGACCAAATGAGCGACGCGGAAATCGCTGCCGAGATTGACGCCAAACTGGCAACCGGCGAACTCGAAATTGACACGTCACCGATACGTCCGGCGCACTTCGGCTTTGCAACCCGCGTGGCGCGAACTTCGCTTGGCGAAGAGTTTGCCACTCTTCCGGTTTATCTCCTCAGCGTTGGTGAGATTCCCTCTGCCGGTGTCTTTCAATGCTACGCTGGCTGGACGTCCGTTTGGTTGGACTTGGACCACGAGCAAGACATCCGGGAATTGATGACGTGGAAGGGGCGGGGGTTCTGTGCAGTTGTCAATTGCAACGAAGTAGCGCGCAAAGCGAGAGAACGGAAGCGCCCCTATCACTTGCATCTGGCTGGCCTTGTGTTGCACGAACTCGCGCACTGGTTGGAATTCACGCGCGGGAAGCGCCCAGCGGAACGTGAGAAGTTCGCGGAGCATCAAGCGCTAGACCTAATCCCCATCCCCGATTGGAAAGAGACAGGCAAGCCGGAAGCCTACACACCGCCACCGGAACCTTGGTATCTGCACGAAACCCAATTCATCAGACTGGCTTGCCATCTGCACAGGCGCGTCCGTGGATTCGGCATCCAGCTTAGCGACCTGCAAATCGCTGGCGAGAATTATGGCTTGTCACCAGCGGAAGACTATCAACTCGCTGTAGGGCCGGAGCTACTGACCAGTACTTCCATCAAAGCCATCGCCAACACTCAACCGCCGAAAATGATGCAAGAGTTGTTCGCGGCAGATACTCGGAGCACTTGATTTGGAAGAGGCCGGCAGACGTCGGCACTTGTTCTTTGACAATCCGACCGACCCGGCAGCGGCAGAAGGCAACTCCCTGCCGGGCAGACGTAGAGAAAAATAGCGGGACTTGACGTAGAATACACAGAAAGCCGAGGAACGGCTGGATGCAAGTCTGACAGTTACCTAGAATCCCCCCATGCCAGACGCTGGACAACATTATGAAGGCGCTCCGATCACGGAAGCGGTAATCGACATCAAGGCGATTATCCCAGACGAGGTCGGAGCATCCCCGCAGGAGAGTATGGGGGTGGTTCGACTGATAAAGTCTGGCCTGTCGTTGCTGCTGCCAAGTTACAAGGCTCCGGAAGATATCACGCGACATGTAAGCCAACTCAAAGTTGGTGGCCAAAACTCTGCAACGGCAACGGCGAGCAACGTTGTTGGTGCTATGTTTCAGTCCGAAGACAAGAGGCAGATTCTTCAGGCGAGACTTGATGGATTTACTTTCAGTCGCCTTGCCCCATACACAACGTGGGAGGACTTCAGTACGCAAGCCCGTGCTGCTTGGGGGGCGTATCGTCAAACTTTTCCCGCAATGAGAGTCACGAGGCTGGCTGTCCGATACATCAATCGTATCGAGTTTCCGACGCCTGCAGACGATTTGGCGAAATACGTCACGCTGCTGCCCACAATTCCGGACAACTTGACATCGACGGGCGCACTCTCAGGGCTGTTCATGCAATTGAAGATGCCAATGCGGGATGGCGCGAATCTGATTCTGAATGAGGCAATTGTCGAAAGCAACTCTCCCGATACGGCTGCGATTCTCTTGGACACTGACATCTATCGCGACACAGATGTCCCACAGGATGAAGCCGGCATTTGGGAGTACTTTTCGACTCTCCGCGATCTTAAAAACGAAGTTTTTGAGGCCTGTATCACTCCAACGACGAGGGAGCTGATTAAATGATATCAATCGCTCAATCATCCCAGCCGCAACTCGAGTCTTACAGTGATGACATCGACGAGCGAATGCACAGTAATGATGCGAAGCGCCTTTCCCAGCTAATGCGCCAGGTGAGTTATCACTTTCACGATCGCGTTACCGGACAAGGTGGGGAATCCTCAGCCGCGGTTGAGGATGACTATTACCTACCACCTCCACAAAAACGATTTGTTGCCAAGGGCGTTTTGCGTTCCCCTAAGAAGGAAGCTAGCCCCGATGCCATGCGCTTTCCTGATGACGACTGATGGCAGAATCGCAATGGGAGACAATACGATCAGAAGGACTTGAGCAGGGCGACTTCATCTCGAACTGTTTCGTTCCAGTCTATGATGAAGAAATTGCGGTCGCATTACAGCGCGGCGATGAAGATTCGCCCGTCGGCTTTGACAGCGTTGACGTCGTGGTCCTAAGCCAATCCTGCGACTTGGCCAGATTGGATTACGCAATCACGTGCAGGGCCTACGGCATCCCGCAACTCCATGCGTTGAATTCAAGTCTTACGTCGAAGACCTTCTTGAGCGATGCAGTTGCTGGGCGGCGGCCTCAGTTTCATGTCCTGGGGGGACAAGCCAAACCTGACGACCCTTTTGACAGTTTGGTCGTGGATTTCAGGCAAGTCTTCAGTGTGCCGATCCGCTATCTGCGAGAACACGCGAAGGGCCTGGGGGAACGCTACCGTTTGCGCCCACCCTTCCGTGAAAAGTTCGCCCAATCAGCAGGCTTGTTTATCATGCGCGTGGCAACGCCGGGCGACCCAATTAGATTCCCGAGTGGGTATGAACCGCCAAAAGGGAGTTGATCAAATCGACCGCGAGACTTGCGCCCTGTGATAATCCGAGGGCCTTCCGCGATATCTGTGGGCCATGCGTGGCAGCAGGGCCTTAGATGGCGAATTTGCGGACCGCGCGCGAGCTACCTAAACTGGCGGTCTGCCAATCATTCCGGGAGTTCGACAAATGACATACGACTGGATGGACTACGAGATCTGCCAAGGGTGCGGCGAATGCAACAAGGGATGCGTTTGCGACCGCGAACAACGCAACGAAGCGGCGGAGGACGAGTCAGCCTCATCGGATTGAGGACTTATTCCTCTGGCGACCACGTGACTACCTTGATTCGCAACCCATAGCGTTCGGCTAGACCGACCATACTCTTCGTGGCGGATGACTTGCGATTCCCCGACGCAACCAACGCATTGCCACTAATGGAGCGGAGGCAAGTCGTCGTCAATCATTCTCGTCAATTGGTGGCGGCTCAGGTTGCTCGTCAAGAACAGGCGGGATAGCGCCGCCTTCAATCGCGAGCCATCTGTTAGCTGAATGATCTCTTGTGTGCTCATGGACCCAGGTCGCACCAGTTTGCTTGTGGATGCGGTAGATCGGAACGTATTCGGAATCCGCGTTAAGCGACGGAGGCGACCATAGTTGAAATTGCTCTTCGCTTTCTCCAGTCTTTGCACCGAGGTAGCCACCCCCTAGGGCTCCACCAGCTGCGATAATCGCAATGCAGATTTGAACGGTAAGGACCGGACCACGGCTTCTCGTTGGTACATTCATACTTTTGGTTCCATGAGTAACGGCTAGCAAGCTGACTTACCATCGCGTGTGTAGACGTGGGATTAGCTAAATCGCTACTTCTCATCCAGATCGGGGGGACTGTCCAAATCAAAACATTCCGCGAGGTACGCGCGCAGCGCGTCGAATTCATGATCGATGTCGGCTTCGACGCTATTAAGAGCGGTTGCCGTCAGTGGTCCCATGACAAAGCAAGAGCACTCCAGCTTGATTCGCAGTTGTCGCGGGGAAGGTCGAATGGTGCATGCTATTAGCATCGGAATCGTTTGAAAGCGAAACGCCTTGGATATCAGGTTCCCCTGTCGAGTTTTTGGCTCAGGTTCACCCGGCTGCCGCGATCGCGCTTGAATATCCCCTTTCCAGTTTCCTCGCACGAAGTGTAACCGAAACTTATCGTTATCCTTTGTGAGATCGCTCTGCCAGATGCCAAAATCTGATGTGCGGAAGAAAGCCGAAAGTGTCTCTTGAATATGGTTGACCATGGGCAGCGTCATCACATGTGCAGCCTCCAAGTGCACAGTCTGTCCAACAGCTACGACGTTCGGTTCAGGCGTGCTTGCTACCTCGGCTGGGACGTCACGTTTGGGCGCGAATGCCAAGAAGATCGTTACTACTGCTGCGAGGGCGGCTGCGACAATCACAGTCAACCATAGTTCCCCCATGCAATCATCCCCCTCGCGGGAATAGCTCACGTACCGCCACTAATATACTAGTCGGGCGGCGCATCCACAGAATACCCTTGCAATTGGCCAAAATAAACCAATGATAAGAGCAAGCCGCCTAGGTGCTACCAACACCCAGGCGGCTCTAACCACCACGTACCCCGAGTAGCGAGGTAACGTCATGGCTACGTGCCATTCTAATTGCCTGCGCGCGTTCTTTGCAGGCCACCTGCGATGCTATTCTCCGGCTGATGCTGCGCGCTTCTTTTCGCCAAAGGAATGAACCATGTTTGAAAGACCGAGATGGATCATTGAGCGCAACGGAGTGCTTCAGCTCTACACTCATCCTGTAGACGGTCGCATAGGTCTGTTCATGTCCAATTCTGAGGAAGGGGCCAAGGCCTTCCTCAAGACCCACAGCGAGTTTGAGGGCTGCGAGATTGTGGAGGTTAATGGCAACTTTAGTGAAGGTCTGCAACATGCTGCTGCCGCGATTGGATCAAAAGGAACTTGGTTCACCGAGGATGGCGTGGAGCTCCATTGGTTCGAGAATCGATTCTGATTCGATGAAGTCCAACGGCACCGAGACTTAAGAGGGGCGTTGAATGGTTTGAATTCTAGAACTCTTATCGAAGGGCAATTGACATGAACCAAGCCAACCCGCAAGCAAAAACAGAACCACGAACGCCAGTCTTCGCACAGCATCGACGCTTCGTGCAGTCTGTTTACAAGCAGAGCGAGAATTCACTGGCCATCGGCACCGTTCTCATCGTCTTGATGGGCCTCGGGTTCCTTATCGCATTTGTTGCTGAAATTGACGCCGTTCTTTGCATTCTGGCAATCATTGGGGCCATTGTGATTCGCGGCATCGGACGCCTGTTGGCTGTGCTCGCGTACATACCTGACTTGCAAGTGCGCGAAGTTGAACGAGAGACCACCTAATGCGTTCGGCGTACGGCAATCCGGCGCTACCGCCAGAATTGAAAACGAGCAATTGAACGCGCTCGCGTGGGCGCAAACGTGTAACTGTTTTACTCAAGAAGGGAATTACTAATGTCACAGGAAATTTGGATCGTACGTGACCACAACGAGAGCCTGCTTATCGAACGGGAATGCTTGCTAGTCGCCCGAAATTTTGATGCGGCCTGGCGAATGGCGGGCGGTAAGGACAGCGGCAATTCGATTTGTCAAATCGACGGAGACGAAACCAGAATCGCCAACAAAGTAGCGGAGGGGCAAAAACAAGGCGCGAAACGTTGTTCATTCACACTTGATGGCGAGCATTACTTTGCTGGTGAGTTCGACGAAATTGGAACATGCCTTCACCCCTAAGCAGATAAGGAAAAAACCAAATGGCACGACCCCGAAAACTCCCGTCAGGAATGCAACTCCGCGGCGAGGTTTACTATGCCGCATTCCGTTCAAATGGGCGGCTGATTCGCAAGAAACTCGCCAGCGATTTCAAGACGGCGAAGGAACTGCTGGTTGAATTGAAAGCCCGCGCGTCGCGAGCAGAATTTAACATCATTGATAACGACTACTCACTTGCCGACTTGCAGGCGGAATATCTGCGCCACGTCGAGCAAACCGTCAGGCCTTCCACAGCCAAGAGCTATCGGGCCAGCCTGGAAATCATCGTCACGTGGCTGCTGAACGTCGCGCCACGTGTTTCGCAGATATCCGCAGACTTGATACAGCATTTTCGGCGGGAACGGCTGATGACCACGAAGGGAAAGAAATCTGAGAGCACGATCTCGCCGCGAACCGTCAACAAGGACGTTGCTGCATTGTCGGCCATGCTGAACTATGGCGTGGATCATCGGCTCATCGGCTTCAATCCGCTCAAGAAACTCAAGCCCTTGCCTGAAGACGCGAAATGTAAAGTTCGTCGGGCGCTCACGCTGGCGGAAGTGGAATCACTCTTCGCCAACAGCCCGGAACGCCTGAAGCCCGTTTGGAGAATGTTCGCGATAACAGGAATCCGCCGTAGTGAGTTAGTAAACATGAGGTTTGACGATGTAGACAAAGAGGCGCGATGCGTAACTGTCCGGGCAACCACGGCGAAGAATCACAAGGAACGGACGATTCCGCTGGATGACACAATGCTGGCGGCAATCACAGCCCTGGAGAACTCCTCGCCAGATTCCGAATTCGTCTTCACCTCAAACGCCGGTACGCCGCTGCGGAATAATCTGCTGCGAGAGTTCTACCGTGCGTGCAAACATGCGGGCATCACGGACGGAAAACAGGGCGGTGCTGTGGACCTGCATTCCCTGCGCGTGACATTCACAACGCTATCGCTTGACCATGGCGCGAATCCGAAGGCCGTTCAAGAAATCCTCGGCCATTCAACGCTTTCGCTGACCATGAACACCTACGCCAAGGCGACGGAGCGAGGCAAGCGCGAAGCTGTTGGTTCCATCCCGTTCGCGAAAGTTTCCACGCCGGAACATGTAGTTTCTTTGCCTGATGTGCGCAAGGAGTGCGCAAGTAATTCAGCGGCGGCGCAAACCCAAGCAGCTAAGCACGTTGGGTAGACGATACAAGTTCTTTTAATCCGTAGGTCCTGGGTTCGAGCCCCAGCAGCCTCATTCTTCTTGGCGGCGCGCACTGGAGAGATTTCCGTCCCAACCCGCGCGAACTCTGCGCGCGAAAGCGCATCCACTAGGCCACGAACGGCGTGCTAATCGGTCGATCGCGGTGGAGCGTAACCCACTCGGCATTCTCCGCGAGAACCTCGTGCCCGAGTTGAAGCAGCAGTTGCTCAAACTCGCGATCCATCGGTTCGGAAGCTGATTGAAACTCGTCAAGCCTCTTGGAAGCACAGTGAAACAACGATGCCATACGTGATGCCTGCTGTGCGATCGGGCCAAACTTGCGATTCTGAACATGGAGCGTGAAGATCGCGACAAGAATTGGCGGGACGGCCACCAAAACAACCAGCCAAGGCGAGTGGCCGACGCTCGACTTGACGATTGCCAGGATGACACCAACGCCCAGCATAATTCTCGCGGCCCAGGTCCAGCGCCGCTCGGCTCGCTGCGCGGCCTCTGTCGCTTTGGCGAAATACTTGAGTTGGTCTTGAATCCAGTTTCTTTTCACGCCATCGACTCGCGTTTGCAGGGCTGCAACTCCGCCCAACGCAGGTGCCAAGTGGATTACGGCGAATGTCGCATTGCGGATTGCACTGCGGATCCAGCGCAATTCACTTTGCTGACGGTGCAGATAGAATTGCGAGACCGGCTTGGAAATTCCAGCTTCAAGCCAATGGACTTGGACACGCAGGCCCTCCGCGAGCGCGCGATAATCCAGATAGCGTTCCTCAAGGCGGAATAGCTTCACGCCGTAGTAGATGCCGAACGCGATCAGAATTATCGCACCGTAGACAAGCGAGAGTACCCAGCTACTCACTGCGTTGAGGTGAACTTGCAGTGTGACGGCCGCGGCAAACGACAGTGCGAGAATACTCACCCAGGCGCGAAGGTATGCGCTTTGAAAACGAAGGGCGAGTTGATCGGCTGCATGGAACTGCTTACTTACGATGTCCGCAGCTTGATCCGCGCCTGGTTCGCTGCGCTCTCCGCCGGTCGCGCGCGGCGCTTTTGATCTTGAATGTCGATTGAAGACATCGAGATTTCGCCGGGCTTGCACAAGCCCCGGCGATTGCTCAAGCGACTCCGGCTCCTCATCAGTGCTCGTCAACACGGAAAGCGAAATTGGCACTTCGGATTCCGACTCGCTGGCGCGAGTCACGCGGACTTGGGCTACGTCTCCTAGCTCCTCCTGGCTCAAGAAGTCCCCGTGAGTGCGCAGCGAGATGGGAATTCCTGAGCGGACGAAATGCACAACCTGCCTGGTGCCGCCAACCTTCCCGGTATCTTTCCCATCCCACAGGGCTATCAACAACTGACAGTGTTCAGCGACGAATGCGCCCGCGAGCGCATATTGAATTGCCTTGGGGTCGTAAACGTCGAAGCGTCTTGCTTCCGCATGCGGAAACGCATCGATTTTTACGGTGCCGGCCGCACGTGTTTTTAGCTGCCGAAACTCCTGGATGCTCTCCGGACTTTGGAAATCCTTCTCGAACTCCTCAACGTCAAAAGGCAACACCGCGACAAGTTCGATGCCCAACTCCAAGGCAATCTCGGCGACAACTCGGTCCGCGCCTTCAGCCAATGGGGAGAGCACGCGCAACGATGTATGTGGCAGAATACTCTGCACGTCCAAAAGCAGATCGCGTACGACCGACCGGATCTGTTCGCTATCCTCAGGGCGGAGATCCCTATGGCCGGTCACGCCGATAACAAACGGAATACTTGGAGGCGCCGAGCCAACGCTTTTCATCTTTCCGAAATCGACGAAGGGCAAATGACAAAATAGTGCGCAGAGAAATCTCTTCGCGGAGAAATCGCTTGGCAGAACGCAGTGCAGGTCTTAGCGTAATTGGCGACGAGAAAGTGTGGTAGCCCGGTTCTTGGCGGTCAGGCACGTTGAAACAAACCCGAATCGACTAATCAGGACACAACAACAATGGCAGCAGAATCGGGTGCAGGGGAAACGCCCAAGTCACAACTGTCCTCGCTCTTGGATCAGTGCGAGAATCTTGACGAGTTTCACGCGCAAGCTGATGCGGATGCTGTGCGGCTATTGCAATGGCATAACATCCTTGTGCTCGTGGCAACTGTCTTCGGATACGGGGCGGTGCTCTTCGCCATCTGGCAGCTCACTGGCGCTCCCTGGCCTGGTGCGTTATTTGTGGGGGGATTGGAATTTCTCTTTGCGATCGCGACTACCATCGCCGTTCTCTCCGGCCTGTGGGCCGCCGTTGACCGACGCTGGCGACTGCGGCGATTTCAGGCCGAAGCGGCCAAGTTCGTCAAATACAATTTCCTTTTGAACAAGGGAACAGTCAATTCCGCTGGCAAGCATCTTGATATGGACAAGATGCTTAGCCGGCTGGCCGAACTTCAGCCCTCGTCGGTTAAGGCTTGGATTCGTGGCGAACTGGATGTGCTTGAACTTGAAAACTTCCAAGTGCAAAACTCAGACGCCGAAGGCTGGACGGACGAAGAGTTGCTGGAGTTGGAAAAACATTACGTGGCTCACCGCCTTGAACCGCAGCGGAGATACTTTGATTCCGGCGCGAAGTGGCGATATCGGTGGGAGCATTACACCAAGATGTTGGCCCATTGGTGCTTCTTTGTCAGCGTGATCGCGGCGTGTGCTCACTTTTGGTGGGATGAAATCATCAAGCATTTCTTCCATATCGAAATGGAGCCTGTCTTTGGCGATCACGCAGCCGAAGGCCATGCATTGGACATCATCTCATTTAGCTTGTTGCTTTTGGCGGCTTGCTTGCCTGTCATCGGCGCAGCGATGCGGAACTTCCGCTCCGCCAACGAGTTTGGCCGCAACGAAAACCGTTACTGCGCGCTGCATAATGACCTGACAAAGCTCGCTCGCGAATTGGCCAAAACCGAAAGCCCGCAACAAAAACTGAATTGCATGTTTCGGGTTGAGGAAGCGCTCGAGTACGAACACCGGTCATGGCAGAGGTTGATGGTTGAAGCCGAGTGGTTTGGCTAGGATTGCAATTTTCAAACATCAATTGAGCAGGGACTTCGGAGTGATGTCAGTGCAATTCCCAGAGTGCGACCATCCCCGGCTTGTCGAGATCGTCGAGGCACTCCGCGCGCGGTCGAAGGCGATTTCGTACCGAGCGCGCGGACGGGGCTGGAGCGTGACACTTGAATTCGAGTCCGATGGAACTGAGCGGTTGAACATCGACATCCGCTGCATGTCGGACGAACAAACTCGGCTATCGATTTGGGATGACAATTTGATGTGGTTCCGCAGTTGCCGCGGGACGGCGAAGAATGGCTGGGACTTCATGCTGACTTTCTCAGGCACCACGGTAGCCATCGATGCGGCCGAGGTTGTCGAATGCTTGATTTCTTCGCTGGGAATGGGCAAGGCTCGCATCCTGGCGATTTGGCAGCAAGCCCAGCCAGAGGTCGAACGATTTGAAGCCACTTCGGAGCGGGTTGAATGAGTTCCTCAATTCGTGGCTTGACTCTCCCCTAACGGGAGGTCCTATGCTGTCTCATATTCGCTTAACGATCTTCTGCAAAGGCGTCACGTGTATTCCATCGGTGAGTTTTCCAGAGTCACGGGGCTGACGGTCAAGACGCTGCGGTTCTACCACGAAAAGAAGTTGCTGGAGCCCAGGCACATTGATCCGGATTCCGGCTACCGCTACTACCATCCCTCGCAGGTAGAGACCGCTAGAGCAATCGCCGCGTTGCGGTCGCTGGAAGTCTCGCTGGATGACATTGCCGCCATCCTGTCGGAACACACCGCCAGCGGTGACTTGGACGAAGCGGACGTTGTTGAATTCCTTCAGGCGCACAAGACGGAAATGGAACAGCGACTCGCCCATTACCAGAACGTTGCCGCGTCACTGGACAGCATTATCTCTAAAGAACTTGAGGCCAAAACCAGAATGCAAGACGCCAACTTTGAAGTTGAAGAGAAGAATGTGGAGCCGTTGTTGGTCGCAGGGTATCGCATGAAAGGACGCTATAGCGACTGCGGCAAAGGCTTCTCCAAAGTCGGCCGCGCTTTTGGCCGGCACATCGCCGGCAAGGCCCTGATCTTGATCTATGACGAAGAATACAAAGAGGAAGACGCCGATTTCGAAACGTGCATGCCCGTTCGCAAAGGCGAATCAAAAGACGAAATCACAGTTCGCGAATTGCCAGGCCAGTTTTGCGTGACGCTCTTGCACAAAGGGCCGTATGATTCCATCAGCCGCTCATACAACAAGGTGCTCAGCTATGTCAAAGACCGCGGCTACACAATCCTCTCCCCATGCCGGGAAGTTTATCTCAAAGGGCCCGGCATGATCTTCAAAGGCAATCCCAAGAAGTATCTAACCGAGATCCAGATTCCGGTGGAAAAGCCGTAGCGGCCATCGCAATTCTCTGAACGTGCTGCCGCCTACCGTTTTGCTCCCGTCACGGTCATCCTCAGCGTGTACAACTTGCCGGCGCAGGTCATGTAGAGCGATTTGCCGTCTTCGCCGCCGAAGGTCACATTTGAACAGAACTCGGGAATGGGGATGAATCCGAGTGCTTTGCCTTCAGGCGAAACCATCCACACTCCACCGCGACCGGCGAAATACAGGTTGCCGTCAACGTCGATCGTCATGCCGTCAGGGCTGTTTTGATTTTGGACGTCGGGCTTAAAGAATTCGCGCTCTTCGCCAGGCAGGCCGTCTTCGTCCAGCGGATACGACCGCCAGAACTTGTCGCCACTGTCACTGATGTACAAAGTGCGGCCATCAAGCGACGTCATGATTCCGTTGGGCGCGGGGATGTCATCAATGATCTTGACCGTCTCGCCGTCCTTAATGAGATAAACACCACTTTGCTGCGTTTGGAAATTCGGATCGGTGAAGTAGATGCGCCCATCGGCCGTTTGGCAAAGATCATTCGGCTGGTTGAGGTCATCGTTCTGATAGAAGGTCTTCTTGTCTTCCGGTCCGTTCTCGCCGATTCGCCAATCGACAACGCCTTTCGCTCCGCCTTGCGCGCCCAACATCCGCCCTTCAAGTGAAAGAAACGTACCGTTCACGCCCTGTGACTCGCCTTCCCAAACGGTGGCGGTGCCGTGTTCGTCCAGTCGCAGCACTTGCAGAATCTGATTGCTGTTGAAGAAGCCAGTGAAGTAGAGCTTGCCCGAGGCCGGGTCCCACATCGGTCCTTCGTAGAATCCTTCGCCGGAGTAAACCTCCGTCAACTTGGCGTCCGGCGCGGCTGTCGGCGGAAGCCCCAACTCTTGGGCCGCCAGGCTTGTTTGCCCTGTTGGTAAACCCTGCAGTACCAGCAGGGCAACAAAGCTGAAACCACCGGCAGCCATTCTTCGCGATACGTTTGACTTCATCACGGCACTTTCACAACAGGAGCAAGCAGATTGGAAATTCAAATTGCGCCGATGACGGCCCATCCCGTCACGGCTGGCAAACAGTATAATGCACGCCAAACCAGCATGCATGCGATCACTGCGCAGCCGCCCAAGGCAATTTCCATGGATAAGAAAACAAAGAAGCGAATCGACGTCATCAACACAAAGCTGCAAAACCTCCGCAAACAACTCTCCGGAGCAAAGCAACAGCCGGACGATCCCGACGAACCTGCGCGGCTTGAGAAAGAAATCGCCGCACTCGAGGCCGAATCAGCCAAGTTGAAGGCAAGCTGATCAAAATCCAGCGTGAGTTCCGCGTTCATGTTGCTCGTCAGCGCCCAGCCGCTTGACTTCCCGCAATCAAGTTCGATACTCACGGTTTCAGCGTAAGTTTTGAAAAACGGATGCCCGCGCAGCGTAGTTGAAATTGAGCGCCGCGCGGAAGACAAGCCACTTTGAAGGAAACGTCATCATGCGACGGGCGAAGATTACGGTTGTGGGCGCGGGGAATGTTGGTGCCACCACGGCCCATTGGTGCGCTGCGGCCGAGTTGGGCGACATCGTCCTTGTCGATATCCCTCAAGCAGGTGACATGCCCGCCGGCAAGGCGCTCGACTTGATGGAGTCGTCGCCAATCATGGGCTTTGACTCCCACATCTCCGGAACCAGCGATTACGCTCTGACCAAAGACAGCGATATCGTCGTCATCACTGCCGGCATTCCTCGCAAGCCGGGCATGAGCCGTGATGACCTCTTGGCCACCAACGCCAAGATCGTGGGTTCCGTGTCTGAGCAAGTCAAAAACACCAGCCCCGGCGCGATTGTGATTGTGGTCAGCAATCCGTTGGATGCCATGGTCCAGCGTTGCCTGGAAGTGACCGGCTTTGAGCCAAACCGCGTGATGGGCCAGGCGGGAGTCTTGGATACGGCCCGCTATCGCACGTTCATTTCCATGGAGTTGGGCGTGAGCGTTGAGGATGTTTCCGCACTGTTGATGGGCGGGCATGGCGACACCATGGTCCCGCTGCCAAACTACACCTCCGTTGGCGGCATTCCGGTCACCAAGTTGATCAAGAAGGATCGTCTGGAAGAGATCATCCAACGCGCGCGCGATGGCGGTGCGGAGATTGTCAAGTTGCTCAAAACGGGTAGTGCCTACTACGCTCCGGCCGCGGCTGTCGCTCAAATGTGTGAAGCCATCATTCGCGATAAGAAACGCGTGCTGCCGGCGGCCGCCTATTGCGATAGCGAGTATGGCGTTGGCGGATACTACGTCGGCGTGCCGGTCGTCTTGGGTTCCGGCGGTGTGGAACGCATTATCGAACTGGATTTGACCGAGAGCGAAAACGCCGATTTCCAGAAGAGCGTTAGCGCGGTCAAGGAACTTGTGGCGGCCATGAAGAACGTGGCGTAGCATCGTCGCTTCGCATGCGGCAGAGCATTGTGGCATAGCGTTGTGGCATAGCATTAACGTGGCGTGGCATTGAAGTTACGCCAACCAAGCCAAAGCTTCAGCCGCTAGCGAAGCTATCGCCAGCATGGCTGGGGCCACACGTTGCACTGCCAAGGCGTTGTGCGTAAAGTTCGCGACTGATCTGCAAACCGCGATCAGCTTTGGAATGGACTTCAAGATTAGCGGAGAATGAGATGGATCGAACGCACCGCTCATTGCATTCCGGCAGTGGCTCTTCAAGCTCGCTGCTGGCTGACCAGACGCCGCAAAACACGCGATCTCAATCCGGGCAGGTCTGCCTCTTCGGTCCATTGCATTATGAGGCTGACTACGCCTACCCGCTGATTGTGTGGTTGCACGGGACTGGCGGGACTGAAGCTGATGCGCGTCGCGTGATGCCCCACATCAGTATGCAAAACTATGTGGCGGTGGCTCCGCGCGGGACACAACCGGTATCGCGGCGCAAGCTCGGCTACCGCTGGTCTCAAAAACAAGTCGTCGCGGCCGAATCGCGCGTGCTCAATGCGCTTGAAATGGCGGAAGCGCGATTTCATATCGCGGCCAATCGGGTCTTCCTGGCCGGTTTCGACTGCGGCGCGACAATGGCCTATCGCATTGCCTTCGCACATCCGGAGAGATTCGCCGGCGTGATTGCCGCATGTGGAGGATTCCCCACAGGCCGTCGCCCCTTTGCTCGCCTGACGGAGTCCCGCAAACTCCCCGTGCTGATGCTCTATGGCGAAGAGAGCGAAGTCTATCCGCCTGAAGCCGCCTGCTCGGACTTGCGGCTGTTCCACGCGGCAGGCTTGGATGTGACGCTTCGACAATACCCCACCGGCCAATCGCTGGGAAAAGGGATGCTTGGCGATATGAACCGCTGGATCATGGAGCGCATTGGCGCTGTCGCCTGATTTTGTGCGCAGGGCAGCTTGAGTCCTGGCTGCCAGGACGGGCGATGGCGATCGCCCGATCGATGACGCGGCAGATCCGTCCCGCGTTGACCAGTAGTGCGTTTTCTTGCCTGCCGGGAAAACTCACTTTTGACTATTGAGCGCTGCGCACTTCTTATGCGAGCGTCGATATCTCGTGAAGCCTTGATTAACGTGTGTCCGACATCATCGATTCGGCAGAATGTCAAATGCGTTCAAAACAATCATGTCGCAGGACATCAACCTTCGACGCCCCCCAAAGTCCCAATACTTATTACACGGAGGCACTTTTGCTCCTAACTGCCCCCCAAAACGCAGCTAACAACGCGCAACTGAGCGCCAAATCGGCCTAACAAGGCGCCCAAAAATGCTTCACTGTAAGAACCATTCGGTCACCGAACGATTTGTTTTGCCAAACGATTGAGAATGCAAACAGATGCAAATACATTCCACGACAACACTTACCGAAAGATCATCCACACTCCATGGAGGACTGGATCGCGAAGGCCTTCAGAGGCACCGTATTAGTTTGCGTACTTAAATGATGTGCGCTGGAAGACCGCTGCGGACGAGGGAGTTTTTTTCAAACTCGCATTGCCCGCTGTACAACTTTCGTGGGAATTTGCTCTTTCGCTCTTTGACAATTTGAAGTTCAAAACCGTAAGCACTGCAGTGCGGCTTCTCAACCGCTGCGCGCAAGACAGATTCCGGGCGAGGACACCTGCTCAACTCAGACAAGCATGACTCGTGCAGCTGCAGCCAACAGCCAGCGTCAAGTTTGCAGATTCGCCTGCAGTTCCCCTGCGGAGATTTCGGCGAGACCTTCCGAACACGAACGCTCCGGGTGCGGGGCCGCGGCGGCAACTTGCTTCAAGAGTTGTTGAGCGCATTGGAAAGCCAGCAGCAGATCCGTCGTCGTCAGCATGCCCATCGGGAAGTCTTTGTTGGTGACCGGCAGGCAAGAAACACCATGACAGACCATGACCCGAATCGCCTCGGAGACGACCATCGACTCCGGCACGGAAAAGGGATTGGGCGTCATGATGTCTTCAGCCCGTTTTCCGGAACGCGTGCTCAAGTCGCGATCGCTAATCACTCCTCGCAATGTTCCGTTGGTTTCGGTGACCAACAGATGGCGGACCTTATTGTCATTGACCAGTCGGCGGATCTCGTCGAGCTTCGTCTTCGGCTGTACGACCGTCAACTTAGGCGTCATCAGGTCGCCGACACGCATTCGCGAATTCGACTCGTTGTGTCGGCGGGTAATAAACCGCAAGATTTGCTGCCGCTTGGCGATGAATTGCGGCTGTTCGATTGGATCGGCTTCGATCTCTTTGCGGAACCTCGCCTCTTCGGCTTCCTCGGCTTCGCGCTCACGCTTGCGTTTGGCTCTTTGTCGCTCGAAGTAATATGCAACGGCTGCGAGGAGCGCCGCTGCGACAAGGCCGATTTGGAACCACGGGACCGCGCGAGTTGGTTCCTCCATCACTTCGGCTTGCGTTGCCTTCGGCTTTGGGTTGGCTTTGCTTGCTTTTGCTCGCGCGTGTGCGACTTCGCTAAAATCGCCGCTTCCGCCGAAATCAAAGAGGTGGGGCGTCAGGAAGCTCAAGCCCAGAATGACTACGGCAGCAATCGCCGCCAAGATGAGGCTGTACTCGATGGCGGCATTGCCATCATTGCGGGCCAAGAGCGCCTTGCGCCAGCGCATTGTTGAGTTGTTATGCCGGTTCGGCACTGGTGAGTCAGACATCGCTTTTCACTGCTCCAATTCACGCATTCCGGCTTCTTGACGGACACGTATGGGCAACTGTAGCTCGCAATTTGTGCGTGGTTGAACAGGATTTGTTGATGAATGCGACGCAAAGCATTGGCTCGTCGCGACTTGCGCACTTGCGCAGGGCGGCTTTTCCTTCGCAGCGATTGATGTTGCCCGCAAATTGCCACCTTCGCTACGATTCTGCGGATTCTGACGGCCAACTGCGTCCTTTTGAGCGACTTCCCGCTATGTCCGTGCAACCCAACATCCTCCCAATCCGCAGCGAGCCGGATCCCCGACCTGCAACGCAAGAGTTGGCGAATCTGGACCCCGGGCAGAAGATCGACCTGCTGCGGCAATTGGCCGGGGAAAGCGTCTGTCGTCGGTTGGGCATTTACCAATTGCCTGCGGACTTCGTACTCTCCGTCGTGATCCCGGTCTACAACGAGATCAAGACGCTGGAGAAGGTGATTACAAGTGTCCGGGGTTGTGGAGTGCCAACGGAGATTGTGATCGTCGATGATGGCAGCACTGACGGCACCAGGGACTTGCTCGATTCCTGGCGTGGCGATAACGACCTGCAGATCATCTTTCACGAGCGAAATCAGGGAAAAGGCGCAGCCCTGCGGACGGGATTTCAGGCTGCGACCGGCTCCGCAATCATCATCCAGGATGCCGACCTGGAGTACGATCCGGCGGAATTCAGTTATTTGATCCAGCCGATCGTCGAAGGCGAAGCAGATGTGGTGTACGGCAGTCGTTTCTCAGGCAATAACCGCCAGGTGTTTCGCTTCTGGCACGCCCAGGGAAATCGATTCCTCACGGTGCTTTCCAACTGGTTTACCAACCTCAGCCTGACGGATATGGAGACTTGCTATAAAGTCTTTCGTCGCGAGGTTTTGCAGACAATCGCTCCATCGCTGCGGGAAAAGCGGTTTGGCATTGAGCCGGAATTGACGGCCAAAGTCGCCAAACTCCCAGGAGTTCGCATCTATGAGCGACCGATCAGTTACCGAGGTCGCTCCTATGCCGAGGGCAAGAAGATTGGCTGGCGCGATGGATTCCGTGCGATTTGGTGCATCTGGCGCTACCGCAAAGGGATCAAGCGCAAAGCGGCTGCATGAGTGTAAAGGTCAAGTGTAAAGAAACCTGTACACCGACAGCATGCTCTCAAGCAGCAACAGCAGCTTTGGCTGTAAGACTGAGCAACGGTTTTCACCAGTTTGTTAGTGAATGTTTGGCGCGGTTTGCGCAAAATTAACGTTTGGCGCGGTTTTCGCTGCGTTTGTCGTGCGCGTAATCTGGGACGCGTGGCAGTACTGTTGCTTTTTCTTTACCTATGGAGATGAACAGCATGAAGTCGTTTTGGAAGGGTGAAGAAGGTTTTGCCTTCTCGACCGAAATGATCGTCGTTTTGACGATCGTGATTTGCGGCACCATCGCCGCTTGGACCAGCCTTCGTGAAGCTGTTGTCACGGAAATGGCTGATGTTGGTGCGGCGATCGCTTC
>CALJLD010000245.1 GCA_937982665.1 uncultured Planctomycetales bacterium
TCCCAGCGGTTGAACGCGCCGGATTCGCAGAGCATTTTGATGTCGCGCTTTTCGCCTGGTGCCAGATTTTCAATCGCGTCGGCGGTCAGCTTTTCTTTGTTGGAGAGTTGTGCGCCCACGGTTACCTTTGTGGCAACCGTGTCCGAGGTATTCTCAACCGTTCCGATCACGCCGCCTTCGCTTGCGTTGCAATTCAATATCAGCCGAACACCATTGATGGTCTTGTCGAACGTTTCGACGATGGCCAGCGTGTAGTCTTGTTGGTTGATGCCCTGCAGGATCTCATTGTCCGATTGTCCGGTGGCTGTGATCGGCTCGCCGTCTTTGCCTTCGTCTTTCCCGGTGTCAGCACAAGCGGAAAACAAAGAAATCACAGCGACAGAAAAACAAAACGCGGCGATTGGAAACGACTTACGCATGGACTGGATCCTCAGATAACCCGGAGCGAAATACCTTGTTGGCGGTTTGAAGTCGAATGTGATTGCCAGAGCTGCGATCACATTCAAGCGGCGCGAAAGCGCCGATTTGCTCCGAGTAGAATACCACCCCCAAGAGTGGTTTGCGACAGGTTTCTGGCGGTCCACGCCCGAATCTCGAGCGCAATGTGTGTCGCACAACAATCGGCGAAAATGTGGGTAGATCCTGGTACGAATCCCACTTACAAGCTCAACAAGAAATGCCGTGGTTGCTGCTAGAGCGGACGTCGAGGCATTCGTCGCGGATAGGGCGGATCGGCCTTTTCCGGCAGCCACTCACCTGTCTGCTCCTTCCAAAGCCGTCGTTCTTCGTCTGAAGCGTAGAACCGCAACCAGATTTGTGCATCGCCGGTGGTGTCCGCGCAATCCCAGTGCAGGCAATTGCCGGGTGCGTCGATCTTCTTTTCGCACGTGGGGAGAATGTCGCGGTAAATCAGCCGGTACAATTCCCGATCCGCCAGATGATCGGTAAATTCCAGAATGATCGAACGCTCATAGAGCTTGTGAATGATCTTCCACAACAGGTCGTGCAGTGCGGCATCCGAAAGCGAATCCGGCGGAGGCGGATCGAGCGGAGGATCGAACCATTGGGAAATGGGAAGCGCTGGAGCCTGTTCCCAAGCGAGCATCATCGCCAGGTAGTCATTTTCCACCGGCGTTGGGATCCGCGCTTTTTCCAGCTTGGTAATCGATTCGTCCAGATAGGGCTCAAGAGCCTCGCGCAACTCGGCGTTGCGGAGTAACTGATCGACCTCATCGGAAGATGGCCGGCGAACGTAGCCCGACATAAAAAGACACGGTAAATGGTGAACGAAATAGGGCCTCAAAAGTCCGACTCTACCCACACTTGCGTCGTGTTCAAGCGGAACAATGCCGAATCCGCAACCCTCGCAAAAACTGGCTCCCGGCAATCGCTACAACCATGAAACTTTCACCACCAGAGGCCGCAAACCGCCTGCAAGAGTTGGCTGCAGTGCTTTCTGGTGAAGTTTTGCTTGACGAGTACCAGAGGGCTCTCTACAGCACTGACGCCAGTTTGTATCAGATTCAGCCGGCGGCCGTTGTGATTCCTCGCACGCAAGAAGACGTGCGGCAGACTGTGGCTTTTGCGGCCGAGCATGGCATTCCGCTCTTGCCCCGCGGAGGCGGAACGAGCCTTTCCGGGCAAACAGTCGGACCGGGAATCGTCATCGATTTCAGCAAGCACCTGAACCGGATCATTGAGATTGATCCCGCCACGGCGACCGCACGTGTGGAGCCAGGCGTTGTGCTCGATCAACTCAACGCAGCCGCGGCCAGGCATGGTCTGCAATTCGGCCCTGACGTGGCCACCAGCAATCGCGCGAATTTGGGCGGAATGATTGGCAACAACTCAGCCGGCTCGCGCTCGATCTTGCATGGCAAAACAGTTGATCATGTCTTGGAACTGGATGTGCTGTTGGCCGATGGCACTGCCGCGAAGCTGGCCCCGTTGACGCGCGATCAACTCAGCGAGAAACAAAGCGGCGACAGTCGCGAGGCCAACATCTATCGCGAGCTTGCGCGGATTGTTGCGGCCAATGTTGACGAGATCATCGCGCGATATCCCAAGATCCTTCGTCGCGTTGGCGGTTACAACCTGGACGAGTTTGTGCCGTCATTTCGCGAACTTGTGCAGGCACCGCCCAGCGTCGCGCGACTGCGAGAGATCGAAGCAACCCGGTATCCCAACGCGAACTTCAACCTGGCACGAATGGTTGTCGGGTCCGAAGGAACGCTGGCGACCGTGACCGAAGCGCTTCTCCATCTGGTCCCGCTGCCGAAGTCGCGAGCGATCGCTGTGTTGCACTTTGAGAACGTCGACGCCGCCTGCGCAGCATTGGAACATATTCTGCCTCTGCAGCCCTCGGCGGCCGAATTTCTTGATGGCCTGATTGTGCGATTGGCCCGCGAGAGTCTGGAGTATCGCAACTATTTGGACTTTGTGGTTGGAGATCCAGCGAGTTTGATCCTGGTGGAGTTCTCCGGCGAAAGCAAATCCGAAACGAGCGCGCGGATTGACGAACTGACCAACAAGCTGCAGTCCGCGCCAGGCCTGTATCACATTCTTCCCGCGACCGATCCGCAGCTTTGCAATCACATTTGGGCGTGTCGCAAAGCAGGCTTGCCACTGTTGATGGGCATTCCCGGTTTGCGGAAGCCGGTCGCCTTTGTCGAAGACTCGGCCGTCGATCCGGGCAAACTTCGCGACTTCGTTCGCCGCTTTCAACAGATCATTGCGGACGCCGGCACCGAAGGCGCGATCTACGGACACGCGTCGGTCGGTTGTCTGCACATTCGCCCGCTGATTAATCCCGGCGATCGCGACGATCTGCGCCGCATGCGTGAGATCCTCGATGCGGTCGCGGGCCTGGTCACGGAGTTTGGTGGCGCGATGAGTGGGGAACATGGCGATGGTCTCGCCCGGAGTTTCTTGAATGAGCGGATGTTTGGTCCGCGGTTGTATCAGGCGTTCCGCGAAGTCAAAGCCGCATTCGATCCGGCGAACTTGATGAACCCCGGCAAGATTGTTGACGCGCCGGGTCCGACGGAAAACATGCGGCAAGGCGAGAACTACCAACCGCTGCAGTTGCCGACCACGCTTGATTTCAGTCGACAGGGAGGGCTCGCCCAAGCAGTTGAACTTTGCAATGGGTCTGGCGTTTGTCGCAAGACGCAAACCGGCACCATGTGCCCTTCGTTCATGGCCACGCGAGATGAAGAACACAGCACGCGCGGTCGCGCGAATGCGCTGCGGCTTGTGTTGTCCGGAGCGTTGCCGCAGCAGGAGTTGACCGGGCAGAAGATGTTCGACACATATGACCTTTGCCTGCAATGCAAAGGCTGCAAGGCCGAGTGTCCTTCCAATGTGGACGTGGCGAAACTCAAAGTTGAGTTTCTGGATCACTACTATCGCGAACATGGCGTTCCACTGCGAACGCGGCTGATGGGCAATGTTCACATGCTCAACAAGTGGGGTTCGCGACTAGCGCCGGTTTCCAACTGGTTGGCGAAAGCGCCTGGCGCGGCCTGGCTTGCCGAAAAGCTGTTGGGAGTGGATCGCCGCCGTCCGATGCCCGCGTTTCATCGTCAACATTTTGCGAAGTGGTTTGCCGGCCGCAAACGAACTCGCGGCGTGGGGAACAATCAGCATCAGGGTGCGCCGTGCGGCAAAGTGGTCCTGCTCGATGATTGCCTGACGAGTTTCTGTGAGCCGAATGTCAACATTGCCGCAGTGCATGTGTTAGAAGCTTGCGGGTTTGAAGTCATTCGCGCCGGTTTGCCTTGTTGCGGTCGGGCGATGCTCTCTAAAGGTTTGCCGCGCGAAGCCAAACAACTGGCAGCCGAGAACATTCGCACATTGCTGCCGCACGCAAAAGCCGGGACGCCAATTGTGGGCTGTGAGCCAAGCTGTTTGTTGACGCTGGTGGATGATTACCAGGATTTGATTCCTGGCGAAGATGCAAAACGCGTCGCGGCGGCGTGCTCGTTGATTGAGACCTTCGTGCTGAAAGAAACCCAGGACCAAGGCGGACTTTCCACCGGGCATGCGAACAACGCACCAAGCCAGATTCTTCTGCACGGTCATTGCCATCAAAAAGCGCTGGTCGGCATGCAGGATACCATCGCGCTTTTGGCATCTGTCGGAGGCAGCGTCCAACTGCTGGATTCCGGCTGTTGCGGTATGGCTGGCTCATTCGGTTACGAACACTACGATCTAAGTATGCAAATTGGCGAACGCGTGTTGTTGCCGGCCGTTCGCGAAGCTGCCGTGGAAACCGCCATCATTGCGCCTGGCTTTTCTTGCCGGCATCAAATCGCCCACGGAGCGGATCGGCATGCGTTGCACCCGGTTGAGTTCTTGGCTCAAGTCATCAACAATCGCGCAAGCGAGTGATCGTTCAACGGCGGGGCCGCGTTCGCGATAGGATATCCTTCTGATACTTGAACAATCCGCACTGAGTTGAATCAACCAATGACAGATAACGATGACGAACTCATCCCCGTCTTTGTGCCTGCCCTTGGTGCTGTGCTGATCAACGCGGAGGATAAGAAGGGCGAGCCGTTGACTCCGGACGAAGTCCTTAGCATCCGCGACAATGCTCCGTGCATCATGATGCAGAATGATGTCGCGCGCCAGATGGCCGAAAGCCGTGGCTACGACGACATTGACCCGGAGAACTGTTGGTATGATTGGCAACAGCTGCGCCGAGCGCTTGGTCGCAAGCCAGATCTTGATCCGGGGCCAACATTCAGTCGCATCGATAGTCGTGACGCGGAATACCAACAGACAATCCAAGACGCTCAGGCAAGCCTCGATTGGTTTCGCGACCAGCTTCCCAATGATGGAACGCCAAGGCACAACGCCTCGATCAAGACAGAAGTCACACAAGACGAGAATCGCGCCTTCATGTGGCTGACCTCAACCCGCAAATCGGGCGCGGGCTTTGTCGCGGAGTTCTTTGAAGTCCCAGCCATGTTGAGCCCTTGGCAAGTCGGCGACCGCTTAGACATCGAGGCAGACGCGGTCATGGATTGGATGATCAACAAAGACGGAGTCTTGTTCGGAGGCTTCTCGCTCCGTTACCAACGTTTGCAACTGCCTGAGGTCGAGCGGGCCCAATACGACGAATTCCTCGGCGTTACGCGCTATGCAGAGTTGGCTGAATGGGGAACAGGCGCAAACGCCAGCGGAAAATGAAACTGATGGATGGAGTTCTTGTTGATAAGCGCAAGATGCTCTCGCTTTGTCGTTGAGTTCCACAGGGCGACGCCCTCTCGCATGCCGCAACAGCTTTGTTGAAGATTGGATTCGCTGATCGCGTGGATTTTTCAAGGACCGGCGTGCGGAGAACTCGAGCTCTTGCGCTCCGAAGCTTGCTGCGAATTG
>CALJLD010000246.1 GCA_937982665.1 uncultured Planctomycetales bacterium
GGCTCGGCAGTCGGCTGGTCGGACCCTTCAGGAGCATTGAACAGATGTTGATAGTCGTACGTCCAAGGCTCGTAGTAGTCATCCATGCTAGGCATGTGCGGATTGTGGAAGATGTTCGGCACAACCCGCAGCTTGCCGGTGGAGGAGATCGTTAGTTGACTGTTCCCGTTGGATTGCCAACCGCCTTTGTATTTAGTCTGGTCTTCCCATTTCGTGGGGTAGCCGGTTCCCGGCTTGGTCTCCACATTGTTCCACCACATGTACTCCGCGCCCTTGCGGTCTGTCCAAACATTCTTACAGGCGACGCTGCAAGTGTGGCAGCCAATGCACTTGTCCAAGTGAAAGACCATCGAAACTTGAGATCGGACTTGCATGTCCACGCTCCGCCAATAAGAACGAGTTGCTAATTAATCGCGCGATTCACTCCGTGTCGTTCAACGCTCGTTTAGTACACCGGTTCACCCGGCAACTTCCGAACGAGCAAGTGCGTATCCCGATTGCAGCCAACAGGCCCCCAATAGTTGAAGTGGTAGGTGAACTGCCCATAGCCCCCGATCATGAAGTTTGGTTTGAGCCTGGTCCGCGTCAGACTGTTGTGTCCTCCAGCACGACGATTGCCTCGCAATGGCGACTTTGGAATCCCATGCGTTCTCTCGGGTGAGTGGTACTGCATGCAGATCCCTGGAGGAATTCGAGAACTCACGACTGCGCGCGTAACGATCACACCGTGATCGTTGAAGATCTCGATCCAGTCATTGTCCTTGATGTCGTGGGCCGCCGCGTCGTGATCGTTGATCCAGAGCGGGTAGACGCCGCGTGACAAAGTCGTCATCCGTTGGTTGTCGCCATAGGTCGAGTGGATATGCCATTTGCCGTGCGGCGTCAGAAAGTTCAACATCAGTTGAGATTCTTCGTTCTCGCTGAACTGCAGGTCGGCGTACTCAGTCGGCAATGGCTTCGGCTTATACGTAGGGAGGTGCTCGCCAAAATCCACATACACCGGGTGATCCAAGTACAGCGACTGCCGCCCCGTCAACGTCCGCCACGGGACATCGTTCTCCACGTTGTATGTAAACGGGGCATAAGAACGGCCGTCTTCAATCAAGCCTGACCACATTGGGCTGTTGATGAACCGCCTTGGCTGGCTCTGGATATCCGCGAAGGATGTGCGGAAACCGCGGTTCTTCTCCGCGAGATGAGCCAGCGGCACCCCGGTCTTCGCCTCCATGTCCTGATACGATCGGTATGCCATCTCGCCGTTGGTGACGGTGGCGAAATTCAAGATCACATTGCACGCATCGATATCGCGATTGAGCGATGGATAGGTATTCCCACCCCAGGTTTCCGTGCGATGGCTGGCGACATATTTGTCGTACTCGTCGGCCACGTCGTAGTGCGTCCCGTGAGCTCCCAATCCATTCTTGCGAACATTCGGCCCGTACGAGATGAATTGTTTGTAGACGTTGGCATAATCACGTTTGACGACCTTGAACGCCGGCATGTTCTTGCCTGGCATCGGTTCGCATTCGCCATTGATCCACTGTCTCATGTCCGGCTGCGCGATCTCCGCAGGCGTATCATGAGCCAGGGGAGCGGCGATAATGTCCTCAACCGGTTCAGGGAAATGTTTCGGACATAGATCCGAAAACTTCTTGGCGAGCTCACGGAAGATGGCCCAATCGCTCTTCGACTCCCAACATGGCGGAACAGCCGGAGAAAGCGGGTGGATGAAGCTGTGCATGTCTGTGGAGTTGAGATCCGCCTTCTCATACCACGTTGCTGCGGGCAAGACGATGTCCGAATAGAGAGCGGACGTGTCCATTCGGAAGTTCAAATCAACGACCAGGTCCATCTTGCCGACGGGCGCGGACTCGTGCCATTTGACTTCCTTGACGGAATCTTGTCCCAGGTCTTTGCAAACCGCGTTGTCATGCGTGCCCAAGTAGTGTCGGAGAAAATACTCGTGCCCTTTCGCGCTGGCCATAATGGCATTGCCGCGCCAGATGAACCAGACGCGCGGCCAGTTCTCCTGGGCATCTGGGTCTTCAACACTAAACTGCATTTCCCGGTCTCGGAGTTTCTTCGCCACCCAATTTGAGATGTCGTCAGGAGTTTCGGCGCCGTCTGCGCGGGCCTGCTTAACAACATCAAGCGGGTTCTCTGGAAACTGCGGATAGAACGGAAGCCAGCCTTGGCGGACTGCCCGAACCTGCATGTCCATTGTGTGTCCGCGGGCAGTTGTCCCTTCATGCGCTCTCTGCGGCACTGTGTGATAGTCCGTAAAATCACGCTCATAGCGCCATTGATCAGAATGGACGTAGTGCCAGCTTGGCGTATTCTGTACTCGAGAGGGCGGAAACCAATCTTTGGCCAGCGCGATCGACGACCACGATTCCATCGGCGCGAGCTTCTCCTGGCCGACATAATGTGCCAAGCCACCACCGTTGACACCGACGCACCCGCAAAAGACGAGTGCGTGAATGCCAGCTCGATACATCAGGTTGGAGTGATACCAGTGATTGATGCCAGCGCCGATCAAGATCGTACACTTGCCTTTGGTATGTTCGGCCGTAGTTGCCCACTCGCGGGCGAAGCGGATCACGACGTCGCGGCTGATGCCCGTGTATTTTTCGCTCCAGGCCGGCGTGTACGGCGCGTTCTCGTCGTCGTAGCTCTCCGGATAGTCGCCGGCAAGGCCGCGATTGACGCCGTATTGCGCCATGAGGAGGTCATACACGGTTGCTACGACGACGGTCTCCCCTTCCGCAGTTGTCAGCTTGCGGACGGGGACTCCACGTGACACTGTCGATCCTGCGGCAAAGTCGTCGAACTCAGTCAGCACGACCTCGTCGTTGGCCTCAAGGAAGCTCAAACGCGGCTTAATCTCCGAACCATCCTGGCCATCCACCAGCCGCAGGTTCCATTGACCCTTTTTGCTTGCCCAACGAAAACCGCTGCTCCCCTGCGGCATCTTCGGCGAGTCGGCGGCTTCGTCCCACATCAGGAACTTCCATTCGCCGTGTTCCTGTTCGGAGTAGGCATCTAGCCGGCCTGCCCGCAGGAGTTGTCCTGCGGAATAGCTGTCGTCGTCGTTGGCTTTCAATTCAACGAGAAACGGAGAGTCGCTGAATTTGCGGCAGTAGTTAACGAAGTAATCCGATGGCTGTTTGTGATGAAACTCCGTCAACAACACATGGTTGACGGCCATCCACCAGGCCCCGTCTTGTCCAGCGTTAAGGGCCACCCACTCGTCGGAATATTTGGAGACCATGCTGAAATCAGGAGAGAACACCCAGAGCTTGGTTCCGTTATGTCGCCCTTCAGAAAGGAAGTGGCAATCGGGTGTCCGTGTCATGCCGATGTTTGCGCCCATGGAGACCAGCATCTTCGCGTGATACCAGTCGGCGCTCTCAGCCACATCCGTTTGCTCTCCCCAGGTCTCGGGGGAAGCCGTCGGCAGATCGCAATACCAGTCATAGAAAGAAAGCGAAAGACCGCCGATCAACTGCATCAATCGCGCCCCGGATGCGTAGCTGATCATGGACATCGCGGGAATTGGCGAGAAACCGGCAATGCGATCTGGCCCATGCTTCTTGATCGTGTGGATCATGGAAGCCGAGATGATCTCTAGAGCGGTATCCCAATCGGCCCGACGCAACCCACCTTTCCCGCGAGCTTGCTGCCAGCGCTTGCGCGCGTCTTCGTCTTCGACAAGACTTGTCCACGCATCGACAGGGTCATCATGATTTGCGCGTGCTTGACGCCAGAGATCGATAAGCGCTCCGCGAATATAGGGGTACTTCACGCGAAGCGGACTGTATAGGTACCAGGAATACGAGATTCCGCGCTGACAGCCACGCGGCTCATAAGGAGGAATGCCCGACTCAAGCGCAGGATAGTCCAACCCCTGCATTTCCCAGGTGACGATCCCATCCTTAACGTGGATGTTCCATGTGCAGCCGCCGGTACAGTTCACACCATGCGTGCTGCGCACGACTCGATCATGCTGCCAACGATTTCGATAGAATTCTTCCCAATGGCGACCCTGCGGATCGACTTCGTCTCGAATCCATGCGATAGCGTCACGAAGCAAACTCATGCGTGAGACTCCTGTTGCGCAGGTGACGAATCGACGAGAGGTCGGCGGACCGCCTGAAAGCGACGCTTCCAAATCGCGTCAAGCGCGAAGATGAAGACCGCCGCGCCAAGAAGGCCGAGCAAAACGAACGTGATCCGACTGGCGGAAGCTTCGGTCTCCGGTTCGCCGGCGGTGGAATCAAAGAAAGCCACCAGGGCGTGAATCTCATCTGCGTTAAGCGGATGATCCTTAAAGATCGGCTGCATCGTTTCCGTACCCGGAGCGACCAACCAGGCGCTAAGTGCCTTACGCCCCTGCAGTCTCTCAAAGATGTTGGTCAATTCAGGCCCAAGGCGACCACCACCCATTGCCGGCTGTCCTTGGATGGCGTGACAGGCGATACACGCACCCCCACCGTTTTCAAGAGACGCCAAGCCGAGAAAGAGCTCTCGTCCATGCTCACGATCAGCTTCGGTGAAGGGAGCTGTGGAGAGTTGCAATCCCTTGAATTGTGACTCGGGAAGCGCCGATTCCGCTTCGATCATATCGAGGAGATTCTCGGCTCTCTCGCGATCCAAACCTGGCAGTGCAGGCATGCGGACATTGCGGGACTGCTCCAATATCTTTTGTGCGTAGGGATCACCCCGGTCAAGGTAACTGGCGGGATCCATCATGAAGCCGATCAGCCACTCGCGATCCTGGCGTTGCGTGACGTCCTTGAGATCAGGACCTGCCAGCGGGCCGCCGCCAATCGTGTGGCAATTCATGCAGTTTTGCCGGAAATAATCGGGCGTATCCTGCGCGTGGCAGGTTGCCCAGCCGGCAAAGCCAATCACTGAGAAGATGACTCCCCGAATCACGAGAAGGCGTCCTGCGGCGCCGCATCCGTCATCCATTCCAACTAGGCGTTTCACGGTCGCACCTGCGAAGCTGGCCAAAGAGGAATTCACCGAGATGAATAACAGGATATTCAGGTCTTCTTATCCTGCTTGCACGAGAACCTATCAATCCGTATAAAAGATGTCAAGGTCTTGATATCCTGATTCACAGGAATTTCGCGAGAACCGCACGTCCAAGGAAACTCGCGGAATCCCGTCAACAGCTGGAACAGCAATGATCTCTCAATCCGTGGAATACGCGCTGCGAGCGATTGTCACAATTGCCCAAAACGAGGGTGAGCCATGCACGGCGCAGAAAATCGCGGAGATCACAAAAGTCCCAGGGCCGTACTTATCCAAGCTTATGCAGGTTTTGGTTCGACGCGGCTTGGTGAGTTCGCAGCGCGGGCTGCATGGCGGTTTCTTGTTGGTGCGTCCTCCTAAGGATCTCACCATTTGGGACGTTGTCGATGCTGTGGAGCCAATTCAGCGCATTACGACTTGCCCGCTAAAGATTGAGTCGCATGCTGGCGGGCTTTGCCCTTTGCACAAGAATTTGGATCAGGCGATCGAAACTGTTGAGCGGATGTTTCGGAAGACGACTGTGGCAGACATGCTGGCAGACAACGGATCGTCAACGCCCTTATGTGAACACAACAAGACATTCACAATCGATTCAAGCCGAGTGACCACGACAAAGAAGACCCGCACGCGTTCCGTGGGTAGCGGCAAGCCAAAAGCGCGGCCTAAGAGTAGGCGCAAGAAATCCTAGCCCAGAATCGACATACACGGCTGCTTGGCGATGTTCAACGACAATTGAATTTCATTGATAAGGAATCGGCATGACCACCGTTGACGAAAGATCTTCACTCGCGAAGTGGGTGATTGCAAATCCGGGCGCGGCACGCGTTTTCCACAAGCTCGAGCTTGATTTTTGTTGCGGCGGACAATCGTCACTTTTAGAAGCATGCAAGAAAAAGGGCATAGAAATCGACACCGTTGTCCAACAAATCGTCAACGCGAACTCCCAGGCCCCGGACAGCACGGTGGACTGGAACAAAGCTCGGCTTGTCGAACTTTGTGAGCACATCGTGGAGACACACCATGGGTTCCTCCGCGATGAACTCCCTAGACTAACATCGTTGATGAACGATGTCCTGGCGGCTCATGGAGATTCGATGTCAGAACTGCGCGGACTTGAGCAAGCGCTTGCCTCTCTTGTTGCTGAACTCGAGCCACATATGATGAAGGAGGAGAGAGTTCTTTTCCCTGCGATCCGGCTCTTGGAAGAATCTGCAGCTGTGCCGAACTTCCCTTTCGGTAGCGTCGGCAATCCAATTAGTGTAATGGAGCACGAGCATAGCGCCGCAGGCGACGCGTTGGCAACAATGCGACGAATTACCAATGGATTCCACGTCCCGTCCGGTGCCTGTGCAAAGCTCACTGCCTTGTATGAAGGCTTGGCTCGTTTGGAAGAAGACATGCATCTCCACGTGCACAAAGAGAACAACATTCTCTTTCCAAGGGCCGTGAAAATGGAGCAAGGTGGATGAAGCGAGTTCATATCATCGGTGGAAAGAATCACGGCAAGACAAAGTTGATTGAGGAACTGATTCAGCACTTCACGAGTCACGGGTTGCGTGTTGCTTCTATCAAGCACACTCACCACCACCACGAATTGGATGCGCCAGGGAAGGACTCACACCGCCATCGTGAGGCTGGAGCATGCCTGGTTGGCGTGTTGTCTCGACAGATGTCGGCGGTGTTCATTCCGCTAGAGCTTGCCAAACAAGTAAACCAGGATCCCGCCGCGCTACCGGATGAGGATCGCTACCTACCATTTGAACCCCTGTTCTCACTATGCGATCTGGTGCTCGTAGAGGGCGACACAGGCACCGCGGCGCCGAAAGTCGAAGTTTGGCGTGCAGCGATGGGCACTCCGCCACGATCAGTTGGCGATCAGAGCGTTCGGGCGATCATTTCGGATGACGATGCCGGCGCTGTTTGCAGCGGAGTGCCGTATTGGTCTCGCAGCGACATCGGTCAACTCGCCCAAAACGTCTTGGATTTGGTGTCGCAGTCGACGGGTTAGGGGAGCTATTCGTTTTGCGTATGGGCAGATTACATCACCCAGGTGTGCGAAACAGCGCGCGCAGAATATCCAATCGAGGAGGATCAAGTCGCCTGCGCGCAGCGTCGATGTTGATAGCAATGGAATTGTGAATCTCAGGGAGGGTAACCGCCATGCCGCGACTGCTGGCAACCATCTGCGTTCTTTCATTGTGCAACATTGCATCCGCACAAACACCAGCTGTTTCGGAGCAGGGCGCAGCAGTCCAGGATCCTGTTCCACTGACTCAAGATCCTGGCACAGGCGATCCGGTCGCGAGTACCCCGCAGCCAGCGCCAGCTAACGAAGCTAGCCCTAAGCCGGCCGCGAACCCAGCTGCGACGGCATACAAAGACCCGTTCTACAACAACGATTTCAGCTATCTGAATTCGCCTGATTATTGTGACTGGCATCTGGGAGAAGGTTGGAAACAACTTCACCATCCCTGCCAGGACATCACTTGGGATTTTAGTGGGCAGTATCGGATGCGCTACCACCGCGAGCAGAACCATCGCGGGCTCGGCCTAACGGGGCGTGATGATTCCTTCTTGCTGCACCGCACGCGCCTCTATGGGGACGTGAAAGCGTACGGCGGATTGCGTGGATATGTAGAGTATCTCGATGCGGTCAGTGAGCACGAAACCTTCGCGCCGCGGCCGATTGAAGAGAATCGATCTGATTTGCTCAATGCATTCGGCGATATGCTCCTGGTCGACAACGGTTGTGGAGAACTCTGGGCGCGAGTGGGTCGGCAGGAGTTACTCTACGGCGCGCAGCGCCTGGCCTCTCCACTGGATTGGGCAAACACACGTCGAACTTTTGAGGGCGCCAAAGTCTTTTGGCGCGGTGAAGAGTGGGATGCCGATGCCTTCTGGACAATGCCTGTTGCCCCCGATGCCAAGAACTTCGACCAGGCCATCGACAGCCAAGAGTTCCTTGGCACTTGGCTGACCTGGAAAGAAGCTCCCGATGGGCCGCTGGACTTGTACTTCCTGCGCTATGCAGAATACGACGGAGCAACGGATTTTGACTTCAACACGTTCGGTGCTCGTTGGAACGGCAGCTACCATTGTTGGCAATGGGATTTGCAGGGAGCCTATCAATTCGGCGAATTCGGCGCAGCCGATGTCAATGCCGGCATGTTCACAGCCGGGATTGGGCGCTCGTGGAAGAACACCCCCTGGCAATGGGAGTTATGGACTTACTATGACTGGGCATCTGGTGATGACGTCCAAGGAGCCGGTTTTCACCACTTGTTCCCACTCGCACACAAATACCTTGGTCTGATGGATTTGTTCGGGCGGCGCAACATCACGGACTGGAACTTTGTTGCCAAAGCGAAGCCCACCAAGAAGCTGCAGTTCCTGGCCTGGTATCACATCTTCCACTTGGAAAACGGCAACGACATCCCTTACAACGTCGTCATGGGTCCATCACCTGGAATGCCGCTCATGCCGGGAGGCAGCACGGACTTGGGTCAGGAGCTGGATTTTACGCTTGCCTATACGCTGAATGAGCGCAGCAGCGTCCTGTTTGGCTATTCGCATTTCTGGTCCGGCGACTGGTTTGACACGAACCCAACGGCCGGACTGTTCAACGGCGATGGATCGTTCTACTACACCCAATGGACGCTGAACTTTTGACGGGTGTCGAGCACAACAAGTTCTTGCCCAGTCGCTATCCACCTTGCGGCTCTGTCCCGCCTGATTTCCATGCATGCTCAGGCCTGGCCAAGATCTCATCGATAATGGCCTGGACAGCGGCGGCTTGGTCTGTACGTCCTTCCTCAGCAGCATGCTCGACGAGTTCCTCTGCTTGCGGAATAAGCTCCTGATAGAATCGCTCTGCGACTTCGTACATGCCATGCCAATGGGCATAGTCAGGCGCCATCATTGAAGCCCCGTGCCGCGCACGGCGTCCTTCGTGATGCCAGAGGTAGAACCATGTCCATTCAATCTCTTCATCGAATTGTGTGGGTGTAATCAGCGAATTCGTGCGCAACGCATTGATGATCGATTCGCCTGGTTTGGCAAACTTCTCGTTGTAGAGAACAACAAAGTCGTCGTATTGCTTGTAAAAACCTGAGACATAATCAGGCGTATGGCAGTGCTGGCAGACGTTGCGCATGCTCTGCCGACGCTCCTCATGCGACATTCCATTGGACAACAACTCTTGCCGTTCGGCCGGATCGAGTGCCGAAATTATTTTTCCATCGGCGTCAGTATCCATCAGCTTGCTGACCGGAGGCCGATTGGTCCAGGATATGCGTGTGCCTGGGTTGTGGGTGACCGATCGATCGACCGAGTTGGCCGACATATGGCACGTCGCGCAAGTAGGCGCTTGCGCATAGTCTTCGCCTAGAATCCAGGTCTCCGCATCCAAGTTCATGCTAGCGTGAAGGTCACGGTAGGCCACGCCATGCTTGGACTCTTCGTAGATTTCCTTTTGCGGATGGTCCGGACCCAAATGGCACTTGCCACAGTTCTCCGGTTGACGGGCACGTCGCGGTGAGAAATCGTGACGGCTATGGCAGGCCGAGCATGATCCAAGACTGCCGTCCAGGTTGATGCGACCAATCCCTGTGTTGGGCCATGTGCCAGGGTGGAATTTGGGCTTGCCGTTGTCGTCCTTTAAAATGGAGGCGACCGCCGCGGCATTAGTCGGCAATCCTTCTTCATTCGGTTGAAGATCATCAACGTTGATCATCCCGCCATCCTTGTCCATTAGGGCAACCTTTCCGCCGTGGCACTGTTGGCAGCCCGTGAACGCGCTGGCCATACCGTTCACTTCGGTCACATCCATACCAGGGGTTGGCGAATGCGGGTTGAAAGGCGTGCGATTCCCCTCGACGGTCTCAGCGAGGAAGTTGTCTAGCGAGGCCAGGATGTTCCCGCCTTGCGCATGATGACTGGCTGCAAACTCCGCAGACTCCGTCACGTGACATTTTGAGCAGTCGCGCGGTGTCACTACGGTCGCAATCACTTCGCCGTAATGAGAAAACGAGTCGGCGTCGCTCTCACTCGCCTGGTGACACTCCACGCAGCCAACACCCTTCTCGGCATGGGTGCTGGAGCGCCAATGCGCTGTAATCCCCGGTGAAGAACTATCGTGACATTCAACGCACCGACTGCTACTGGCAGGCACTGAGATGAGCTTGGTTGTGATGCCAGCTTCCTCATTCCGGCGCTCCGTTTCTTGCCATTGCACTAGCAGCAGCGACGCCAGAAAGGCAATTCCTAAGACAAAAATAATGACGCGTTTTGTTTGCAGGTTCATGATGAGTTTTGCATGTGGTCAGGAACAGCGATCTTGCATCCCGATATGTCAGGCTCATGCATTGGTGTCACCGATGCATATTTCTCAATGGGCAGCCAGCGCCTCCCAGACAGTTAGTCCGATCAATGCAATGACCGCGACGATGCCAATCCATGTGCTGATTTCTTCGTTCCGAGTGATTCTTCGCAAGCCAGCATCCAGCCAGGGCCAAATGAACATCGCGAAGATAATGAAGCCAATGGAAAGCACAGCGAACGTGCCAGAGAACAACTTCAACCACCGAAACATCACGTAGAAAAACCACTCGGGCTTGATGGTCTCCGGAGTCGTGAAGGGATCGGCCTTGGGCCCCAAGTGCGCCGGAACAACGCTTGCCAAGAAGCTCAACAGCAACATCAGAACGAGTCCGATGATCACTTCCGTGAATAAGTGGTCAGGAAAGAAACTAAAGAAGCCGGGCTTGTCCTTTGGTTCGTCTGAGAACTTGAACTCCGTAACACCCTGCAGTCGAATGAAGGAGATGTGTACGAATAGCAAGAGGATCATCACACAGGGAAGGACTGCCGCGTGTAGGATGAACATCCTCGAAAGCGTGTGTTCGTTGTAAGACTCTCCGCCGAGCAGCATCCTTTTTAGAAAACCGCCAAACCAAGGTACGGAGTCGCAAATATTGGCAGCCACCGTCGCGCCCCAATAGCTCAATTGCTCGAACACCAGACAATATCCGGTGAAACCCAGCCCGAGCGTGCCAAGTAGCAGGCACATGCCGATCATCCAATTAAGCTCGCGCGGCTTGCGGTAGGCAGCTGTGAAATAGACGCGCATTTGGTGCAAAATCACCGCGGCGATCATCAACGTCGCGGCCCACTTGTGGATGCCACGGAAGTACCAACCGTAGCTGGCCTCTTCCGTGATATACCGCACGGATTCATAAGCCGCCGTGGGAGTCGCTTGATAATTGAAAGCCAACAAGATTCCCGTGACGATCTGCACGACAAACAAATAAGCCGGCGTACCCCCCAGGCAAAACCACCAACGCTTCAGGTGGTTAGGAACAGGTTCGTTGGTCAACTCGCGAAGCACATCACCCGAGATCGGAATGCGCTCTCTAAACCAATGTCGAATGGAGATCATACGGACCAAAGCAGCACGGTTGTTAGTCTCAGTTAGGTCGTCAGGCTCGTCAGATCGACTTCGATAAACAACAGATTGCCCCGTACAGAGAGCGGGTAACGTATCAACGCCTGGTTTGCGTCCTTTGGCGGTCCACCTGTCGGCGCGCCATCGCGAGAGAATGTTCCATTGTGGCAAGGGCAAAAGAACTGGTCGTTCTGGGCTTCCCAATGGACACGGCAGCCGAGGTGAGGGCAGACGCTCGACAACGCGATGAAATCTTCTGCCGAGGCGCCGGAGCCGACGCGCGCGATAACAACTTGTTCTCCGGCAGGTGTGCGGAACGGATAAGCCTGCCCGGGGCCAACATTGTCGAGGTGTGTCGCTAACAACCAAGTCTTATTGTTACTTGCGGCAGGGTAGAGATAGCTCCCAGCCATCCCGAAGAACGTGCCATAACCCCCAGCGAGTCCTGCAGCCATGCCAAGCGTCGGCAGCTTAGTCAGGAAGCCCCGCCGGTCCTCAGTTGCTCTCGCGTTGGTTGAGTCATTCTTTGCTTCCATCGAATCCCTCAACAGCGTTGCGTGTGCCAAAGTGGGGCAACTATGATGTGGACTGCCGGCAAATACAAGTGTGCGTAAACGCCCATCACGCTGGCTGATACTAAGCTCAATACTTAATTCATGTTCTCGCCAAAGCTCGTAAGCGCTTTCATGTAGTTGTGCCGCTCGAATGCTCCTGGGTTGGGGACCTTGCGATGATTGAAGCTTCCGCGCAGCTGTGAAACGGCCAAGTATCCATGTTCCTGGAGCAGGCCCCTCAAGTCATCCAGCAAGACCGTGACATACTCCGGTCCGTTGCGAATCAATGCTGCTGCGATCATCACCGCATCCGCACCAACTAAGAGCATCTTCAGCACATCGTCTGCGGTGTGGATGCCGGAGTTTGCTGCCAACGAAACATCGACAAGGGGATCTAGAATCGCAATCCATCTCATCGGCAGCCGGTTTTCCATGCGGCTGCTCAGTTCCATTTGGCTATCAATGACCATGTGGTCGACGTCGAGATCCGGCTGGAAGAACCGGTTGAACAGCACAAGTCCGTCAGCGCCAGCGCTTGCAAGGTTGCGTGCGAAGTTGGGGAGTGAACTAAAAAAGGGACTCAGCTTGACGGCCAGCGGAATCCTAATGGACTCGCTGATCGACAGCACCAGATCCAGGTAGTTTTGTTCCGTCCGCTCAGCGGACACATCCGGATCAGTCGAGAGATAATACGTATTCAGCTCAATGGCCGACGCCCCAGCACCCTCCATCATCCTCGCGTACCGCGTCCAACCACCGGAGGTCACGCCATTGAGGCTGGCGATGATCGGCATCCTGACAGTCTTGCGTGCCTCCTCGACCAGCCGAAGATATTCGTCCGGGCCCGTGTTGTAAGTATCCAACTCAGGGAAATACATCGCTGCCTCGGCACACGCATCCGCGTTGAGGTCGGTCAGCTCGCCGAACATCCGCTCTTCAAATTCGATCTGCTCTTCAAAAAGTGAAGGCAGAACGGCTGCGCCAGCGCCGGCATCTTCGAGTCGCGCCAGGACATCAAGATTGCCAGTCAACGGGCAGGCGGAAGCGATGATTGGCGAGCGCAGCTTCATGCCGAGGTACGTGCTACTTAAATCGATCGTCATATGTCTCTCCTGTGAGCCTGCTCTACGGACTCCGTGACCCGCAAATGCAGATCAACTCGTGGGCAGAACAGCGCCTGGTTCTTCAATATCCCGTTCAACCCCCGCCATCTGCTCGTAGTAGTGCCAACGGTCATCGATCTCTTGCTGAGCAAGCCTGAAAAGGCGTTCAGCCTCTTTCGGATTTGAACGTTGCAGCGTGGCGAACCGAGCTTCCTTCATGGCAAGTTCGCGAAAGCTCTTCTTGGGACGGCGGCTATCAAGATGGAATGGGTGTTCGCCACCATGGGCATGCCGTGGGTCGTAGCGAAATAGCGGCCAGAAACCACTTGCAGTGACGTCCTTCTGGTGTGTCATCATCTGTGTCATGTCTATGCCGTGCGCGATGCATGGTGAGTAGGCGATGATCAGCGACGTGCTTGGATAGGACTGAGCCTCTTGGAAGGCGCGAAGCGTTTGCAGGGGCTGTGCCCCCATGGCAACTTGCGCGACATAAACATTGCCATACCCAACCGCAAGCATGCCCAAGTCCTTGCGTCGCGCTTGCTTGCCGCCAGCGGCAAACTTCGCAATTGCGGCCAGGGGAGTTGCCTTGGATGCTTGCCCGCCTGTGTTGGAATAGACTTGCGTATCCAGCACAAGGAGATTGACGTTCTCACCAGAAGCGAGCACGTGGTCTAACCCGCCAAAGCCGATGTCATAGGCCCAGCCATCGCCGCCGACGATCCAAACGCTGCGGTTTACAAGCGAGTCCAGGATGCGCTCAAGCAATTGAGCATCGGGAGGGGGAACGTTGGCGAGACTCTCACCGATTCGGCGAACACGTTCTCTCTGTTCCGCGATTTCTTTCTCAGTTTGCTGCGAAGCGCTGATCGTCTGTGCGACGAGCTCTTCGCCCACAATTGCGGAGTGTCGCTGTAAGAGCAGATTCGCGTATTTCACTTGAGAGTCGAGCGCCAATCGCATACCCAAGCCAAACTCAGCGTTATCTTCAAACAGCGAATTCGACCAGGCGGGCCCGCGCCCCATGGCATCCTTGGACCAGGGCGTTGTTGGCAGATTCCCGCCATAGATCGATGAACACCCTGTCGCATTCGCGACCAGCAAGCGGTCCCCAAACAACTGCGTCATGAGCTTCAGATACGGAGTCTCACCGCAACCAGCGCACGCGCCTGAGTATTCGAACAGCGGCTGGAGCAGCTGCGATGATTTGACTTGGTCTTGGGCGACCAATGTCCTGTCCGTTTCCGGCAAACTCAGAAAGTACTCGAACGCTGCTCGTTCACGGTCAGCGTGTTCAAGTGCCGGCTCCATGTTGATGGCTTTGTGGCGGGCAACTTCCTTGCTGCGGGCAGGACAGACGTCGACGCACACACCGCACCCCGTGCAGTCATCGGGGGCAACCTGAATTGTGACGTAATGATCGGAAAGGTCCTTGCCCGACCAGGGTACCGACTTAAACCCATCCGGGTGTCCATTGAGCGCGCTGGCGGGATAGGCCTTTGTGCGGATCGCTGCGTGCGGACAAACATAGGCACACAAACCGCACTGAATACAGATCCCCTCGTCCCAGATGGGGATCGAGGCGGCAATTCGGCGCTTCTCGAATTGCGCGGTGCCTGTGGGAAACGTGCCATCCACCGGCAGCGCGCTGACAGGCAGCTTATCGCCATGACCGGCCAGCATTAGTCCTGTGACTCGTTGCACGAAGTCGGGAGAATGTTCCGGAACAGGAGCCCGTCTGTGTTGGCTTGAAGAAGCATGTGCAGGGACCTGTACTTCGTGCAATGCCACCAACGTCCCATCAACAGCTGCTTCGTTGCGACGAACAATCGACTCGCCGCGGGAACCGTAGGTCTTCTGGATCGCTTGCTTTATTGCTTGCAAGGCGACATCGGTGGGAAGCATGTTCGTCAGCGCAAAGAAGCATGCCTGCATGACTGTGTTGATTCTTCTCCCCAGGCCTGCTTGTTCGGCAACATGGTAGCCATCAACGACGAAGAATCGCAGTTTCTTTTCGAGGATCGTTTCCTGAACCTCTGCGGGAAGTTGGTCCCACGCCGTCTCCGGTCCATACGGACTGTTGAGCAGAAACGTCGCTCCCGGGGCTGCCGCGGCGAGCACATCTCGTGTTTCCAGAAACTGAAACTGGTGGCAGGCCACGAAGTTTGCCCGCTCGATCAAGTATGTCGACTTAATCGGACGCCGACTGAATCGCAGATGCGAAACAGTCACTGAGCCTGCTTTCTTGGAGTCGTAGACGAAATATCCTTGAGCATGCAGGTCTGTGTTCTCGGCGATGATCTTCACGGAGTTCTTGTTAGCGCTAACCGTGCCATCACTTCCCAGGCCATAGAAGATCGCTCGATCCACATCTTGGGGTTCATCCCAAGCCGCCGAGTCATAAGTTAATGACAAATGCGTAACATCGTCATTGATCCCAACTGTGAACTTTCGCTTGGGAGCTTTGCCCTCTAATTCGGCAAAGACGGATCTCACCATGGCGGGGGTGAACTCCTTGGAAGACAGTCCGTATCGGCCGCCAATGACATTGACAGGCTCGCCTCGCCAATGCTCAGCAAGCGCCGACAACACGTCTGAATGTAGCGGCTCGGCAGGCGCGCCGGGCTCTTTCGTACGGTCAAGCACCGCCATCGCACGAACACTTGATGGCAGTGCCGCAACAAATCTCTCCATCGCAAATGGCCGATACAAGCGGACCTTCAAGAGGCCGACCTTTGCGCCGGCGGCATTGAGCCGATCAACCGCCTCTTCAACCGCGCCCACCCCGGATCCCATCATCACGATGACACGACTAGCGTCCTCCGCACCGTAATATTCAAACAGTCGGTACTGCCGACCGCAAAGCGACGCAAATTGATCCATTGTTTCCTGCACGATTTCGGGGCAGGCATCGTAATAGGTGTTGGCGGCCTCGCGCGCCTGAAAGAACACATCCGGATTCTGTGCAGTTCCGCGGAGCACGGGATGATCGGGATCAAGTCGACGGTGCCGATGCGCATTGATCAAGTCTGCATCAAGCATCGTCTCAATTGCACTGACATCAATTTCTTCAATGCAATTGAGCTCATGCGACGTGCGGAAGCCGTCAAAGAAATGGAGGAAGGGAATCCGCGATTTCAGAGTTGCTGCGTGAGCGATCAGTGCGAGGTCATGCGCCTCTTGCACCGACGATGAAGCGAGCATGCTCCAGCCAGTCATGCGGGCTGCCATTACGTCACTATGATCGCCGAAGATCGAGAGCGCGTGTGTGGCGATCGTTCTCGCCGCTATGTGAAAGACCGTGGGTGTCAGTTCGCCTGCGATCTTGTACATGTTGGGGATCATCAGCAGTAGACCCTGCGACGCCGTGAACGTCGTCGTCAAGGCGCCGGCTTGGAGTGAGCCATGCACGGCTCCAGCGGCTCCGCCTTCACTCTGCATTTCGATGACGCGCGGAACAGTCCCCAGATAATTGCACCGGCCAGCGTTGGCCCAGGCATCCGAGAGTTCGCCCATGGGGGACGCAGGTGTGATGGGGTAGATGGCAATCACCTCGCTTGCTTGATAGGCAATGCGAGTTGCAGCTTCATTTCCGTCCACGACAATCTTTGTTCTGGACATGAACACTGTCTCCACGTTCGCCATGATGCTTAAGCAGATGCCGATTCAATTCGCACGTATCCTGCGATGGCAAGTGTGATAGGTGCTGCTTACCTCTACTTCAAGCTGCCAGTGGCCGAATCGTTTGTTTGCTGCGAAACTGGCGCGACTTGTGTGCGGAAGTGATGCGCCACCGCAGTCAGTCGTGCCAATTCGCACGCAATTCCAGCCGCGTTGACAAGTTCTTTGTTACTAACGCGTGCGATTATGCCGCATCGCCAATCTTTGCGACTCCACAGTTCGTCGTTGGCAAAGATGATGCCAACCAGTACTCAAAGCACGAATGCGAAGCATCTTTCTATTCAAGGCACTCACTCGTACTCAGCGCGCTGTTCAGAGGCAATGTGAGAACTGGCGCCCAGTCATTGTGTTGCGATGGCTTTGACAGGCTATCGCCGGACGATTACTTTGATTCGCAAGTCGACACACGCGGGCATCGGATTCGAAGCACTGGCAAAGAATAAGTATGGGACTCCTTTCAGGCATTGAGAAAGACGCCGTCAGCGAATTGGCACTCCGCAAGGCCATCACAGTTGAACCATCGTCGTCAGTACGGCAAGTGGTGAAACAAATGCGAGAGGGCGGCTTGGGATGCGCCATTGTTGTTGCCGATGACGGGAAACCGATTGGCATCTTCAACGAGGCAATGCTACGACATCTGCTAATCGAATCACCCGCAGCGCTCGACGGCGAGATACAATCCGTTATGGCAACACCATTTCCATGGGTGCGGGCGACGGATACCGTCGAGACCGTACTCGAGGCTATGGAAACCAAGAACTCACGCTTTGTTGTTGTGCTCGATGACGATGGCAAGCCATGCGGTCTGACCGGTCAAAAAGGGCTCATGGAGTACATCGCCGACTACTTCCCGGGAGAAGTCATGGTGCAACGCGTCGGCACCAAGCCAATTCCTGAGAGCCGAGAGGGAGCATAAACATGACATCTCAGCGCGACGACGAGTTTCAAGATCCTCTCGAAGACTACGATCCGCCCAAATACAAAGATCCGCTTGAAGAAGCTCTTGCCGAGAAGAGCGTCACGGAAATCCAGGCAAGTCCTCATACCGTCATTCCAGCAGACATGTCGGTTCAGGACGCTATGCGGAAACTGGCTGGCCAAGACATCGCTTGCGTCATGGTTGAAGAAGACGGAAGACTCGCTGGCGTCTTCAGCGATCGTGATGTGTTGGATCGCGTTGCTTTGGAATTCGATTCTGTCAAACACCAGCCAATCAGTAGCGTAATGACCACTGAGCCTGTCTGCGTTTACGAAACGGATTCTGCGGCAGCAGCATTGTCTGTAATGGCTGTCACCGGGTATCGCCATGTCCCAGTCGTCTCATTGGACGAGAATATCTTAGGCATTATCAGCCCACAACGACTAACAAAGTTTCTGCACAAATACGCGCAAGCTTGACAAAGCGGAAGAAACTTGGTGTTCAATCCCGTGCAATGTCATGGGATTCTAGTCGGGACTGGGAGCATCGCAGCTCGCGACGTCTTTTTTCGAAAGTCAGTCCATTCACGTTGTCGGCGCCAGGTAACAACGCGACAGCCGAACTGCTGACGTAAGTATTCAACGCGAACGGTGTCGCACAACTTCTCGGGGATGAGGATGAACCTAAGCATCGTCGGTTTCGGCGAGCGGTTCCAATCCTAGCTTCCACTCGATTTGCAACTAAGCGATCGTCTGCCCCAAGGGCTCGCCAGCGTTTTCTTGCCCCGGGGGTCTGAAGAACTCACTCCGGAGTTGGCTAGTTCGTGCATAAGGTCAAACCGACCTGAGCATGTTGTAATCTAAGGCTGCTGAAGCCAAACGGGTTCTTTACCGGGGTTAGCCGGCTGAACAGGGCCCGAGTAGCCGAGCAAATGCCGCAAAGCACAACGCGGAAGAGTGATTCTCTTAACCGGCCATTTCGCTCAGAATGGCGTAGAAACAATCAACGCCAGAGTTCTTGTTTATTGGTGTTGTGCCTTAATCCAAGTGTCACTCGTCGCGCGATCTGAATACTCTTCGTTAGGCTCGAGCCAACGAAATCGGGGGTATGAGCCAATTTCGCGGGAATGTAGCCAAGTGTAGTTAATCGAACTCAATCAACATGAATTCAATGCAAATGAAGCAACCTGGGCTAAATTCGTTGTGAATCACTATGAAGATGCCGCGATTATTGCACCCCGGTAAGGTGGCTCTCACGACAATTCGACACTGGTCTGTCGCCATTGAACGAGCAAAAGAATGTGTTCGCGCTGGCAGTTCTGCGATAATGGTCTTGCCGAACTTTCACAAAACTCAAGAGTTCGCAGGAGATCGGGCAAAGCCGGTCGGCCCAAATGATAATGTGAAGCAATTCTTGGATTGAATTTCTAAATTCGTACTCTGCTTATGGCCGTTGGCACTACTCTGTAGACACATCGAATTATGAATGCCGACGCAATGGTCAGAACAGTATTCATCCTCTCGGGCCGTGTCCAGGGCGTGGGAATGCGCCCTTTCGTCAAGCGACTTGCCGATCAGAATGCGTTGACCGGATTCGTTTGCAATCAGCAAGCAAGCGTTTGGATTGAAGTGGAAGGTAGGGAGCAGTCAATCGCGCGGTTTTCGCAAAGCCTTTGGAACGAGATGCCATCGCTGGCGCGAGTGGATCATTGGGAATCGGCTCCGGCCGAGCCACGGGGCGAGCGCAGTTTCCAGATACAGCCGAGCGTCGACGATGCCAATCCTTCGATTACGGTCTTGCCCGATCTCGCAACGTGCGAAGACTGCTTGCGTGAATTGTTCGATCCCGCAGATCGCCGCTTTAGTTATCCATTCATTAATTGCACACGATGCGGTCCGCGATTCACGATCATCCGCGCGGTTCCGTATGACCGCGTTCGAACCACGATGGACGAATTCGTCATGTGTGGTCGTTGTCGCCGCGAGTATGAGGATCCAAACGATCGCCGATTCCATGCCCAGCCAATCGCCTGCCCTGATTGCGGCCCACGCCTTCAACTTGTCGGAGCGGATGGTTTGCCACTTGAGATTGACGATCCGCTCGTAGAGTTTGCCGACAATATTGGCGAGGGCCAAATCGGCGCGCTCAAGGGCCTTGGCGGATTCCATCTTGTTTGCGATGCCGGCAATAAAGACGCGGTCACAGAACTTCGTCGACGCAAGCATCGGAAAGAAAAGCCGCTGGCGGTCATGGTTCCGCATGTTGAGTTCGCCCAACGGCTATGTCACCTAAGCGCGGCTGAGGAGAAGGTTTTGCGCTCCGTCGAGAGTCCGATCGTGCTGCTTGATCGACTTGAAGATCATCTGGAACACCTCGTATGTGAGGCCGTCGTCGGAGCGAATCATCAGCTCGGCATCATGCTGGCTTACACGCCAGTACATCATTTGCTGATGCGTGCACTGCAGAATCGAGCTTTGGTCATGACAAGCGGCAATCGCGATGCCGAGCCGATCGCATACGACAATGAAGCGGCACTGATCCAGCTGCACGGGATTGCTGATGTCTTCCTTATCCACAATCGGCCGATCCAAACTCGCTGCGATGACTCGGTCGTTCGCGTTCAAAGTGATCAACTTGGCCAAGATGACCTGCAGACGCTGCGAAGAGCCCGAGGATATGCTCCCGATGCAATACACGTTCCGCAGCAGACGCCCATTCCCATCTTAGCCGTTGGTGGTCAACTCAAGTCGACCATTTGTTTGTTGGAGGGTCACGCAGCGAACCTTTCGCACCACTTAGGCGACCTCGATGAGTACTCGGCCTATCAGGCTTTTGAAGACTCCATTGATCACTACGAAGCGCTTCATCAGTTTCAACCTCGCATCATAGCGCACGACTTGCATCCGGACTACGCCTCCACTCAATACGCTATCGAACGCGCAAAGTCACTTTCCGTTCCTTGCATCGGCGTTCAGCATCATGAAGCTCACGTCGTCGCTTGCCTCGCAGAAAACGGCGGGACTGGTCCGGTGATAGGTGTGGCTTTCGACGGGACCGGATATGGCTATGATGACGTGCTGAAACAGCCGACGGTTTGGGGCGGCGAGTTTCTTGTTGGTGACAGGCAGGGATTCCGCCGTGCTGCACACTTGAATTACGTACGGATGCCTGGCGGCGAAATGGCCATCCGGCAACCATGGCGCATGGCGTACTCGTGGTTAAGCGCGGCGGGATGCAACTCACCATCAGATGAGCAATTGTTCGGACCAAGGGAGTTTGACAACCTCAATCACATGATTTCCAGTGGGTTGAATTCTCCTTGGACAAGCAGCGTCGGCCGATTGTTCGATGCCGTTTCGGCTTTGCTGGGTATTTGCACCGTGACATCGTATGAGGGCCAGGCTGCATGTGAGCTGGAACACTTGGCCGCACGGACAAGAATGGATGACCAAGACCCGTTTGAGTTTCAATTGCGCGAAATGACGAATTGCGAAACAGGAACTGGTCGCGACGGAGGCAACTTTGGGCGGATCGAAGTTGATTGCCGGCTGACCATGCAGCGAATTGTGACGGAACTCAGTCGCGGCAAAGATCGAGCAGAGATTGCGACTCGATTTCATGCAACGATTGCGCGAATCATTGGAGACACGTGCGAACGGATTCGCGTTCGCGAGGGTCATAACGTTGTTGCATTGAGCGGAGGCGTTTTCATGAACAGCCTGTTGCGATCTATGTCGGTTAAGCTCCTTCGCAAATCCGGCTTTGAAGTGCTGTGTCATCACCGAGTCCCACCGAACGACGGGGGTCTCTCGTTGGGCCAGGCTCTGATTGCCGCCGCAAGAGTTCGTTTGGGGAAGAAAAGCGACCGCGAAGCGTGCTATCGAACGTAGGATGATGGCTCACTTCAAACCATGTGCTTGATTTCAATCCTTGTTTGAAGCAAGACCCAAAAGCAATCTCAACATGTGCCTTGGCGTTCCCGGACAACTCGTTGACATTGGTACGCAATCCGGCCTGCGGACGGGGCAAGTTGATTTTGGCGGCATCCGCAAAGATGTGTGCTTGGAATTGACACCCGAAGCCATTGTCGGCGACTTCGTTCTCGTTCACGTCGGCTTCGCGCTGCGGGTCATCGACGAAGACGAAGCTCGCGCCGTTTTCACTTTTCTGGAACGGATGGATGAACTAAGTGATCTTGCACAAGAGACTCCCAACAACACGCCACATGCCAACAGCGTGAATCGCCAGCCAATTCCGTAACTCATTGTGAAGTACCAGGATGAATACCGAGATCAGGTGGCGGCTCGCAAGCGATTAGCCGCGATCGGAGAATCTGTCACGCGACCATGGACGATCATGGAAGTTTGTGGAGGGCAAACACATTCGATCGTCAAGTACGGCATCGATGAGCTCTTGCCGCGGCAGATTGAACTGGTCCATGGCCCTGGATGCCCAGTTTGCGTCACGCCCACGAGTTTGATCGACTCGGCAATAAGTATCGCGCAGCAGCCAAATGTTATCCTGTGTTCCTACGGTGACATGTTGCGCGTTCGCGGAACCGAGACAGACCTGTTCTCCACCAAGGCGTCAGGCGCTGATGTCAGGACAGTGTATTCTCCACTTGATTTCTTGCCCGTTGCCCAAAAGCACCCTGATCACGAGATCGTCTTCTTTGCAGTTGGATTTGAAACAACAGCGCCAGCAAACGCGATGGCGGTCAAGAGCGCGAAGGCACTGGGGCTGCGGAATTTTTCCGTACTTGTTTCCCAAGTATTGGTACCACCGGCGATGCGAGCAATCCTCTCTTCACAGATGAATCGCGTGCAGGGCTTCCTGGCTGCAGGACATGTCTGCGCTGTGATGGGCTATCACGAATACCATCCGCTGGCCGCGGAATTCAGAGTGCCGATTGTTGTCACAGGGTTTGAACCGCTCGATCTGCTGGACGGCATCTATCGTTGCGTGCGGATGCTCGAAGCGGGGGAATTTGGCGCTGAAAACCAGTACGCGCGCGTCGTGAACGAAGAAGGTAATGCCCGAGCTCAAGCGTTGATCGAAGAAGTCTTCGAGATTACGAATCGGAGCTGGCGCGGAATCGGCGAGATTTCCAACAGTGGTCTTCGATTGTCCGCGGCGTACGCCGATTTCGATGCGGAGCGTCGTTTTCCTTCGGCGAGCCCGCGACAAGAAGAAGTCGGCGTCTGCATAAGCGGCGAAGTATTGCAAGGCCTTAAGAAGCCGCACGAATGTCCGGCCTTTGGTACAGATTGCAAGCCCGAGCACCCGCTGGGCGCCACAATGGTGTCATCCGAAGGCGCTTGCGCTGCACACTACAACTATGGCCGGCACCGCCATGAGACTACGGAGCAGACCACGGATGCCTGACGATCATGAGTCGATCGAAATCACGTGCCCCACGCCGGCGCCAACGAGTAAGCATGTCTTGCTGGGCCACGGGAGCGGAGGTCGGCTCAGTGCGGAGCTATTACACGGCATCTTCCTGGCAAGATTCTCCAACCCCGTTTTGCAGGACCTTGAAGATCAGGCCACATCGGAGATTTTGGAACTGGCGCAGCCGGGAAATCGCTTGGCATTTACGACGGACTCGTATGTTGTTCGGCCGATTTTTTTCCCCGGCGGCGATATTGGTCATCTGGCTGTCAACGGCACAATCAACGATCTTGCCGTTGGCGGTGCTCACCCAAAGCAGTTGTCGGCGGGCTTTATTCT
>CALJLD010000247.1 GCA_937982665.1 uncultured Planctomycetales bacterium
GCGATGATCGTTTTGGTTTGTGCGGGCTTCTTTCTCTTCAGCATGGTGTTCGGTCCCGCTCGTGGCATCTTGATGCGGTGGGCGCGGAGAGTCCAATTGAACCGCAGCATCGATCGCCAACACTTGTTGCGAGCGGTTTACGAAGTGCTGGACATTGCCGGGCAGGGCAACTCCGCAAAGGACCAGACCAGCGGGACATCGTCAGCGTCCTTCACGGATGTTTGGGAAAGGCGGAGTTGGTCACCTCGCCGATTAAGGTCAGCGATTGCCCGCGCTGAACGCGATGGGCTTGTCGCCGAGACAAACGGTCGTCTCAGCCTGACGGAAGAAGGCATGCTCGAGGCGGCGAGGCTGACACGGCAACACCGCTTGTGGGAACTGTATTTGATCAATTATGCGGAGATCGCGCCTAGCCGCGTGGATCACGATGCCGACGCGCTGGAGCACGTCTTAGAACCGCAGGTGGTTGCGCGGCTGGAAGCCTTGCTGGATCAAACCGCCGAAGCCGTGCCGGACAGCCCTCACGAACTCACTCAATCTGGCCTTCACGCGGCCGTTGCGAGGGCGAATGGGCACTGAGTTTCTCATCATGGCGAAGTGGAACTGGGCTGTCGATGGCTGGACGGTTGCCGCGGCATCTTTGTGCGCGATCGCCGCGGCGTTGTTGGGCAACTTCCTGGTCTTGCGACGCATGAGCCTGTTGGGAGACGCCATCAGCCACGCGGTTTTGCCGGGCTTGGCCGCGGCGTTCTTCGTGACTTCCAGTCGCAGCAGTTGGCCCATGTTCCTTGGCGCCGTGATTGTGGGCATCTTGACGGCGTTCTTCACGGAGTGGATTCACGGAACCGGCAAAGTTGACGAAGGCGCCTCGATGGGGGTTGTCTTTACATCGCTGTTTGCTTTGGGGTTGGTGATGATCGTTCAGGCGGCGGATCACATTGATCTGGATCCTGGCTGCGTGCTGTACGGTCAGGCGGAATTCACGGCGCTACAAACGGTTGATATTGGTAGTTGGCGGTTGCCGCGCGCGGTTTTAACTTTGGGAACCGTTACGATCCTCAACGCGTTGTTTGTAATCTTGTTCTACAAGGAACTAAAGGTCAGCTCGTTTGATCCGTCGCTGGCGACGACCACCGGCTTCAACGCCACCTTGATGCACTACCTGTTGATGATTCTAGTTGCGGTGACCGCGGTCGCCAGTTTTGAGACCGTTGGCAATATCCTTGTTGTGGCGATGTTTGTTGTGCCGCCGGCGGCTGCATACATGCTCACGGACCGGCTGGGACGAATGATCGTACTCAGCGTGGTTCTGGCTGTTGCGTCGGCTGTGCTGGGGCACATGAGCGCTATCAGCGTGCCGGGGTGGTTTGGTTTCGGCTCCACGCATACCGCCGGGATGATGGCGGTTGTCGCCGGATTGATCCTGCTGCTGGCTGTACTGTTTGCGCAGCGGCATGGCGTGGTGGTCAAATGGGTTCGGCGGCGCATTGTCGCCTGGTCCACGCTGGCGGATGACGTTGTCGGCTTGATGTATCGAATGGAAGAGCGCCAAAGCGATTTTGTTCCAACGACATCCGCAATTCGGGAACTGCTGTTTGCGGATCGTGTTTCGTTGGGGCTGGTTTTGCGCTGGTTGCGGTTTCGCGACGAGCTTGAGCTGGCTGGAAACAAGGTTCAGTTAACTACCCGCGGCCGCGAGCGAGCGCAGGACCTCGTCCGCTCACATCGCTTGTGGGAACAATACCTGGTCTCTCAGGCGGGTTTGGGCGAAGACCGCATTCATGACAAAGCGGAACTGCTTGAGCACTTCACCGATTCGCAGCTCCGCCAAAGGCTGGATGCCGAGACTAATGCGCCCGAGGTTGATCCGCACGGAACTCCTATCCCCAAGGAGCGTGATTGACCGGGGCACAAAATGCTTTGTGCCGAATAATTCAGCCGCATTCTGTAGCCAATTGCACGGCAAAACAGCTATGACACGGCCCACCTGTACGACCGTTGCAATCGGCCCCGGATTTGCCATTTGACACCGCATTTTGCGTGGTGGAATTGGACTGACTCGTCGATGTTGATTTCAAGATGTTCTTGGCAATGGATTTGCCGGACATCTCAAAGCGTTTCATGGAAGAAAGGAATCGGATCGTGACATTGCACTCTCTCAGCGCGCGCAATTCCGTTGGCATTCTCGGCGCAGTCGCAGTTCTGTTCGCAGGCTTGAACAACTCTGCCAACGCCGCCAACGAACTCCACAGTGGGAGGTTTGATTCCTGCTGCCGCGATACATGCTTCGATCCTTGCGAAGATGATGACGAGGAGGAATTGATCTGCTCGTTTGGGCCGTGTCCCTGCAAGCCACGCGGCACTCTGTTTCAGTGGAGCTACGGGACCAGCTTTTCCGGCGGGCCAAACCGGGATGAGCCGCTTGTGACGGACCGTCCCGACTTCACGGAAGCCGCTTCGACGGTGGGACTTGGTGTCGCCCAAATTGAAATGGGCTACACCTACACGTTCGATAACGATGGAACGACCGCGACGAAGTCCCATGGCTACCCGGAAACTCTGTTGCGATACGGCATCTTGGCCGAATGGCTGGAATTGCGGATCTTCTGGAACTACGCAATTGAAGAAGTTGGCCAGACGCGAATGTCCGGGGCGAACGATCTCTACCTTGGGTTCAAGATTGGATTGACGCCGCAGGAAGGCATTCTGCCGGAGATGGCTCTCATTCCGCAGATGAACGTGCCAACGGGTGCGCGCAAGTTCACCGCGAATGAAGTCCTGCCTGGAGCGAATTTGAATTACGCCTGGGAGATCAATGACACTTGGGCGACCGGCGGCAGCACACAATTCAATCGTGTGATCGATGACATTACGCTCAACAGTTATACCGAATGGGCTCAGTCGTGGACGGTTGTGTACGCGTTCACGGATTGTTTCAGTGCCTACAACGAATGGTACGCATTCTTCCCGCACAGCGCGGACACTGCCCGGCCGGAACACTATTACAACGGCGGCTTTGCCGTGCTGCTCAGTAACGATGTGCAGTGGGACATCCGCGCAGGCTTGGGCTTGAATGACGCCGCGGACGATTACTTTGTCGGGACGGGATTATCGATTCGGTATCGATAGCAGCCCGAGGAAAATAGCCGACAGCCATCAATAGGTGAGCAGCAACCGGTCGGCGACGACTTCGCGCGCCAAGGACTGCCCTTCCATTTGGAAGCGGCGGAGCATGGATCGTCCGCAGTTGACCGTGGCTTCCCTGGCGAAGAGTCCGTTGGGGATGGGAAGTTCGCAAGCAAGAGTCCCCGAACGCTTGCTGCCATCAATGCTCAGCGCTATATAGACGCCACGCTGTTTGCAACTTGCGATGGAATCGAAAAGTCGTTCCAGGCTGAACGCTTGCGCGCCGTAAAGGATCTGCTGCGAATGTTGATACGGCGGATCGCAATACACCAGATCTCCTGGCTCCGTACGCCGCATGGCTGCCTCAAAGTCCATCACCGAGAATTCGGCACCGTGAGTTCGTTCGTGCCAAACATCAACGCGATGCGCGAAATTGGCCGGCGAGATCGGCTCGTGGGCGCCGCACGGCGTGGACATGTGGCCGTCCTTTTTACGAAAGCGCACCACGCCTCCGTAGCAAGCCCGGCATAGAAATAGTAGATCGGCCGCGTTCGGCTGCGCATTGTACGAGGCTTTGATCGCATCGTATGCGGCAACCTTGCCTTGCTGCTGTGTCTGCTCCAGGCGATCTCGATACCAGACTTTGAGTTGTTGCGGATCGTCACGAAGGGTTCGCCAAATCTCCACCAGCGGCGCAAAAACGTCGGAAGCAAACGCACGTTCGGGGGCCAAGCTGCCAAGCACGGCTCCACTGCCCAAGAACGGCTCGTGGTATGCGCCAAACTCACGTGGAAAATGCGAGATGATCTCGGCCGCAAAACGTTGTTTATTGCCGATCCATTTCAGCAACTGCAACTTAAACGGCCGTTGCTCGGCACTGCGGTTTGATTCTTGCGAGTCTTCCGCTCGATGCCTGGTCTTCGTTTGAACTGCCATCTTCGCTTCCATTCGAATTCGCAAATCAACACAATCCTACAGCTACTCGGCGATGCTATGATCGCGCGAGCTTGCCGTGTCATTCGGCGTCTTACTTTCGGCGCTTTCGTCTTGCGGTTGCTGTTGATCTCGCGAAGTTGGTTGGGTATCTGGTAGCGAGTGGGAACTCCCGTTCGCCCGCTTGCCATGCCGGAACAGCCACCACCAGGATTTGAGTGCCCAATGCCGATTGCGACGACGCTGAAAGGGCGGAGCATGCTTCAACGTTGCGTTGACGTTGCGGATGTGTCCCGCGGCAGCGTTCCAATCGCCGGTTTCCGCCAGCATGATTCCATAGGAATAACTGGCTTCCGCGTGCCCCGGATAGAATTTCAACATCGTGTCAAAGACTTCGGCCGCGCGCTCATGGTTGCCCAAGTGGCTGTGAGTTTGAGCAAGCCGCAGGTAAGCCATGCCGTAGTCATAGTCCGGCTTTTCTGCATGCACGGCCTCCAGCAGTTCTTTCGCCGCTGCAAAGTCGCTCGCATGGAAACGACACAGCCCTGTCTTGTATCGTGCCTCCAGTGATTCGGGCTCTCGCTCTAAAGCTCTGGCAAACCAGGGTTCCGCCTTCGCGTATCGAGCGGCGTGCAAATACACGTTGCCCAACTGAACCATGTGATGCGGTTTGTCCAGGGTATCGATCTTGCGACGCAAGTCCGCCGTTTCTCCTCCGCGAAGCCGCTGCCAGAGCGACTTGGCTTCGTTGGAAAGAGAGGGAAACAAACCCGGCGCCATCAAGAACATCACCAGGAAGATTGGCACAAGCACATACACGGCGACGTTGAAGGCCCAACCGAGTGCGGCTTGCAGCGCAGGCGGCAGCCAACCGCTCCCCAACAGGAACGCGGTCGCAAGCAAGATCAACCCAAAGACAAGCAGCCACCTCAACATGCCGCAAGTATAGCCCTACGCGGCAATCGTGACGATCCTGCGATGTGTCAGTGTGGCGATTTCGCTCCGGGATTCATCCTGTAGGGTATTGTCGGCAATACTCATACAAGGCCATCGCCGTGGCATTGGCCACATTCAAACTGTGCGGCATGCCGTAGATCGGGATCTCCACGACATCATCCAACATGGCGAGAGCCTCGTCAGAGAGTCCTTGCCGTTCGTTGCCGATAACGAGCGCGGTCTTGCGCTCAAACGCATACGTTGTCAGGTAAACGGAGTTGTTCGTTTGTTCCAATCCGACAATACGAAATCCTTGCTCGCGAAGATCTTTCAACACCGGGGGCATCGATCTCCGGCAAACAAGCTCTACGCTTTCCGCTCCGTCGCGAGCCACGCGAACAACCACCTTGGGATTGCCGCAGGCGATCACGCGCGAGATACCGCAACAACCTGCCGTGCGGATCATGTTGGAAAGATTGACATTGCTTCGCATGGGAGGGCAGACCAGAACAAGTTCGCGCGGCCGGCTCAAAGTTGTGGGTGGCTTATGCCGCAGATGTTCCGGCGAGTTTCGCTCAGGCAAGTCGTCGTCTCGATTTGGCTGGGATTTTCCGGTCACAACTGGTAGCAGTGGGGTTAAATCTGTCGCGAAAATCCAATTTGTTGCGAGATGCTAAGGCATCAGCGATGATGGTGGCGTTACCGGTAGCTTATGACAGGAGGGCAAGTCTATGCACGCCATTTCCGTAGTTTGGCATTTTCGGCGTGAATTGTTCTTATTCGCTTGCGTGCTTTGCATAACAACGTTGCCTGGCGTTGCGGCTGGATGGCAAGGTGTCAGCGATGCCGCAACCAGGCGAAAGCCGCAAGGCAATCAGGACGTGCTTCGCGACGATTTCGATAAAGCGCTAAGCCTAGACTGGGAAGTCGTTCGCGAGAACAAGAAGAATGTGTCATTGAAGGACTACCCAGGCGAACTCCTGATCGTCACGGAACGGGGCAGTATCTATGAGGATCAAGACAAAGACCGCAATGCGCCCGGCGGTCGAGCCAAGAATCTGCACTTGATTGAGAACCCTCTCGAAGATGATGCCGATTGGCAACTCACAACTTGTCTGGTTGGATTTGCCGCGGTCGCTCAGGACAATCAAGCAGGAATCTTGGTTTACGAAGATGATGAGAATTATGTGAAATGCGTGGTTCAATTCTCCTCGCGTTCTGGGAAGTATCTACGACTGGCCGCGGAAAAAGACATGGTCTACACCCGGGCCGGTGGCGCGATTGATGCACAGCAGGAAAACGTTTGGATACGACTCACGCGCGAAGGCGAGTCCTATTCGGCATCTGTAAGCTATGACGGGGAAAAGTTCGCTGAGTTTGGTCAGGTCGAATGGGATCGCTCGCCCAAGCGATTTGGCCTGATCGCGAAGAATGGCGGCAAGATCAATGCGCCATCGGTCGAAGCTCGTTTCGATTTCTTTGAGTTCCAATCAATCGCGCAGGACTAGCCTCGCATTTTAAAGGGGAGATACGCATGAGTCTGGCAAGCACTCAGACAAAATTCTCTAAAGGTGGCCTTTGGGCAGCATTTGTCCTAGTCGCACTGTTTCTCGGGGTAACAATGAATGGCGACGATGCCTTTGCGTTGAATGCCTTTGCATTGCAGGATGCCGCACAGGCAGATGCACAAGATGCGGAACAGAAGAAATCTGTCTACCGGGACGATTTCGATCGCGAATTGACCCTGGACTGGGAGATCATCCGCGAGAACGAGAAGAACTCGTCGCTAAAGGACTATCCCGGCGAACTTCTCATCGTCACGGAACGCGGCAGCATCTGGGAAGATCAAGACAATGATGTCAATGCGCCGGGAGGTCGCGTCAAGAATCTCTACGTGTTTGAGAACAAGTTCGAGGAAGATGGCGATTGGCAAATCACGACAAGGCTAAACGGCTTCCAGCCGATCGCGGCTTCTCACCAGGCGGGTTTGATTATCTACGAGGATGACGAGAACTACTTGAAGTTTTGCGTGCAGTATTCAGCTCGCTCCGGTCTGACACTGGCTTTCAATCGCGAGACGAACGCTGTTGCGGAGATTAACCATGACAGGCTGAATGCCGCGCCGGAGGTCGTGTGGCTGCGCGTGGCGCGGCGTGGCGACAAGTATGTTGCCATGTTGAGCACAAGCGGCGGCGAGTTTCAGGAGATCAGAACTTTGGCCTGGAACGGCAAACCCAAGAAGGTTGGGCTGATCGCAAAGAACGGAGGCTACATTAACGCTCCTTCGATTGAAGCTCGCTTCGACTACTTCGAACTGAAGCAGATTGGTGAAGAAGCGGACAACTAGACTACACGCCATGAATAAGAAAACGGCCGCGCGACGGATGTCGCACGGCCGTTCTTCTTGATTCTCGCGCGAGACAATGCGTCTCGATTACCAAGGGCCTCGGACGTAATAGACGCCAAGTTGGCGTGTGTCCCAGGGCCAGTGCGGCGTTTGATGGTACGGACCGCCCCAGTAGCCGTAGCCGTAGCTAGGACCAGAGAACTGAGCGTAGTTCGGAACGACTTGCGTGGCGCCAACTCCCCAGCCGTAGATCGTCTGGTATTGGGCGTTCGGCGGAATCACCAGCGGCATCGGACGACCCCAGGCCGTTTTCGAATAACCCGCGTGCCATTGACCATTCCATGGGTAGTCAACATAACCCCAGGGGTTGCCGGAGTAGTAACCACCGGAAACTGCATAGTCCTGGGCGAAGCTCTCTGTGGCCATCGCCGAGGAAATCAGACCGCAAGCGGCCAAGACCAGCGCCATCCGCTTCATCGTTTGTCCTTTCGTGTTGTGCTCTTTGCGCTTCCGCTCGCTTTATTGCGAGTAGCGGATCGTCGTGGTCGTTGAACCGCCATTCGGATGAGCGCGGAAATAGGTGTCCTGGTGCAGCCACAGGAACTGATGTGGCGCCAAACCGGGGTAGGTAATGTACGTATAGCCTACGTAACCGGGCACGGGCAGCGGAGCCATGTACATTCGCGCGGGGAGTTCCCCGCCGTAGGCCGGATAATAGTAGTTGTAGCTAAGCGGAGGGATGTTGCTGTAGTTGTAGCCAGTGGCCAGCGGAGCCTGGTAAGGGTCCTGGGCCTGGGCGGCTTGCATGGCAACGCCAAACACCAAGGCGGCCACTGCACTAAAGACGGTCGTACGAATCATGAGACTCTCCTTTGGATTCTCTGGCGTTCGCGCGGGAATCAATGTTGATCGATGCCGAATCGTAATGCCGAAATCGTCTGCGGCCGCCTTACAAGGCGGATACGCACAATGATGGCATCGGCCCGGGAATCTCCTGCATTCAAGCGAATCGCAATTAACACAGCTTGACCGGATTTGCCGGTTGTCCCGCGCCATGCCGTTCGCCGGGATGGCTGGGACAAATCCCCAGAATCCGTATAATTCCTAGCTTTGACGAATACAAGAAAAACATTGGCAAATCGCAAATCCTGAAAGCCGCTCCGCACGCGAAACTGATTCCCACAGCTTCGACTTAGTTCTTGCTTCATCTGACTCCTGGCCACCTGCAAATCTCAAATGTCACGGTCGACAACTTCGCAAAAAAGACGCTCAAAGACGCGAAAAAGCAAGGACGCATCTTCAGCAAACGGGGCCGTAAAACGCACAAAAGTAGCGGCCAGCAAAAATGGACAGCCGCGCAAGAAGCGCAGGGCCACGGCCGAGAGTATGGCCGCAGGGCAGCGGGATATTTCCGTCAGCGAATTCTTCGCCAAGAACCGGCACCTGCTGGGTTTCGATAACCCTCGCAAAGCGTTGTTGACCACGGTCAAAGAAGCGGTCGACAACTCGCTGGACGCCTGCGAAGAAGCCGGGATGCTTCCCGAGATTTGGGTGCATATCACTTCGACGGGCGCCAATCGCTTCACTGTTGCGGTTCAGGACAACGGGCCGGGCATCCTGCGAAAGCAGATCCCGCTGATCTTCGGCAAGCTCTTGTATGGCTCCAAGTTCCACCGGCTGCGCATGAGCCGCGGGCAACAAGGGATCGGCATTTCCGCCGCGGGAATGTATGGCGTGCTCACCACAGGCAAGCCGGTGCGAATTGTGTCCAAGACGTCGAAACGTAAACCGGCGTATTACTACGAAATCCAGATGGACACCAAGAAGAACAAGCCGGAAATCCTCAACGGCCAGGGACAGGGTGTTGAAATCCCCAATGGCGATAAACTCGCCGCAGGTCTGGCCAAGCACGGCGTCGAGTGGGAACCAGTCGATCACGGCACGCGCGTGACAATCGAATTGGAAGCCCGATACCAGCGCGGTCGCGGCAGCGTTGACGAGTACTTGCAGCAAACAGCCATCGCCAACCCGCACGTCACACTTCATTACCTGGATCCTGATGACAATGCGGCGGATTATCCGCGGTCTACGGAGGAACTGCCTGTTGAGCCAAAGGAAATCAAGCCACATCCGTATGGCGTTGAGTTGGGCATGCTGGCCAACATGCTGAAGGAATCCAAAGGCGAAACTCTCTCGGGTTTTCTGACCGGCCGGTTTTCTCGCGTCAGCGGCGCAGTTGCGCGAAAGATATGCGAGGCGGCCAAACTCAGTACACGCGCGCGAGCGACTCGCATCGGCCGACACGAAGTTGACGCCTTGTACCATGCCATTCAAGAAACCAAGATCACTGCGCCAACAACGGACTGCCTGAGCCCCATTGGCGAAGATCTGTTGCTCTCCGGGTTGCGGCACGTTGTTCCTGGCGAGTTCTACGCCGCGGCCACGCGCCCCCCTTCGGTTTATCGCGGCAATCCGTTCCAGATTGAAGTCGGGTTGGCGTACGGCGGTTCGTCCCCGATGGAGAAACTCACGCTAGACAGCCTTAAAGAAATGCTGGCGGAGACGGACAGCCGCACCATTCGTCAATTTCTTATCAACGGGTTTGGCGGAATCGGTACCGAAGGGGCGGAGCGCATCATCAAGCAATCCAAACTCGGCACGCGCAAGACACCCGGCAAACTCAAACCAAAGGAGATTCTCGCGCTGCATGACGCAATGAAGAACGTCAACCTGGACGAAGGCCAGTCCATGAACGTATTGCGTTATGCCAATCGCGTACCGCTGCAATTCCAACAGGGCGGGTGTGCCATCACGCAAGCAGTAACCAGCACAAATTGGCGAGGCTATGGGCTGAGCCAATCGCGCGGCCAACTGCCGTCTGGCCCAGTGACAGTGATGGTCCACATGGCCAGCGTGTGGGTCCCCTTCACCAGCGAGAGCAAGGAGGCAGTTGCCGGCTATCCCGAAATTCAAAAAGAACTGCGGCTGGCGCTCCAATCCGTTGGCCGAAAGCTTGGCATGTATCTGCGGCGGCGACTTCACGTCAAACAAGCCGGCGACCGCCGTACGGCCTTCTTGCGGTATCTTGGCGAAGTCGCCCGGGCCGTCAACAAAATCAACGAGACCGACGCCGAGTCGCTCTATGAGCGGCTTGTCGCAGTGGCCAAGAAGAAAACTTCGGAAGCTGACGTGCGTATGGATGACCGCGGCAAGAAAGTCTCTGAAGACGATTTCGGCGGCGGAGTTATCATTGTTGAAAACGAAGATCCCGCGCCGGCCGAAGTCAGCTCGGAAGACTCGGCGTGACGGCTTGCACCGTTTGGTATAACAAGCTGTATGTCCCAGCCGTCAACAGAACTCGCCGAACTGCCGCGTGACGACGCAATCACTCGCTTAGTCGCTGAGTTGGGTCCGCGGCTCTACAATGTCAGCTTGCGAATGTGCGGAACGCCAGCAGAAGCTGAAGACTTGGTGCAGGACATCTTCCTGCAAGCCTGGCGGAAGTGGGACCAGTTTGAAGGCCGCAGCAAAGTCAGCACCTGGCTTTACACCATCGCCGCTCGCGCATGCCAACGGAAGCATCGGCGCAAGTCAGGCGAGCCAGAGGAAACACTCTCTTTGGATGGTGATCTGCCCTCAGGCGAACCCTTGATGGCTGTGATTCCCGCTGCCGGAGCCGACGCGGAGTCAGAAGCTCTACGTGCCGAGGCCATCGAGCGTGTGCAATGCGCGATCGTGCAATTGCCGCCGGAATTCCGGCTGGTTGTGATCTTCAAGGAAGTCTTAGGGCTGTCAGTCGCAGAAACCGCCGAGGCTATTGGGATCAAGCCGGAAACGGTCAAGACACGGCTGCACCGGGCGCGATTGCGGCTGCGCAAAGAAATGGTTTCTTGCCTGCCCCAACAAGATGCCCCCATGCCCAGCTATTCGCAGCAGGTTTGTTTGGACTTGCTCGCTGCAAAACAAGAAGCGCTCGATCGAGGCGAAGCGAGTTTTCCCGTCGCAGAGCGCGACATTTCCGCACGCTGCCAATCCGTGGCGGCCTCATTGGATTTGACGCAAGAGGCGTGCAAACAAATCGCCAACGGGCAATTGCCGGCTGGATTCCAACAGCGGTTGCTGGAAGGCATCGGAGCAGCCACTTAGTGCTATCTGCGTTCTGGCCAATCACTTACGAGCGGCCGGCCGGCCTCCTATCTTGCGTGTTTGCCATCCGCACGAAATTTCCGCGAATCGCGGGAACCCCCGCCGAGAGTTTGTCTCACAAGGGATGGGCAGCAAGAGGTTGCTCAACTATTAAGCCTTTCAAACTGGCATGCGGTTTGCCAATAAGATTTGCGTCGGCAACTCGCAGCAAACCGAATAACCACTCATCACGCAAGGAACCACCGATGCAAACTCGAATGCAAATCAGCGAAGACATCACCGTTGGTGCCCAACCAAGCGAAAGCGAATTCGCAGGTTTGGCCAATGACGGATTCAAGACGGTTCTCAACTTCCGCACCTCAGGTGAGGAGAACCAGCCGCTTTCGCCCCAGGAAGAGGAGAAAATCGTCCGCGCTCTTGGCATGGAATACATTAACATGCCGGTTTCCATGGAAACGATGGGAGCGAAAGCTGTGGATGCCTTTCGCGAAAAGCTCGCGCATCTTCCCAAGCCGGTCTTTGCCCATTGTGACAAAGGCATGCGAGCCGGCGCGATGACCATGATGCACGTTGCCATTGAAAACGGCATGAGCGGCGACCAAACACTGGCCCAGGCGGAACAAATGGGCTTTGAGTGTGACGTCCCGGAGCTCAAGGAATTCGTCAAAGGCTACGTGGATTCGCACCAAAACGTCAGCTAACAACTCACCTCACATACAAACAAATTGTCTCAATGCTGGAGCAGAACAATGCTTTTCTATCCGCGATACATTCCTGGCCTGGCAATCGGCTCATATCTTGTTGGCGACGAAAAGTCAGGCGAAGCCGTCGTGATTGATCCAACGCGGGACGTGCAGCCTTTCGTGGATTACGCCCGGCTGCATGGTTTGCACATTCGCCACATTGTGGAAACCCATGTGCATGCAGACTTCGTTTGCGGTTCTCGCGAACTCAAAGCCACGCTCGGCGACAAACCCATCATTCATTGTTCCTCGTACGGGGGAGAAGATTGGACTCAACCGTATGCGGATCGCCATGTGACAGATGGTGACACGATCGAGTTCGGGAATCTCAAGCTTGGCTTCATGCATACGCCTGGCCACACGCCGGAACACATCATGATCACGCTCTATGACATCAGCCGTTCTCGGGATGTTCCCTGGCTGGTGTTCACAGGCGATTTCCTGTTTGTCGGCGATGTCGGACGGCCGGACTTGTTGGGCGAAGAAGCCAAGCGTGAACTCGCACACGAACTGTACAACAGTGTATTTGACCGCTTGCCTGGTTTGCCGGACATCACGGAGATCTTTCCCGCGCACGGTGCCGGATCGCTCTGCGGCAAAGCTCTGGGGACGCGTTGGACTTCAACGGTTGGGTTTGAAAGACAATTCAATCGCGCGCTGGTTCCTGCTCCGGAAGCGGAATGGGTACAGCGGCTAATGGATGACATGCCCTTAGCGCCGCCGTACTTTCTTCGCATGAAGCAAGTGAACAAGGAAGGCCCCGCAATTCTTGGCGGAGACTGGCCAGGACAACAACGATTGAACACCCAAACGTTTCATGACCGCGTGCAGGAAGACTTCCTTGTCCTGGATACGCGTTCCAAAGAGGCTTTCGCCGCGGCGCACATTCCAGGCGCCGTGAACATTCCCCTGGCTGATAATCTCTCCACTTGGGCTGGTTGGATACTTCCCTACGACCGCCCAACCTTGCTGGTCTTGGATGAACAAGGCGATCTGGCCAACGCCACCACACAACTCTTGCGCGTTGGTTTTGACGATGTGCAGGGCTATTTGGAAGGCGGCATGGACGCTTGGGAAACCAGCGGATTGGATGTGGCCTCGGTGGCAACAATGTCCGTCCACGATATGTCACGTCGCATGTCGGAAGTCTCCCAGGGCAGCCTGACTTTGGTGGACGTGCGCACGGAGAATGAATGGAATGGTGGGCACATTGATGGGGCCATTCACATCCATGCCGGCAAGCTTGGTGAGAACCTGGAGCAGATCCCTCGAGACAAGCCTGTGGCTGTGATGTGTGGGTCTGGTTATCGAGCATCCATCGCTTCATCGCTGTTGCGGCGAGAAGGATACGACAATGTCGCCAACGTCATTGGCGGCATGGCCGCTTGGAAGGCCGCGTCGCTCCCGGTAGTATCCGGGGCAGTGCTGACAGGATAGCGGAAGCCAACCTCGCCCGATTCGGAATTGGGTGGGCTTGGATGCCCAATCGAATCAGGAAGGTCGGAAGCCGTGTTGTGGATCATTATTGGAGCTCTGGTGATTGGATTGACCCTTGGCCTGTTGGGGTCAGGTGGATCAATCCTCACCATTCCCGTCTTGGTCTACTTGCTGGGACACAACGACAAGGTTGCCATTGCCGAGTCCCTGGCAATCGTCGGCGGAATCGCGTTCTCAACGAGCATCCGCTACGCAATCGCCAGGGGTATCGCCTGGGACAGTGTTTTGTTGTTTGGCTTGCCTGCAATGGGGGCAACATATGTCAGTGCCTGGCTTTCCGAACGTGTCCCTGGCAGCGCACAGTTGATTGTGTTCGGCGGCGTGATGATTACGGCCGCATGGTTGATGTTTCGAGGATCAAGACGGACTGATTCCAACCAGGAAGAAATAGATGAGTCAGAACAAGACGAGAAAGCAACAAAGGACGGCGAGCCACAACCCGGCGCTCATGCTGTTTGGATGGTCGTTGTCGAAGGCATCGCCGTTGGGGCGTTGACCGGTTTTGTTGGTGTGGGCGGAGGATTCCTGATCGTACCTGCGTTGGTGCTCCTGGGAGGGTTGCCGATGCGGTTGGCTGTGGGAACAAGCCTTGCCATCATCACGCTCAACTCGGCCAGCGGATTCATCAAACATTTGGGAGTGCTCGAATCATTGAACTTGGAAGTGGACTGGGGAACCATCGCCTGGTTTTGTGTGGTTGGTGCTGTTGGCAGCTTTGTGGGGAGCTACATCAGTCGGCGAATCGATCAACAAAGTCTGAAGAAGGGGTTCGCTGTGTTCCTTGTTGTGATGGGGGCATTCGTTCTGGTCCAAGAGATCCCCAAAGTGACACAAGCCTCGCCGGATTCGGCCAACACGAAGACTGACACAGAGAACAAGCAAGAGTGAAAAACAGAATAGTGCCCTTTGAGAGGGAGGAAATGCGATGAAAGAAATCCTGATTGGGTTGGGCATCATCGCCGCGTGGATTGTGCTCAACGTTTGGGTTCTGCCCAAGCTCGGCTTCAACACATGAATGAGTGGAGCTTGTGCGGTGGATCCGCACCGGGACAAGAGTCAAGCTGCTGTCGAGTCCAATCCAGACGACCCGCCGGCGCCAGACAACACAATTCAAGAGACATCTTCCCACAACGGAGAGTGCAATGACCACCAAGGCGCCAACTGAAGCGCAACAGCCTCAGGCAGATGCGTCAATCGCCAGTTCACTGGCAAGCTCGCCAACGCAAGACAAGACGGTGCACCATTCCATTGTCATCGTCGGTGGCGGCACAGGCGGCATCACCGTGGCCGCTCGACTGACCAAAGGCCTGTTTAACAAAACCGACGTTGCCGTGATTGAACCGGCCAAAGACCACTTCTATCAGCCTGCTTGGACTCTGGTTGGCGGCGGAACTTTTCGCAAAGACGCCACTCGCCGCGACGAAGCCGCAGTCATGCCGAGCAAGGCGAAATGGATTCGTGACGCCGTCTCAGAATTCGATCCCAAAAACAACCGCCTGACGACTCGTGACGGACTGACAGTCACTTATGACGCACTCGTTGTTGCGGCCGGAATCCACATCAGGTGGGACGCCATTGCCGGCTTAAAGGAGAGCCTGGGCGCCAACGGCATCTGCAGCAACTATTCCTTTGAATCGGTCCAAAGCACGTGGGACGCCGTTCGCAACTTTCAAGGCGGAACTGCGATCTTCACACAGCCTACCGGCGCGATTAAGTGCGGCGGCGCGCCGCAGAAAATCTGTTACCTGGCGGAGGATTATTTCCGCAAGCATGGTGTGCGCGAGAAATCACGCGTCATCTTTGCCGCAGCCGGCGCATCAATCTTTGCCGTCGACAAGTACCGGCAAGCATTGGAGCAGGTCGTCAAACGCAAAGGAATTGAAACGATGTTCCTTCACAACCTTGTCGCCATCCGGGCGAAGGAGAAGGAAGCAGTCTTTCAGCACATGGAAACAAACGAACAGGTCGTGGTTCCTTACGACATGATCCACGTCACGCCGCCCATGTCCGCACCTCCGTTTATTGCCAAGAGCTTGCTCGCTAACGAGGAAGGCTGGGTGGACGTGGACAAGCTGACCTTGCAGCACAAGCGGTTTCCAAATGTTTTCTCGCTGGGAGATTGCAGCAGCTTGCCAACTTCCAAGACCGGAGCGGCAATTCGCAAACAAGCGCCCGTCTTGGTCAAGAACCTCAAGGCGATGTTCAGTGGACGGCCGCTGACGGCCAATTATGACGGCTACACATCGTGCCCAGTTGTCACTGGCTACGGGCGACTTGTGCTGGCCGAGTTTGACTACGACAAACAGCCTGCCGAAACATTTCCGTTTAACCAGGCGAAGGAACGCTGGTCCATGTGGGTGCTCAAGAAGTACATCCTGCCGATCCTGTATTGGAAAGGAATGCTCAAAGGCCGCGCCTGACAAGCATTGCGCAGCGTGTTGACGGCACCTGATTTCACCGCTGGAGAGGAGCAAGAAGATGTTTACAAAACTCGCCTTGACAGTCTTATTTTTTATTCAGCCGCCGCTCGAATCTGGACTCACGCAGTCAGGCGCAGCTCTTTCAGATGCCCGATCAAGTGTCGGGCAAGATGCTGAGCAACTTTCACATGAGTCAGAGTCGATCTCGTCCGTAGACTCTGCCGAGGCGCAGCGAGGACACGGAGGCGGACAGGGTCGCCGACGCCAGCGGCGCGGACGCGGCGGACAGCAAGGAGATCAGGCCCAACAAGCAGACCAAAATCTGATCTCCTTCCTCATACGAAATCGCAGCAAGATCTCACGCGAAGTCAAACAACGGGACGATGGCGTGGAAACTCTGACAGAATCCGACGATCCAAAGGTTGCCGAGGCAATTCGTGCCCACGTTAAGTCGATGTACGTTCGAGTCAAAAGCGGGAATGGAATCCGGCTGCGAGATCCGTTGTTTCGGGCACTGTTCTCCTATGCCGGCGCAATTGACATGCAAGCTGAACCAACCGACAAGGGCATTCGCGTGGTCGAAACTTCCACCAATGCCTATGCCGTGAAGTTGATCCAAGCTCACGCCCAGGTCGTGTCGCTCTTCGTCAAGAACGGCCCGGCGGAAGTACGGAAGAATCATGAAGCTCCCGCAAAATAGCTAACGGCGGCAAATAGCATTTCCAATCAGCAATGGCCTCTGTGGGATTCACAATGACTCCCATAGGGGCATTGCAGTTCAGTAGACCCGTTCTATCGGTTACCTCATGCAGGAATGGTTCCTGGATCAACACCCGGTGACGCAGGCATTGTGTGCCGGGCTGATGACTTGGGCCGTTACAGCTGCAGGTGCCGCGCTGGTTTTTGTCACTGGCAAGGTCAACCGGAAGTTCCTCGGCGCAATGCTTGGCTTTGCCGCAGGCGTCATGACGGCAGCAAGTTTCTGGTCGTTGCTTGCTCCCGCAATTGAGATTTCCCGACACGGCGTCTTGCCTGTGTGGTTGCCGCCGTTGGTGGGATTCCTCTTAGGCGGCGGGTGCATCTGGGCGATCGATAAGTTACTTCCACATCTCCATCCCAATCTGCCCATCTCAGCAGCGGAAGGTCCCAAGACTCATTGGCAACGGGCCGTCCTCCTGATGTTGGCAATTACGCTGCACAATATTCCCGAAGGGCTTGCAGTTGGGGTTGCCTTCGGCGGTGTAATTTCCGGGTTGCCGGCCGCGAGTATTGGCGCGGCTATGGTCTTGGCAATCGGGATTGCGATTCAGAATTTCCCTGAAGGGGTCGCAGTGGCAATGCCGCTACGGGGAGAAGGGCTGTCGCGCCGCCGCGCTTTCTTCTATGGCCAACTTTCAGCAGTTGTCGAGCCTATTGCCGCAGTGGTCGGTGCGACGGCTGTTGTGGTTGCCGCACCCATCTTGCCGTACGCCCTGGCTTTCGCAGCGGGCGCAATGATCTTTGTCGTCGTAGAAGAACTCATCCCCGAGTCACACCAGGCAGGTGGCGTGGATTGGGCCACCCTATGGCTCATGGTTGGCTTCGGCACCATGATGGTGCTGGATGTTGCGCTTGGTTGACAACGCAGGTGTCAATTCTTGCCTGCTTCGCCGGAAGAATCGGCAACCTTTTCCATGCCAAGCGTTGGCACAAAAACAGCCGGAGTGGGCGCTGGTTCGCCACGATCCAAGACCGTATCGACAAGGTAGTAAAGCAACCGCCGGAGTTCATCAGTTTCGATTTCGTCAGCGATTTTCTCGGCACGGTCCTGATATTTATCCACCAGGGCATCCGCCTGCTCAAACACGCCGGCCTTCTCGTAAAGTGCGCGAACTCGAGCGATGGCCGCCGCATTGGGATTTGCCACCAGCGTTTCCAGTTCGGCACGCTCCTGATCCGCCAGGCCTTCCAAAGCCAGGGCCCAAAGCACCGTTGGCCGTCCGCCGAGAATATCGCCAGCGGCTTCCAATTTGTTGTCGTTGTCGCCGCGCCAGTCCTTGAGGTCATTCAAAATCTGGAATGCAACACCAAGGTGCCGGGAGAACAACGTCATCTTCTCCGCCAGGTCGCCGGTTTCTCCTGCAAGCCGAGCGCCAGTGTACAACGCCGCTTCAAATGCGGGAGCCGTCTTCAGGGCGTAGATCTTCAAGGCATCCAGCGGAGCCAGCTTCTTTTCCAAAGAGTCACGCCACAGCAGCTCCGCGCCTTGACCTTCCGAAAGCTTGAGATGGGCATCAGCAAGCTTATCGAGGATGTCAGTGGCAACGGCTGGTGTCAGCGTCGCCGCATCACGACTGATCAATCGATAGCCCAAACCAATCAAGTAGTCACCAACGTTGATAGCTGTGGGAATACCGTATTTGCGATGCAAGGTTTCCTGACCGTAACGATATTGGTCATCATCCTCGATATCGTCATGCACCAGTGACGCTTTGTGGAACGTCTCGATGCTCATCGCAGCACGCTTGACCGCGTCGGGCAGTTGCGAAACATGTTCCTCACCACCTGCGGCTGTTCCGTTTCCACCGGTCAGGGCATCATGCACGGCGAGCGTGATGAAGGGCCGGGAATGCTTTCCACCTTTGGAAAGGAAGTCATAGGCCAAAGCTTCTGTGGCCGCGATGGGATCAAGCCCGGTCACTCCATGACCGTTGCGTTCCTGCAGGTTGATTTCTCCCCGCGAGCGCGGCGCAAGCCTGTTCAGCTCTTGAGGCTCGAACATCTGCGCGGAAGTTCGCATCAGATGCATGTACGTCCTTGTTTGCACCTTAGGCGCGCGATATTCGTTGTTGATCATTTCCATGACCCAGTCTTCATCCACTCCTGTATTGCGGCAATCACTCGAAAGCAACGGAATGGCCATGCAAGGAATGCCGGCCAGTAAGATCTTATCGATCGCTTTTTCCAACACATTCAGACAAGCCACGCCTGTGATTGCATCCACGTGGCCGCTGACGATGATCTTCAAAACAATTGGCGAACCTTCGGCAACCAACACTTTGTAGCCCAGGTCTTCCGCTCGACTACGAAAGTCCGCGATGCTGCAAGCACCACACGTGCGACAATCCAGCCCGAACTCGTCGTAATCGGCGGGGCAGCCTTCGGCATGTTTCAGGCAATGCGGCAACAGGAACAATCGCCGCTCATAAGGAACGGCCGCAACTTGTTCTCGCCAAAATGCCGTGGCCAATGTGACCATGGTCCAGCCAACAAATCCCTCAGGCAAACCCACGTCCTGGAGCAATCGCCTGGCGACCGATTCCATCTCGTCTTTGGTGAGCGGCCGAGACTTGTCCAGACGTGCGGCAACATCTTCGCAATGTCCGCGCAGCGCAATCCGTTCGGACTTTGTCTGCGGGACCAACTTCAAGTGGCTGGTGCTGCGACGTTTTCGTCGGCGAGGCGCGTCACCGTTTGCCGGAGCCTGGTCAAGCGCCGCTGTCGCGGTCTCTGGGAGTGTGGAAGCCAAGGTGAATCCTCAAGAGGTCGCGGAAGCCGTCGCCAAAGGCGCGGCTGTTTGTTCGGTTTCAAACACGCCGGCCACCCGCGATGATGCGGAGAGCGCGGCGGCGGTGAATATCAAGGGATACAAATCTTCGTAGTACCACAGTTTGGCGAAATAAAAGCCGATGGGCGAGGGTTTTCGGTGCCGATTTTCCCGAATCGCGCCAATCAGCCACGCCACACCGGAGCGAAGTGCCAATCGAGCGGTGTCATCCGTCTCAAAGCTGGCGGGGTTCGCCGCGGCAAGCCGGGAAATCGCCTCAACCGCCAGAGCCGTCCCCTCGAATGAAGATTCCCAGCCGTTGCCTCCCCAGCCGCCGTCAAGATTCTGAACCTTGCAAAGCCAGCCCAGGCCACTCACAGCAGGTTTCTCGTTTGCACGGTTCGTATCGGCACTCTTGTCGGCATATGCCAATAGTACGCGCGAAGTTCCGTAAACCGGGTTCTCTTCTTCCGGGTGATCCTGATTCCCAAACCAGAGCGGCGTCCAGAAACCATCTTGAGCTTGATGCTTTGCCAAAAAGCGAAAGCCGGCTTCGCTCGCCGCCGACATCCGCGAATTCAGATCTTCGCCCCCAGGCAGCAGTTGCCGCCAGGCATTCATCGCCCGGATGACGTGGGCGGTCAAGTCCGTCGCACTGCGGTCAAACGGCATTGTTCCCCAGCCGCGACAGAAGGTCGGCCAGCCGCCGTCGCGGTTCTGGATGTCGAGCAACCAGCGAATGCCTTCGGCGGCCGCTGCACTGATTCGCGACTTGTCTTGCGCTCGAAGACGATTCTGTTGTTCTGGATGGGTGACCCATTTCGCCAACGCCAACAGCGCTCCGGATGTGTCATCCACATCGGGCACTCCGCCGGAAAGATCCGTCCATGCCCAACCTCCAGGCGCCGCGCCTGTGTAGGGATGAACTTCGCAGTGCTGGCAACTCAGAACCCAGTCAAGCAACTCTGTGGAGAGATACGCACTATCGTCTTCGCAACGTTCCTCTTCTTGACCTGCTTCACAGTCGTAATTGTTGGTCAGCAGCGCGTTAAGAGATAACGTTGTATTCCACGTGGCAAGGTTGGTGTCGATGGGCCAGGCCCCATCTTCGCGCATGGAAGCGAACAGAAAGTCTTCGCTCCTACGAACGACCGCATGATCGGCCTGACCGATGGACGCCAGGCTCATCGCAACGAAAGACGTCAACGGCGTGGCTTCAAGAAAGCCACCGCTTTCCGGCTGCATCCGCTGCAAGACGCGGAGACTCTTGCCAACAGCCGCACGGCGGACGGCCAGCGTGAATGGGTTTCTTGGCTTGCGATGAAAGAACCGCGCCTGCCCGATGGCAACCAACGCGGGAATCGCATAACTCACAACCGGCAATCGCAAGAAGCGAAAGAACCCTTGCGGGAAAACGGCCAGCTCGAACGGGAGTGGCGAAACTTCATTCCACTCCACTATGCCGGCCAAGGCACAGTTCGTGAGAATGGGAACGGCGAAGGTCTTGTCCTTGCCGTAGCGTGCTCTCAAAGCGGCAATCCCACCTTGGCGCTCGATGTACGCATCGCAGCGCGAGAGCATCTCGCGGCATGAGTCCAGCTCGCCCGCCAAGCGCACAGCCGCGGAGATCAGCATGCTGGTCGCAATGTTGGAATGGCTAAGGTCCGTATCGCCAAAGCCACCATCAGGGTTCTGTCTTTCCCGCAACCAGTGCAGCCCGGCCTTGAGGCAAGCATGTCGTTTTTCGCGGCGCTCTTGCTGATCACTCGCGGAAGCGTTGCAGTCGATAAGCGCTAACGCGCTCACGGCCGTTGCCGTGGAGAGGGCTGAGCTTGCCAACCGGCCTTCCCAGTGCCCGGCACGCGTGCGCTCCGCCAGAAGCTCGCTACGAGCCTGGGAGAGGGGATCGCAAAGCTGCTGCGCCGTGGGCATTACAAGCCGTGAAGAGAATTACTTGCGAAAATGGGCCGTACCAATGTCTGGTCGATGTCTTGTCTGGTTAACCGTCTCCCGCAGGCATCGATTAACAGCGAATCCGGCCACAGTATCAACAACCCGTGCGGCGAAAACCGTACTCTGTCGAACGAAGCTCCCAGTCGAACCAGTTTAAATGTGCGCGATGGCATTGTCGAGGATCGTAAACCCCGATCTCACAAAGGAATACGGCCGCTGTGCGTCCAACATTCGTGATGTGAACCGATCTGGGGCACCGCGACTTGCGGTGCGGTTGTGAAAATTTCCAATTTGCCAAAGAGCGAAGCAGCAAAACCCACGAAGGCTGCGCAGTCGGCAATGGCGAAATCGAAGAAATCTGGCTGTCGCGACTCGCGGGCTCGGCACCCGCTTGGCTGCCGATTTTGGACATTGACAGCATTTGTATGTTGACCTGTGTACAAGAATCGTGCGTTTCAATTCTTCGCAACACTTGGCATCTTCTGCCCAGTTCAGGTTCGCACGTGACTGGGATTGCCACTTCGCCCCTGGGAACGTCCGCGGCGGGTCGCTACAGTCGAAGTATGACCCACGAGAGCAGTCGACAGCGGTATCGCGATTACCGCGAAAGCGTTAAAGAGCGGCGCGAGGTAAAGCGGGCGAAGAAACCGCCAGCGGATGGGGCTGCGTCCGCGGAAGCAGCCAGCAATGGCAAACCGAAAGAGGTCAAACCGTACTCCGTCAGCAAAGACGAGTACGCGCGAATCACCCGCAAGCCGACGCGGCCCGTCGGCCAGTTGCTCAAGCGGTTCTTTCAACTGCTCAAAGGACATCGTCGGGCGATTGCCTTCGCGCTGTCCACGCTAACGGTCGCCACGGCGTTGAACCTGATTCCGCCGGCGGCAACCAAGATTGCCATCGACTACATCCTACCAGGCAAGCCGCTGCCGATTGAGAGCATCGCCGGATACAGCATCCCGAAAACTCCCATGGGCCGGTTGTGGTTGCTATCCGGCATTGTGGCCGCCATTTCGCTGGCCGGAACATTCATTCATGTCTGGGGGCGGTGGTACGCAACAAAGACCGTCAACCGCGTGACCGTGAAAGTTCGTCGCGAGGTCTTTCGGCATACCTTGCGGTTGCCGTTGCATCGCATCTACGAGCTGAAGTCCGGCGGTTCAGCAAGTTTGCTGCGAGAAGATGCCGGCGGCGCGGCCGAGTTGATCTTCAGCATGATCTACAACCCATGGCGAGCCGTGATCCAATTCCTGGGCAGCCTTGTTGTGTTGCTGTGGGTTGATTGGCGAATGATGTTGGGCGGAATGTTGTTGTTGCCGGCAGTGTTTATCACGCATCGCACATGGATCAACCGCATTCGTCCGCTGTATCGTGATATCCGCGCACGTCGGCAGGAGATTGACAGTCACGCGACGGAAACCTTCGGCGGCATGCGCGTCGTCCGAGTGTTCGGTCGGCAGAACACGGAGACAGGTCGCTTTGTCCGTGGGAATCATCTCATGGTCCGGCAAGCGCTGCACGTGTGGTGGTGGGCGCGGATCATCGAAATCATCTGGGAAGTTTTCATTCCGTTGGCTTCCACAGGGCTGTTGCTCTACGGCGGATACGCCATCTTGCATGACACCATGACGTTGGGCGATCTGATGATGTTCCTGTTCTACCTGGCGATGCTGTTGGGTCCGCTAGCTACCTTGGCCGCCAGCGCGACAACATTCCAAAACAACTTGGCGGGACTGGACCGTATACTGGACTTGCTGGATGAACCGCGCGAAATGGAATCGTCCGGCAATGCGATGCGGGTGAGCAAGCAAACCGCCCGCGGCCAGGTTGAGCTGCGCAATGTGAGCTTTCGCTATCCCGAGAGCGAACCCTGGGTATTGCGGGAGATCAGCTTCACCGCGGAGGCGGGCGAGACAATTGCATTGGTCGGACGTTCCGGCGCTGGCAAAACCACAATGTGCAATCTGATCGCGCGCTTCTTCGATCCGACCGAAGGCGCGATCTTGTTCGATAACACCGATTTGCGCGAGATCGAAGTTGACAGCTACCGTCGCTTACTGGCAATGGTGGAACAGGACGTGTTCCTCTTTGATGGCACCATTGCCGATAACATTGGTTACGCCCGACGCGGGGCGACGTTGGACGAGATCCGCCGCGCGGCTGCAGCAGCGCATGCCGCCGAGTTTATCGAAGGCTTCGCCCATGGCTATGACACGCGCATTGGCGAGCGCGGTGTCAAGCTCAGCGGCGGCCAGCGGCAGCGGATCGCCATCGCCAGGGCGATCCTCGCTGATCCGGCGGTGTTGATTCTGGACGAAGCGACCAGCAATCTGGATAGCGAAAGTGAACGGCTGATTCAAAACAGCCTGCAGGAATTGATGGATGACCGCACGTCGTTTGTGATCGCCCATCGCTTGAGCACAATCGCCCATGCGGACCGGATTGTCGTCATCGAAGGTGGCCGCATTGTGGAAACCGGCACTCACGAACAACTCATGGCCGCCAGCGGGCATTATCGCCGCATGGTGGAGATTCAAGTGGGGCGAGTTTCGCTGGACAACGAAGGCGCGCGACCATAGCCCGCTTAGTTTGCGAACCGCGCCGCGTAGCGGCACAGCATGCTACTTCTTGCTGAAGTCACCCACGGGCCGATACAGCCCATAGTTCTCCTGGGCGAGCGCTTTGAGGAATCCTTCGAAGGAGTTCTCGGGGTCTTCGTCCGGTTCGATGCCGATAGTGTAGAGCGTCACGCGGTGAATGCGGTTGCCTTCGCGAACGGCCTCGACAATCTCTTCCTTGTCGACAATCTTGCCGGTGGTGGGAGCGCCGTCGGAGACGAAGTAGATCGCCTCCAAGTTCTTGAAGCCGAACGTGGCTTCCAACGCGTCGTACGAAGCGGTCAACTCTTCAGCCCTAAGCGATTCAATCCAGCGCGCGGCAGTGGCTTTGGCCAACGTAGTGGCTTGCTGCAAGTCAGGCTGCCACGGCCCAACGCGGGAGTTATAGGCCACGATGTTGAAGTACTTCTCATCGCTCAAGGCGTTGATCGCATCGATCAATTCGCGCTTTGCAGCCGCCATGCGGCCGCGGCGGTTCATGCTGCCGGAACAATCGATGATGAAGACCATCCGCTGGGCAAAGATCGGCAAATCGTAGTAGGTCGCTGTGCCTTCGGCGGCAAAAGCGGCCATCACATCCGCTGGCGACTCCAAGGCGTTGGGGAATTCAAAGCCATCCCGGTTGCGTTCCCACCAAAGACTCCAATGATCGGCGTTGTCGCCAAATCGCTCTCCGGAGATTGCCGTGAGGTATTTGATGGCGTCGCCTTGGACTTCGCCATTGATGTGCGGCAACAGCTCAACAAGCAGGTCCACGGCCGCAGACGTGCGGATCGCGATGATCGCTTGAATCAGGCCGCGGCGGAATCCAAAATCGGCGGCGATTAACCGCGAATTGCCGAAAGTTCGCAATCCGGCCAGCGCGTCATCGTCACCGCGAGCCCCTAACCCTTCTATCACTTCGTTGAGGATCAGCAGATTGTTGGGCCGCGCGGTCGCGTGCATGTCCACCATGTTGATGAATTCGGCCTGCATCTCTTCGTCAGGCGACATTGCCAACGCAAACAGCAAGGAATAGCTCACGGCGTTCCAGCCTTGGCGGCGAGATTCCGTCCGCAACTGACCGAGGTATAACTTGCAGACGTGGGCATGCTTGTGAAAGCTGACAATGGTCTCATGCGCTTCTTTGCGAACTTCCGCATTGGCATCATCAAGGACATTCATGCTCATCCGGGCGGCGTCCTGCAGCGGAAATTCGCGCAGCGCAATCATCGCTTCAATTCGGTCGGCCTCGATGCCGCTGCGAACCTTTTGAACGAGGTCCTTTTGCGCGGCTTTGAAGTTCTTGCGGACTTCGGCAAGATCGGTTGGATCATCGCCGGGACGCTGGGGGCTGGCCGCAATTGCGCTTTGCATGGGCGCAAGAACAAATACGCCCACAAACGCCAACAGGCCAATCATTCCAAGATTGCGGCACATCACGGTTCTCCTCAGTCCCTTTGGCGGTGAAGCCCTCCGATAATTGGCGACGCGGTCCAAATGTTCAATTATCAGCGTCAAGATCAAGCCTAGCGTGCACCAAACAGTCTCACAAGTTTTGACTGCCGCTTCAGAGGGGCTGCATTGGACAGTTTTTAGGGCGATTGATATTGTGTGGGCGCACCGGCTCGCCGTGCTGAAACGGATTCTGCGCGTTTGCCGGAAGTATTGCCTAAGAAATGGAGGAGCAAATGGCCATCGCCCTGATGGGACCGATTGAGTTGTTGATGATTTTGACGCTGGGAGGGGGCGTACCCGTGGTCATGCCCCCGCTTGAGGCGGACGCCGGCATGATGAGCGTTGCGCCGCAGGAATGCATGTTTTACGCAAGCTGGTATGGCGTTGCGGATCCAGTCGCCGGAAGCGGGAACTCGACGGAAGCCCTGATGGCTGAGCCACAGGTGCAAGAGTTCCTCCGGACCGTGACGGGCGCGATTGAGTCTTTGGTGACCGACCCAAACGTTCCCCGAGACATGCGCGAAGGCGCGGACGTGTTCTTGCCGCTCTTCAAGAATCTCTACCAGCGACCGGTCACGTTGTATTTTGGCGGGATCGAAATGCCCAACGGTTTGGTGGGCCCGCCGGATGTTGACGGGGCGATTGTGGTTCACTGCGGCGCGAGGAAGGAATCACTTGTCGGCAGCATGCAGAAGCTGGAAGCGCTGTTCGCAGCGTCAACCAATCTGCAAGTCAATGAGATCGATCGCTCCGGCACCAAGTTTCGCAAGTTCATGTTGCCGCCGGACGCCCCGGAAATGGGCTGGGGCATCTCTGGCGATTACCTGGTTTTTGCCGTCGGCGCAAACACATTTGATGACGTGCTGCGACGCATCTCCGCTAAGCGCGGTCCGCCTCAATGGTTGCAAGATGTTCATACAAAATTGAGCGTTGATCGGCCGGAGTTTGCACAGTATTTCAATGTTGCCAAAGCGATTGAGACGCTGAACCTGGTGATGCCCATCGGCGGAGAAGACGTTGGTCGTGTCACGCAGGCGTTAGGGCTAAACAGCATTCGCCATATTGCGACGGTGCAGGGCTATGACACTCAAAGCGTTGTCAGCAAAACACATGTCGCCACGATTGGCCCTCCGCATGGCGTGCTGGAACTGCTGGTGGGCGAGCCGCTCTCAATTGGCGACTTGCGCGGAATTCCCGCGGACGCTAACCTGGCCTATGTCCTCAAGATGGACATGGAAGCCAAGCTCAACAAGATGACAAGCCTTGCCCGCAGCGTTGACCCGGGCGCCGGTGACATGTTCGAGCAGGCCATCGCCGAGTTTGGGCAGGAATTTGGCCTGGACTTGCGCGAAGACCTGTTTGGCCCGCTGGGCGATGTGATCCGCGTCTACAACTCGCCGGAGTCTGGCGGATTGTTATTCACAGGACTGACCGTGGTTGCCGATGTTGACGACGCCAATCGATTGCAAGCGACGCACGAACGGCTGCTCACAATGTTGCGGCAGTCTTTTGATCGGTATGGAGACGACGTCGCAGTCAATGAATACAATTTCGGCGGAACGACGATCTATCATCTGAGCCTAGGGTCGGAAGCGCCGCTGGCACCAGCCTGGTGCTTGACCGAGAACAAACTTGTCTTCGGTTTGTATCCGCAATCGGTCAAGGCGTTTCTCTCTGGCGATTCATCCGGCTCCAGCCTGGCCGAGAACAAGAATGTGCAAGCGCTCTTTGCTGACGGCAACGCGCCATATCTGATCAGCTATCAAGACACGCGAGATATCATCCGCACGGTCTATCCGTTCGTGCAGATCTTTGCGCCCATCATGGCTGACGAGTTGCGCCGAGAGGGCTTCAACTTTGACATCGCAAGCATCCCGTCGGCAAACGCTGTGCTGCCGCACTTGACGCCGAGTGTGTCAGCCTGCAAGTCGACGTCTGATGGCTTGTTGTTCGAGTCTCATCAAAGCGTGCCTGGGTTGTCTTCACTCCCTGCTCTGGCAGTGCTGGGGCTTGGCATCACCGCCGTTGAAGAGCGCAGTTTCAACCTAGGGCCTGCCTATCCGGAAGCGCAAAACAACTTGCGACAATTGGCCATCGCCATGCACAACTATCATGACGTTCACGGCCGATTGCCAGCGGCAGTCAACGCCGACGCCAATGGTAAGCCGCTGTTGAGTTGGCGCGTGCATTTGCTGCCCTACCTGGAACAACAGGCGCTGTATGAGCAGTTCCATTTTGATGAACCTTGGGATAGCGAACACAACCTTCAACTGCTGGAGAAAATGCCGGATGTTTTTGCGTCGCCCGGCGGCGAAGAACTAGAGCGCGGCATGACGTCGTTCCTTGTCCCAACTGGCGATGCGACAATCTTCCCGATCGGCGCCGGCGGACCCGGCAAGGGTCTTTCTCTGGCGTCAATTCGGGACGGAACCTCCAACACGGTCATGATTGTGGAAGCAACTCCCGATCAAGCGGTGCCTTGGACCAAGCCAGCGGATTGGGAATACGATGACAAGGCGCAGCCCAGCGTGTTGGTTGGCCATCGCCAAGGCGGATTCCTCGCCGCATTTGCGGATGCGCACGTGGCGTTGATCACCGAGTTCGCGACTGCGGAGGACTTTCATGCGATCTTCACGCGCGATGGCGGTGAGATTGTTGACGTGTCCTGGCTTGAGGATGGAAGCGGAGCTGCTTTTGAGGACGTTGGTCCAATCCTGAGAGATCAGGTGCCGCCACCAGTTATTCGCGGCGGCATTCGGGATTGACAATAGCGTCAAAGAAAAGAGCCAAAAGCGACAAGTCAACATGCCAGGCATCTTTGAGTTTCGCCATCGGGTCAAACCGGACGAGATCGACCGGTTGGGCCACGTGAGCAATTTGCATTATCTGCGCTGGACGCAAGATGCCGCGCTTGCGCACAGTGCGGAACAGGGTTGGCCTGCGAGCCGCTATCACGAAATCGGCGAAGGCTTTGTGGTCCGCTCGCATCGCATCGAATATCTGCGCCCGGCGATGCCCAACGATGAGATCATTGTGCGAACTTGGGTCGCCGGGTTTCGCCGCGTGACATCGTTACGCCGCTTCGAGATTGTTCGGGCGGCGGACGAGAAACTGCTGGCCACCGCGCAAACCGATTGGGCCTATGTGAGCTTCCGGACAGGATATCCCAAGCGGATTCCCGCCGAGGTCTTCTCAGCGTTTGAAGTTGTCGCGCGGGAAACGGCTCCATCGCAAACAGGCACATTGCCCAAATGAAGCCGCGCCCAAATGAAGCCGCGCCAAACAACGGCATATGCCAACGATACTCAGACAATGCCCAAGAGCATGAGAGTGCCCAGCACGCAACAGCTTGCGCCGGTCAACTGCCAGGAATGCCGGCGGGAAACTTTCGCTAACAGAATCCCCGCAGCAATGCCGGCAATGTGCAGCAACGCGGTGGCAGCCAAGAAACCTGCCGAATAAGGGGCGACAATGCTGCCCGCCCCGCTGCCCATACCGCTTCCCGCGATGTGCGCGAAGCCGTGGAACGATCCAAACAAAGCCACAAGGCCAAGCCCGAAAACCAGACGGATGTCTTTGCGCATCGCAATCAACAGCCCAAGGCCGAGTACCGAGCATGCAACGCCAAACTGGACGAAGTTGTTCGCAAAACTCGCGGTTGCAAAACTCCGACTGCTCGCAACGATTCCCCCGCCCACAATTGCGGTCAGAAACATCGTTGGCGTCAACCACAGCGCTTTGCCGCCAATTCGCACAGCGAGCAAACCCACGGCAATCATCGCCAGCAAGTGATCCAAGCCTAAGAGCGGATGGCGGAACCCATCTTCGAAATGACCGCCGTGCCCTGGGTGAGCGACCGCGACGCCGGCGGTTGCAGAGACGAAACTGACCGCCGCGACAACGCAGGCCGCCACGGTGACAATAAGTGGCAATCGACGCATGAAGTTTCTCCGTCGCAAGTTGCTTTGTCGCAATTGTCTCGTCACGCGCTTGCCTGTTCGGAGGTTGAACCAGTGCAAGTTTCCAACAGGAACGAAAGCCCAAGTGCTTTCGGCGAAACGCTGGCGATGAGCTTACCCCAGATTCCCATTTTCGCAAACAGCAGCGCGAATTCGCCGCGTTTGAACGGGTTGCTCTATTGGCCTAAAGCGTCTTCCAGCAGCAAGAATTCAATTCGAGCGGCCGTCAGATGGGCGTCCTGCAGCGACTGGAGGTATTGCTGCTTGAAGCGGAAAAGCGTCGTTTGTGCCGTGAGGACGTCCACATAGTCGGCTTCATCGCCTCGATACGCGGCGGTGCGGAGTTGGAAAACTCTGTCCGCGTTGGGCAGGATGTCGCGCTGGTAGTTCTCAACTTGCCGGACAGCCGCCGAGTATTCCGCAAAGACGCTGGCGAGCCGTTGCTCGATATTGAGCATGATGCGATCGCGGTCACGCTGAGCAGCCGTGAGGCTGGCTCTGGCTGCCAGCACAGCGCCCTGGTTGGCGTCGTTCACCGGAATGGCGACCGACAACTGCATGTTGGCAATCACATGATTGCTGATGGTGCTGTGCGCCACACCAGCCTGAACGTTGACGTTCGGAATCGGCTCCACGGCCTGGCGTTGCACGTTCCAACGCGCCGCGGCAATCCGCGCGTCCGCGTTCGCCAACAATGGGCTTTCCGCAAATAACCGATTAAGTGTGCTGGACCATTCTAGCTGCGGGATATTGTCTTCCAATGGTCCCGCGAGCCGTTCAGGATTGAGTTGCTGCCCACCGGTGACAACTGAAAGTCTGCGCCAGGCGCCGGCAACCTCTGCCTGGGCGTTGTTGACAAGCACCGCGGCGCCGAAGGCTTCGCTTTGCGCCTGTAGCCGTTCAACGTCAGCACTTTCTAAGAACTCAACCTTGGCTTCGGCGATCGTCACTCCATCATCGGCAATCGCCAACAATTGCTCGGCCAACGCAAGACGTTCCTGGGCAATCCGCGCGTTGATATACGCGATGCGGACATCGGCCAGCACTCGCATTTGTGTGATCCGCCAGGCCTCCTCCGCGGCGCGGACCTCGGCGCTGGCCGTGGATTGGGCGAGCCCCAGCTTGCCGCCAGTGATGTACTCGCGCGACCAGAAGAAACCGTGAATCCCGGCGGTGCCATCATTGCCCATCTCTTGCGCGGAGTACCCAAGCCGTGGATTGGGACGCAAGCCGGCTTGCACCCAGCGACCGCGGGCGGCATCGACGCGCGCTGCCGCTTGTAACAAAGCCGGGTGCCGATTCAGCGCCAAGTTTTGCAGGTTTTCAAGAGTCACTCCACCAGTCGGCGGTCCAGGAGCGACGGACTCAGGCGAAATGCCAGGGTTCACGTTGTCCTGCGGACTGGCCGGAAAATACCGTCCGGCAAATGGCATCTTTGGCCGTGCCATTGTTCGCGGAGCAGACTCGGGCAACAAGATCGCAGGGTCACCGGGTTCCGTGTCGCGCCGACCGATGCGGGGGATGGCCAGTGTTGGACCTTGGCCGGCAGCCTGGGCAAGAGGCGGGCGCGAACCTGTTTGCGCGATGATCGGCGCGGCCAAAGCCAGGCCCAACACAGCCAATCCGCCTGCTAGCGTATTTTTGACCGCTCGTCGCAACGCCATCTCCCTATGTCGAAATCCGCGCAAAGCAAAACTGCGCTTCTCAGATCATTGGAAGAAACATCGGCCGTGAAGGTGCGGCCAATCAGTTAACTTTAACGATTGGCCAAGGTTTGACAGCAGACAACGCTATCGCACTCAGCAGAGGTGCCACTACCAGCTCGTGTTTGTTCTACGCAGATTACGGTTGAGAATATCGCGAACTCGCTGGCTGTTTTGCTGTCGTATCAGTGTGCCGGGACATCGCGCTTGGCTGGACTCTAGATTTGATGCTTGTCGCGCTTTCTTGCGCGGAACCTCATGGAATCTGCCACTTACATCTTTGAAATCCAGCGATTGCTCAGCCGCGCGCACTCTTTGTTGGGCGAGCCGGCATTGCCGTTGGAATTGGATTGGGACGTTGAGCGGGCGCTGCTCAAGGTCGCCCGTCACGTAGGCTACGGCGGGCTGGAGAGCGAGCCGCCGCTGTTGTCCGTGATCAGCGGACGTGGCGGACGAGAGTTCGTTTTCGGCGCGGCCGAGTATGTCTTGCCGGTCGAGGATGATCGGGAAATCCGGCTCGTCAGCTTTGCCGTCCCAGACTGCAACATGCCAAACTTTTGGGCAGTGGGCGAGTCCGACTATCGACGCTTCTACCGCGTGCTGCGGAACCTCATTCGCGCTCAGCAGGCAACACCGCAACCTTTTTTGAGCGAAGAAACTCGCCGCACACTGTGGGATAACACGGTTGGATTCCTGAAGCGCGACAACCAATTGTTGGCCCGCTACAACATCCCCAAGAAGCGTGGCGTGTTGCTGACCGGAGATCCCGGCAACGGCAAGACCATGGCCTGCCGCTGGCTGCACGATCAATGCAACCGCCGCGGTATTGCCTGGAAGTCAGTCTCGATGGCGGACTACGAGTGTGCCCGCGCCGATCGGTCGTTGCGGCAAGTGTTCTCCGTGCGGGAGCCGGGCATTGTCCTGTTTGATGATTTCGACATTGCCTTGACCCGTCGGGACCGCGGCGGTGATCAGTTCAACCAGTCCACATTCCTGAGCGAGTTGGATGGCGTGGACAGCAAGTCCGGCGTGGTTTACCTGTTCACTACCAATATGCAAGTTGCGGATATCGATGCGGCCATGAAACGGCCGGGACGAATTGACGTGATCTTGCCCTTTGGCCGCCCGGACAAGGAGATGCGGCAACGCTTCATCAAAGAACGTTGGCCGGAAGAAGCCCTGCTGGCGGAGTCGCTGGCCGAGATTGTCGCCGACACCGAAGGCTTGAGCTTCGCCGAGTTGGAGGAAGCCCGAAAGCTCTACGTTTTGAAATTCCTGGACGATGGAATGTGGTGCTGGCATCGCACGAAAGCCACACTCCGCCAGGCGAACAACGAAGTGGTATCGCGGCAGATTGGCTTCGGATCCCTCAGCCAGCCGGAGGAAGCGACAATTCCTCAAACGGCGGCAACCGCCAAAGATGATACAGGAGG
>CALJLD010000248.1 GCA_937982665.1 uncultured Planctomycetales bacterium
CCTGACCTGGTTCGCAGGCCTCCGTCCCCGGTCCTCCCACCGGACGCCGCTGGCATCATTATGGGCCGAATTCCGGCCTCAGTGTAGGGGGGTGACCGGGATTCTCGCGGACGCTTGTTTTTCGCGTGATGTTCGTCCTTGTCGATCACCAGCGATGCGTCCAAAATGATCCGCGTTTCGCGCAGCAAAGTGTGATGCGCAGTCGTTGTAATGGATCAGCCCCAGCCATTACCAGTTTCGGCGACCTTCGTCCTCCGCGATTTCTTGATCCTGATGTCCAACAAGAAGAAAAAATCGCGGCCCAAACTCAAACGAGCGCCGCGCGAGAAATACTCGGAGGAAACGCGCGGGGCCGATTGGGTCACCATCGGATGGCTGTTGTCAGCCGTAACAACATTGACAGCGGAAATCGGCGGATCGATTGCTTTCGCCCTATCCAACGAATCCGAGGCCGCGCTGCTGTTCGCCCGCTACATGCTCTTCGCGGCAATTGTCATCGGCAGCATTTCCGCGCTGCTGACCATCGGCGTCTACCGGCTCCGCCGCGTTGCACCGCCCCGGACGGTCACCATTGTTGTGCTTTTGATCGTGCTTGCGCCCATCCCACTTTGGGCGATGCTGTTTGGGTTTCGATAGCTTTGAATTGCAAACGCTTTGCGCGCAAGAAACGGCGAACACCGTCTGGCAGTGCTCTGCGTTGGTATTCACTCGCGCCGAGAATGCATTTAAACACTATTCGTCGCGACCACGCCTCTGTAGCAAGATCTCAATAAACTCCTTGATTTGACCAGGCTGTCGAACAACGCGATGCGATCTTGTACTGCGGTGACAATAACAACCGCCATATGTAACTTGTTTCGCGGACTTACTCGCTGACAGATCTTGATTCGGATCGGGTGCAGCCAGCTCGGAGACGGTACTGACCAATGTTTGCTGTCGCTCATCCTTGCAAACGTTTCGATGGGAATCAGACTGTGCCTGCATCAGGCGAGAGGGCCTTTCCGCACGATGGAACGAAATGCATGAGCTGATCTCTGACGGATACATGAAGCAGCTGCTGATCTTGCCTCCCCAATCGGCTGCGTGATCGGCCTGCGCCGAAGCTTCGCGTGACATCGCGAGTGCCGCGAAACAGAGACATGCAGTAATCGTGGCGATTTTCAAAACGGACATCGGACCCCTCCCGGGCTTTGGTTGATTCTCATTCAAGAAACTGAAGGTGAACGCGACGCTCGCGATCTACCCATCAACCGCAACCCGCGCCAACAGGGGGACAAGCCGATGAAGAATCTCGCAAGGGACAGCCAGTGTCCGGCGTCTGAGACGGTCGTAGCTTGGCATTTGCGAGTGGATACTTGTGCGGGAACGGCCATTCGCGCGCCAGCGTGGAAAAGAAGCCGCTTTCGCAGCTGTGCCAGGCACTTGCAATCTCCCCGATGTTTGGCGTTCAATTTCCGCCTCAATCTTCCATACAATTGTCACAACAGGGCGAGCTTTCAAAACTGTGCAGAAAACTGAGCCAAAGCACAATTGCAAAGCCGCGGCCGCCAATTGAAATGGGATTTGCCGCTCCGAGCTCACCTCGGATGCCGACGCTCTTGCCCGAGTGGCGGAATTGGCAGACGCGCATGGACCTGTTCCATGTCCAGGCAACTGGGTAGAGGTTCACCCCCTCTCTTGGGCACTCTTCTTTTTCCCGCGCGGTGCAACGGGTAACTTGTTAACCATGCTGTCCGGTTCAGAGTTCTCTTGAATCGAGCGCCGTGCGTTACGATCGTGCTGGGTAGCCAGGCGATTCTTTTCTTACACCAATGCCCACTGACTTGCTGACGACGTGTCCGGAGCGAACTTCTTCGTGTGCAGCGAAATGGGCAGCGTGGGTGAACCCCACCTTCGTGCGCTGCAAAACAACAGAATCCGCCTTCATCAAAGTCGTTGGCCACTAAGCCTTCATTGCGCGCACTTGTTGGCGCAGGAATTCTTGATAGGTGGGTTTCAGCCACCCGGGGATATCCACAAAGCTGACAGTTGAGCGAATAGGCCATTGGGGCGCGATGGGACCAAAAGGGCAAGACCCAACAAATGATGACGTATTATGGATGAGAACCTGCATTCCATACTGTTGGCTGCGGATCACGCCGACGCTTGCGAGGCGCCGCCAAACTTCGATTGGCGCGGCGAGATGGAGAAGTTCGCGAACTCAAGCCGGTTGTCGAGGCGATCACAGCTCGAACGTTTGAAGTTGATGAGCACGTGCAGGATGCTTCGTTCTTCACAGAGCTGGCCAGCTTTGTTGACGCCAGACAATCGCCTTCAGGCGGTATCGTTCGTCACGTGGTACTCGCAATCCGCTTCTCCGCGTTCGGCCGGATGTTCACCATCTGGCACAGCCGCCCTGAGGAATTCGCAGTTGATTCTGCACTCGTCCAACGCGTGATTAGCGCCGTGCAGAACGCAGGCTATACATACGCGGACGCGGCAGAACTCCAATCCCCATACGACGGGCCAAATCGCCATCTTGCCGGCGTGAGTTGGTGGGAGCGATACTTCGACTACCTGTAGCGGGGGGCGATGCTGCCCGACCCAAATAGTGCGCACGTCGGAAGGCGTCGTTTAGAATATCGAATATGCAGAACCCCAATCCTTACAAGCCGCCGGCGGAAGAGCTTGGCCGCAAGAACAACGAGCCCGCTCCAAAGCGCAGTCCGCCAAGCGTGGAGTTTGTTGTTGGTGCGATCTTTCTGGGCCTGGTCCTGGCTGCCGCTATCTTTAGTCTGACTTTGTGGCTGTTCGCGACCGTTGAGCCGATCGACCAATAGTTGGTTGTCTTGCTCGAATTGTGATTGGCGTTGATCTCGGACGATGGCTTCAGCCGGAGTTCGCGGTCGATCCCAACATGAAAACAAGACGGTCGCGATTGCCTATCTGAATAGTCAAGCAGGCTAACAAGCGCGAATATCGCAGGGTGGCATACGCGAGCGATCTGTGCTGCCGGCGATGGTTGCGGTCCTCGCCCCCAGCTGGCGTCGGCTGACTCACCGCTGGCGTTCCTTGGCACCCAGGCTCACATCTTTGTTCGTGGCCAAGCTCAACGTAGGCAACTTGTCCCGCTTGATCCACCATTGTGCATGTTGCATGCTCGCGGAGGGAATTGAACTCAAAGTCAACGAGGCCGCATTCAAGGCCATGCTGGTTGCGCGATGTGGCCATGCCACGAATGCCACCCAGACTGTGGCACCGTGCCTCTTGCTTCGCCCTGTTTGCATGCAAACAGGGCTACCCCATCCGTTCCTTTGCCCTGTTCTCGTTTACCTTCCTCATCCGCTTTCTGTTTGGCTCTTGCCTCTTATCTCTGCTCCTGACGTCTTACAATGATTGGCCATGTCGCCGAGCATATGCTTGCCAACAAACGCCCCACCGACAGCGGAATCTCGGATGAAGAAAGCGCGCATTGAGAAAGCGGTGAAGCAAATTGAAGACGCCTTTGCGGGCGTTGCATTGGGCGAAGGTGTTTCGCTGCGAGAAGCCGAGGTGATTGACGACTATGGCACGGACGAAGAGCGGAGTGAAGCGCGCGAACAGGATGAGCATAATGACTGGCAGCGGATTCCGGATGAGGAAATTGAAAGCGCCACCAGCAGTCTTTGCTTCATGGACAATGAAGGCTTGAGGTTTCATCTGCCGGCGTTCATGCGGTTCACCCTGCGGCGGTATCGGCAATCAGATTCCATCAGCACGGATAGCACGATCTATCGACTTTGTGATCCGCATTGCATCGAGCAGTTGGCTGCTTTTCTCACGGACGAACAAATCGACGCGATCAAAACGTTCCTCTCGGTCTGCCTGGACGTTGCCGATGGCTGGCTTGACATTACCGACGCGGCTTTGGCATTGCGGTGTTGGAACAATGATGCGGCGGCCATCGAAGAACTCAAGGCGGCGAAGGCTTCGTCCATGGCCGCGAGCCTGCGGCTTGGCGCGGAGTTGCGCAAGATTGACCCGGAACTTATTCGCAAATGCCAGAGCGGAGAAGCGACGGAGGAAGAACGACAGGAACTGCTGCGACTGGTCAACAAAGCACAAGGCGAGTGCGGGCCCGGCGGCTGACAGCCAGCATCAACGCTTTGGTTCAAAGCTCTTGTCCTGGTCTGCTTCACGCTGCTGTTTTCCGGGTTCGCGGCCTTCGTATATTGGCGGCTGCGAAACAACGGCGTATGGGCGCTTGTCGGCGTCAGTGCAATCGCCCTGGCCTACATCGCATTTCTGCTGCAATTCCGAAACATGGAAGGCGGCACAAAGTAACTGAGGAGCCCAAGGCGAATGAGTTGTTTGAATGAACTGCGCCGTAATCATCAAGTAGCTCAACTTGTGGCATCGTAATTCAACCTGCCGCAAAGGGGACGCAGCAAGATCTTGCGAAGCGTGTGCATACTCACCCCCCATTGAAAATGTCACGCAGGCTCAAGGCATAGCACTGCGTACTCTTAGCGTGCAGCAACTCGCGGTGTGGCTCAGTTACTGAATCTGGACCTGCTCGATTTTGTTGAGAGCAAGGGCCGCGTTCGCGATGCTCTTGCCGCCGAGGCGTTTGCGCCATTTCGCAGCCGATTGCTCTTCGGAACGCTGCACACGGAAATACAGCCAGCACGTAATCGCAAGACCAATTCCGCCGACAATCAATGACGGGTTCAGCGAATTCGGCTCCATGACGACAACGTCAAGGCCAAGCGTTACGGCAACCGGAATCCACAAGAGCCACCACGGGAATCCAACCACTGGGCCTACCCGCAGGTAGATGACTTTCAATTTCTCCAGCCTGTTGCGGATGTGCTCAACCGGTTCTGTGTAGTCGATGCGCGCGATTCTCCCAATGACGGTTCCGGCGGCAATGATCGTCAGCACGCCGTAGACATGCACGATGATTCCGCAAGCCAGGCGGTGCGGGATGTCCGTGTTTCGCGCCCAGCATGCAGCCCCAAGAGCAATGAAAGCGATGCCGATCAGAATCTGAATGACCTGGCCTCGGACCAGCGGCCGCAATGACGATTTGACGCGATCCATCAATTCGTTGCGAGTCAACAACAACCGGGCAGCCAACTCTTGATGTTGCAGGCTTGCGCCCGACCCTGTGACTTCCGGCGTGCTGTCACTTTGGTCGCTCGTTCTGTTGAGGACCTCCGTTGCCGCGACAACCGGCTTTTCCGTCGATGCGATTGTTTGCATGTCAGACTTGATCTCGCTTGCATGCTGATACCGGCGATGCGGTTCTTTCTCCAACGTGCGCAGCACAACTTCATCAAGCCGCACATCGATCGTCACTTTCTCTGACGGTGCCGCGAAGCGACCGATAGGGAGTTCGCCCGTCAACATCTCATAGAAGACGACACCCAACGAATAGATGTCGGCGCGGTGATCAACACTGCGGGCCCCTTCCAATTGTTCCGGTGCCATGTAGCGCAATGTGCCCATCACTTGATGCGTCCGCGTGAGGCTCTCAGGCTGGCTTTCATTCCCCAGAATTCTTGAAAGGCCAAAGTCGGCGATCTTCACGGAACCATCCTTGGCCAACAGGATGTTTTCCGGCTTGATGTCGCGATGAATGACACCCTTGTCGTGAGCAAACTGCAGGGCATCGCAAAGATGCGGAATGATTGCAAGCGCCTGTTTAGGCTGCAACTGCCCGGCCGCCACAACGTCGCGGAGCGTTGTTCCGTCCACAAACTCCATCAGGAAGTAATACGTCTCCTGGACTTTGCCAAACTCGAAGACCGAGACGATGTTCGGGTGGTTGAGCTTCGCCAGCGTCCGCGCTTCACGCGTGAATCGCAAAGCGAACTTCACATCGTGCTCGAATTCTTCCGGCAGGATCTTTAACGCGACAATCCGATCGAGCCCGTTCTGTCGTGCTCTGTAGACAGCGCCCATTCCGCCGGCGCCCAGCAGTTCGATGATCTCCAGCGTTGGGAACAGTTCGGACAATTTGGCGATATCCGGCGGCGTGAAGCTTCGCGCTTGCTGATCATCCTCAGCGAGCGCATCGCTGATAGCAGCAGCATACTCCGGAAACCGATCGAGGTACTCCTGCTTGGCTGGCGTGTCACCACGTCGCCGGCGATAGTCGATTTCCAGCACAACGAGTTCGGCCAGCAGGACCTCTCGCTCTCCGTCCGGATGGTCCGCAGCCAGCACCGATTCGATGGTCGGCGGATCATTTGTCTGCCATCGTTGCTCAAAGCCGGCACACAGATCATCAATCCGCTCCAGGGCGGCAATCGAAAGTTTCTTATGGCGAACGCTCATCCGCTTCAATCAATTCCTGCTGACACTTTTCCCGAATGAGGTGCAGGCGACGCTCAATCGTCCGCTCAGAGCAGGCAAATTGCCGTGCAAGCTCTGCGTTGGAATACCCCTCCAACTTGGCAACCGCCAAATCCCGCAGATGCCCGACACCCAAATGGGAAAAAAATTGCTCCATGGATTCCTGCATGGTGAGCACCATTTCCGGCGACGGTTCCTGGCCGATCGCTTCGATGATGGTTTTCTCATCGCCATCCAACGAAAGGACTTCGACGTCGCCACCGCGGCGCTGCCGCCGGTCATGCCGGCGTTTATCAATCACCTTTCTGGCTGACATCCGCAGCAACAGCCGCCAGAGATCGTCCCGATCAGCGAGATCCGGGAAACGGCCCTGCTCCGCGGCCGCGTAGAAGCTATCGAACACGCTCAGCACGATATCTTCTTCATCAGAGACGGCCCTGTTGTGACCCGCTAGGCGGCCACGCACGGATCGCACCAGCCGGTCAAAGTAATGATGCCAGATACGATTCGCCGCAGCGGAATCGCCCCCTTTGACCAGGTCGATCCAGTGGCTGACGTTGTTTGTATTCGACATGGCAGAAATCGGTGGCGTCTTGTGACATCGCATCGTCCGGACCGCTATCGGTTGAACGGCCGCTCATTGATCCAACGGAAGCCGCGGTTCATCAGCAGGAAATCGTACGCGGCAGGCTGGAGCGATAGCTCGACGATTGCGCCATCGACTTCGCCGGTCAGCATCAGATCTTTCGCCGTGCGCTCCCATTGGAAGTCGCCTTGCAGAAGGGGGACGCCGCGATCGCTACTGATTGTGATATTTCTTCCTGCTATTGTTGTCGTCGCGCTCGACCGCGATCCTTCATGGGTGACGAATGTTGTCGGGTAGCCGATGCCACGACCATAATTGAAACGAATGATGATGTAATTCAAATCAGCAAGCGGGCTGTCCTGTTCGCTTGCAGACTGCCCATCGATAACGATCTCGCTGACTCGCCACTCACCAAGAACTTGCGCGTCGCTTCGCGATGCAATCTCTCGCTGAACGAATTCGTAGCATGGCCACGCAATCAGCATCAACACGAGGTACGCCTTGCCGATTCGTTGCAACCAAATCCACTTCCCCGGTGCATATGGCGGGGCTAACTGTGTCGGTTCTGTCGGTCTGTTCCAAAAAAGTACATTTGCGACGCGGCGAAAATCCGGCAAGCCAATAAAAAGGCCCGTCACGAGTAGATGCACAGAGTATTGCTTGACGGGAATGTCATAGCAGAAGTTAAGCATGACGATGTTCAACATGACGCCGGAGCTAACCAATACTCCCAACAAAGTTGTGCGTCGCCAGATGAGCAGCAATGCCGCAAGGACTTCGCCTGCGCCGGAAAATAATGTGTATGCCCGAGACGCGCCCATGAAGGTCCATGCCAAACCCATGGGCGAGGAATCGCCGTAGGTTGCGGACAGGCGATCAACCCCTGGCACCGGGAATTGGTTGAACAAGACACTCAGCTTGGCCAGGCCATAACCAAGCATCGTCGCCGCCAGCACATAGCGCAGATAACTGCGTAGCAAGTCCTTGGCCCAGAGTTGTCTTGTTTTGCGCCAATCCACAAGGGACCAAATCAGACCCGTTGCGACTGCGAGTGAGAAACAAACAAGCAGCGAGACGTAGGAGTAAGTTGTGTCGCCGCTTCCGTTGTTGTGCGCGGAGACAAGTTCCTGGTTGATTCCCAAGACGTTACTTGCCGTCCAACGCACCGCGAACTCGACGGGCTTGCTTGAATACCAGTTTGCGATCACTCCGCCGTTGTTGGGGATCAGTTGTTGAACGGGCGATGGCAGACAATACAAAATCCAATAAGCGAACGAAAACCGAAAGGCGAAGCGGTTCACCCAGCGGTTCCTGGCGTAACCAAGGACGAAGAGCAGCATCGCCACAACCGGCAACAACAGCCACCAAGTGAAAAACGGCTGCGGAGAATCAGAAGGCTGCAGAGTGGAGATGCCGGTGACTGCGGCGGATTTGTCGACAACTACCAGGCTCACATCGTCGATCCACGTTCGGCATTTGCCGAATGCGAGCAGCCCCAAGACGATCGTCTCGGCATTGTCATCGATGTCACCGACAATCTCGTAGTGTTCCCATTGGTCGGCACGAATTGGGCGGTCAGACATATTGTCAAAGAAACCCATGTTCTGCGCAACACCGGTCGATTGCATGTCGACTCGAAACCAGAGTTGTGCGCGGTCGTCGGGATTCTGTGCATCGACTTTGACCGCCGCGCGAAACCTTACGCGTTTGCCGCGAAACTCAGTCGCGTCAATGATTTGAGAGAGATTCGCAAACGAATTGACTTCGGTTTCCGTCTCGCGGGTATCGATCAGTGCGGCGTGCGCGCCTTCGAATGCTTCTTCTCCATCGTCTGAAATCTTTGAGCCCTGCCCAGCGGCCCGAAAGAACCATGCCTCCGGCGTGCCATCGGCATTGACGGCTTCCATGTTTCCGTTGCCCAGCTGTTTTGGGCGTTCCATTTGCCCAAGCGTTGCGCGACCACCGAGCGCAACCACAACAAGAGCGACAAATGCGGCAACCACGAACCTTAGCGCGTGGCATTGGAATGGCCAAATCCTGCGATGCATGTTCATGCCGGCGTCCGCTAGTCCGCGTCAAGATTCAGACCGCCATAGCGACGGTCACGCGCAGCGAAATCTTCGATGGCAGTATGCAAGTCGGCCTCGCGAAATTCTGGCCAGCAGCGTTGCGTGACCCAGATCTCCGCGTAGCTGATTTGCCAGAGCAGGAAGTTGCTGATCCGCATTTCGCCTGCGGTGCGGACAACCAGGTCCGGATCCACCATGCCGGCGGTATTCAAGCTCGCATCGATGGTCGATTCGCTAATCTCCTCTGGCGGTAAGCTTCCACCTTGCGCGCGGCGTGCAATCTCTTTGACCGCATCAACAATTTCCGCCCGAGCTCCGTAGTTGACGGCAAGGCACAAACGCAGCCCTCCGTTATTCCGGCTGAGTTCGATTGTCTTGTCCATCTCGCGTTGGACCGAATTGGGGATCCCCTCGCGACGGCCAATCACGTCCAGGCGAATGTCCTCGCCCATGATCTTCTGTCGCTCTTCGATCAAGTACTGCTCCAGCAGATGCATGAGAAAATCAAGTTCATGCTGGGGCCGTTTCCAGTTCTCGCTGGAAAGACAATACAAAGTCAACTGGCCGATTTTCAGGCGAGCGCATTCTTCCGTGATGCGGCGGACGCTAGCGACGCCATGACGATGCCCTTCAATGCGAGGAAGGCCTTGTCGCTGAGCCCAACGGCCATTGCCATCCATGATAATGGCGATGTGCTTCGGCCACCGTTCGCGCGGCGCGACGGGGGAAAGTTGTTCAGAGGTGTCAGTTGAAGTGGCCAAGTTCGTCGCGTTCTGATTAGTACTTTTGTCCGATGTCATTCGCATCATGAGTCAATCACTGCCGCCTCGTCAGCGAATGCCTGGCGGAACAACTCCTCACCCAGCGTCATTTTGGCATACCCAGCACAACCTGGCGGTCAGAATAATTCGGATTTCGATCGCGAATCCCGGCCATGCATGTCTCGCACATTTTTTGCGAGAGCTCAAATGCCAACTCCACTCGGCGCGACGGGCCCCGCCTGAGGAGCACTTCTCTCTGCACTTCCGCAGTTTCCGGCGTTGTGTCTAGAGAATGCATTGACAGAGTGATTGTGTTCTTTGACGTCTTGAATAGCCATCAGGCTGACTGGCACCGCCAGGTTTCTCAACCCACCATCTTACTCCATATTTCCCGCAGCGCGGAGGATTCGCATGGTGCCAAGCTCCAGTGTTCCAGCTTCAACCCATGAAGCAAGAACAGGCGAACGGCGTTAAGTAACTCTCGTGAATTCCTCGCGAATTCCTGCCAATCGCTTGTGTCCACGGTCCGGTTCAAACATCATGGCCAAAGACATGTTGGCTGCATCGACAGCTGGCATGGCCCACCCGCCAAGAAATGCCTTCCCCGGAACAACGGATCACGCCATGTCTCCCTGCTCTCTCCTGCTTCGCATTGCACTTTGCCTTGTCGCTTGTTGCTGCAGCGTGAATTTTACCGCAGCCGCGCATGACCATGACCATGGCCATGGCCATGGCCACGCAACGCACGACCACGATTCTAAACACGATCACAAGCACGATACCACGAAGCATTCTCACGATCACGACGGCAAACCGCACAGTCACGGAATTGCCGCAAGCGTTGTTCAGGAAGATGCCAACTTGCCCAAGCAGTGGTATCGCGGGAATTTGCATACGCACTCTTTGTGGAGCGACGGCAACGACTTTCCTGAGATGATTGTCGATTGGTATCTGCAGAACGATTATGACTTCCTGGCCTTGTCCGATCACAACATCTTGAGCGAAGGCCAGAAATGGGTGAAGCAAAGCCTTTCCAACGAACGCGGCGGCATCCAAGGCTTCAAGCGCTACCTGGAACGCTTTGGCGATGACTGGGTGGAAACCCGCACGCGAAACGGTGTGGACGAGGTTCGGCTCAAGCCGCTGGGCGAGTATCGTCAACTGTTTGAAACGGCAGGTGAGTTTCTATTGATCCAAAGCGAGGAACTTTCGGATCACTTTCAGCAACATCCCGTACACATTAACATCGCCAACATTCGCGATGTCATTCGCCCTCAAGGTGGCGACAGTGTTCGCGATACGATCGCCAACAACTTGAAAGCGATCATCACGCAGCAGCAGCGGACCGGCCAGCCGATGTTGCCGCACTTGAACCACCCGAACTTCGGCTACGCCGTGACAGCGGAAGATATTGCCGCCGTGATCGAAGAGCGCTTCTTCGAGGTCTACAACGGGCATCCGTCCATCAACCACCGTGGCGATGACACACACGTCAGTGTTGAGCGTTTGTGGGATATCGCCAACACGTTGCGTATCGCCGAATACAACTCTCCCCCGCTGTTCGGAATCGGCACCGATGACTCGCACAATTACTTTGGCCAGCGAGGTTCCTCGCCGGGCCGAGGTTGGGTCATGGTGCATGCCGCGTTCCTCACGCCGGAATCGCTGATCCACGCCATGGAGCGAGGTGACTTCTATGCCTCCAGCGGCGTCACATTGGCGAACGTCGAGTTCGACGCGGAGTCCAGAACGTACACCGTTGCGGTTGAGCCGGTCGACGGCGAGCAGTACACCATCGAGTTCATCGGCACGCGGGCTGGTTTCGATCCCTCGCGTGAGCCCCGATTCAACGAAGCCGGCGAACCACTGCGCGTCACGCACAAGTACTCGGCCGAAATTGGTTCCGTGCTGCAGTCTTCGGAGAATGTGATTGCTGCCACATATACGCTCACGGGAGACGAACTTTACGTCAGGGCCGTGGTAACGTCATCCGCCGAACCAGACAATCCAGCCTTCGAGGATCAGAAGAAACAAGCATGGACACAGCCCTTTGGTTGGAAGGCAGCCTTGGCAGCAAAAGCAGTTGAAACAGAATCCGTCGAAGGCGACGCGGGCACAGACGCGGGTAAGTAACTTCGATTCTGGTTTGCTTTAGTTTCTTGTCCGCGGCGCGGAATCTCCAGCGGAGCTCATCGAGCGTGCCTGAATCGCCGCCGTGGCACGCTTTGCCCCGACGACGTTTTTTTGTTGAAACACGACCGACAATTGCCCGCTTAGCAGCTAGCAGCCCAGGAAACCGCCTTGCCGCATTGCGGTTTGCGTGCTAGAATTGAAAGGTTATGCGCATTCTTGCCTGGGCAAGTGTGCGTCTCCCGCGCTGGGCCGCCCAAACGCCGTTTGGCCCTTTGACCCGCTGCAGGAGGACAAGACGTGCTCCCCAACAGAAAACGCCTGGAAATTACCGAAAGATACTTCAGCGGTCTGACCGAGCAGACGTTCCAATCTCGTCTTGGCGTCGCGGACCCGCCGCTGGTGGACTATCTCTCCAGACTGCTCGTCCGCTTTATTCATCGTGATGGGCTGTTCAGCGTTAGGGCTCCTTCTGGCAAACGGCTCAACCAGGTGGCTGAAATGGTCGCCGAGGCCGAGCAACGCCAAGGCACATCACGCCGTGAAGTTCATCGCCATATTGGTGACTTCACCCTCTTCTGGACCGGCGTTTATCCTGAGGCCTTGGAGAAGCTCAATGCACCCCCGCTCCCGGACAGCTTCATTGACTACAAGCTGCAAGGCAAGCGCAGCTACATGATCGCTGCCAACGTTGAGTTGCCCGATACGAATGCTGAGTCGGCGGATGCCGAGTTACTTCACCGCCTGGCGGACGAGTACGATATGTGCGCCTTTGGACTGAGCGAAGTTCGCAAGGAATGGGAACGGCAAGATCCCGAGGAAGACGGCCCGGTTGGTTTGTGGTTGCTCTAGCGTGACAAGAACCTTGGGCAACGCACAACGTTTCTGCATCAAAAGATCCCGGCTCCAAATTCGTCATCCGGCCGCTTGTGCCACGGTGTCTTTTGTTCTTTCTGCTCTTGCACCTGTTTGGAATGCGGCGCTTTTGGTTGCGCTGACTCCGGGCGCGCAGCGGGCTTGTCTTCGGAACTGGTGGGTTTCTTTTCTGCCTTGGGCTGTGGTTCGTCCGATTTCTCCGGCGGCGGTGGAATAGTCCCTAAGCGCTCTCCACCCGCGGCTGGCTTTTCGCGGTCGTCGCTTTCCGATTCGTCATAGTCAGCGTCAAAGTCATCATAGCGTGAGACATAGCCGGGCTGCTTCGCCAACTCCAACTCTTGTTGGTATGTTTCGATGACCTTCTCCTGAATCATCTCCCGGCATTCGGAATTGATCGGATGGGCGATATCCGCATACAGCCGCGCTCGGCCTTCCTCATCCAGGATAGGGCGGCCAGCTGGTTGCCGTGCGCCGCATTGGTTGCAGTAATTGGCGCGCAGATGATTCTTAGAACCGCAATGCGTACAGTGCCCGGTGAGTTTGCGGCTAGGCATGGCCACAAAGGGACCGCTCGCGCCGTCAATGATCTTCAGATCGCGAACAACGAATGCATCGTCGATTGTAATCGAGCAAAACGCCCGCAATCGGTCCGTGGCCGATTCCATCAGCTTGATGCGAACTTCCGTAATCTGCATGGCGGCCTTCCCGATCAATACAGCGTCACAGGCAACTGCTGACGGCAAACACGCGGCCTACTCTCCGTGCCTTCAATCTTGCGGCAACTTTGCGTGCGCTGTGCGCGGATCCGCAAACCCCAAAGTAGCTCGTTCCACTTCCACTCAATTGATGCGCTATCACGTCCTCTTTGTCGAACTCGCGATGCATTTCTTCGACAGTCTCGCTCAACTGCTCCGCCGCTGCTTGTAGCCCGTTGTGCATCGCGCGACGCACGCCGTTTCGGTCCTTGTTCCAAAGTGCATGCACCAGGTCTTCCACACTCGCCGTCTCTACATCAGGCTGACACTTGCGATAGACTTCCGCCGTGGCAAGGCCCGCATTGGGTTTGACAACCACAAAGTGCAAACGCGGCAATGGAGCCGGCGAGACCAACTCCCCTCGACCTCGACAAATGGCCGCACCGCTCTGCAAGAAGAAAGGAATATCGCTCCCAACCTGGCAAGCTGCGTCAAACAAAGAGCGATCTTCCGCGGCAATTCCCCAGAGTTTTGCCACACCCAACAACGCCGCCGCGGCATCGGTGGATCCGCCTGCCAAACCTGCGGCCACGGGGATCCGCTTCATCAAGCGAACAACAACGCTTTGCCTTGCGCGGTTCTGCAAAGAAGAATCGTCGAGAATTGCTCGCAGGGCATACAATGCCCGAACAATGGTGTTGTCCGCACTCGTTGGAGCGGAATCATTCCCATTGCGAGCGGAGCAAAGCTCGCCAGAATCGACCGTCAACTGGATGTTGGCCTTGGCTTCGGCTGGTTCCGTCGGCGAGATAAAAAGCGTGTCGTACAGTGCGATGGGAACCATGAGTGTTTCAATCTCATGGTATCCGTCAGACCGCTTCCCCCGAATTCCCAGAAACAAATTCAGCTTCGCCGGCGCCCAGACCTCCACTCGCGAGGCCGTAGCGCGAACTCTCATGTCGCCATCTCTTGTCGATAGTAAGCGACGAAGTTTTGGGCTGTCCGTTTGTCAGGCTGTTCAAAACAAACTGTGTTCGCTCACGCGAGCGAACTTCAGGTGTACTTCCAGTTGCCAATTCAACAGTCGCGGTTTCTCATCAACGAGTTTCCTGGCCACGAATTCTTCCAAGCCAACTCGCGTTGATGATGCAAATCTCGTCCGTCCGCGATTGGCGAATTGTATCGGTGCGCACACACAGGGTCAAACATTTGACGTCAACCGCAACTGCAGATTTGTGCTTGGCTTACTCACTTTGCCTGGATGATTGGTTGCCGCCGAATATTGGTAAACGGTGCGCTGTCGAGATAAACTGGGAGGCCTGCATGAATCTGGAATTGATCCATCCTCCTGCGAGCTCGCCATGAAATCCTGTCCTTGCTGCAGCCGCGGCAATCTCGTACGCATCATCTCCGCTGCGTTCGTCGGTCTGGTTTGCCACTTTGCGGTTTGTGCTGCTGTTGCACAGCCGGCCGCAACCCAGGAGCGCCGTGCTGTTGGTGATGACGCAAAGGCCGTCTCGGCAAAACCTCACGCAACACCATTGTCGGGCACGCTTGTATTGTGGGGAGGGGGCGAGCCAACCGAAGAGATTCGCCAGACGTTTTCCCGGATGTCTCGCCCGGCACCTCCAGGAGCAAGACGTGGCCGTGGTCGCGGCAGACGCGGTCGCGGAGCCCGGCAAGGCGGAGGAGATTCGCAAACCAACCAAAACGGTGCCACGCAGCAACAAGAGCAGCCTGAACCGGACCCACCAAAGATCGCCGATTGGAAGCCGGGCGAACCACTTCCGGAAGACATCGACCAACTTGATGGACTGTGGGTGCAAGCCACTGCCGCGGAGTACACAAGCCAAGTTTCCGGAAGCGACGCGGAAGAAGAATTCGCCAAGATGCTTGGCCGCGGAGGAGCGGTGGCCATTCCGGCGATCGAAACCGAACTTCTGCCGTATGTCGCCATTGGCCTGGCGTACCTGGAGTCGGATCGAGATTCGGACGATGTGAAATCGGCCGTTCAGGCTTTGAAAGAGCGACCAGGCACTTTTGGTTTGGGTGTTGCGCCAGAGACGGCCGTGTTCCTCAATCGGCGGCGAATGATCGCCCTGGGCGAAGAGCCTGCTGTCGTGGTCTTGCCAGCATCCAAAGAACGCGAAGTCCTGTTCAAAGAAATCTCAGGCAACCGCAATTGGGAAGATCTGGTTGGTCTCAGCCGCGCGTCGCTTGCCCGGCTTGGCGAAACCTTTCCCGCCGCGAAACCCAACGCTCCGCATGTTGAGAATGGATCGTTGTTGATCGTCGGCGGCGGTGGCATGACCCAAGAAATGTGGCAGACGTTCATCGATTCCGCAGGCGGGCCTGATGCCCCGCTTGTCGTCCTGCCCACGGCTTCCAATCCGCCCAATCCCAATCCTGGCGAGGCTCGCTTGTTGGCCCGCATGGGCGCAACAGACGTCACCGTATTAGCTCAAAATACGCCAGAGGGGGTGACCTCGGACGAGTTCGTTTCCGCGCTGAAGCGCGCCAAAGGCGTATGGTTTGGTGGCGGGCGGCAATGGAACTTTGTTGACGCGTACGAAGGAACCGGAGCGGTCGAGTTGTTTCACGATGTTCTGCGCCGCGGCGGAATCATCGCTGGCTCCTCAGCCGGAGCTTCCATTCAGGCCGAATACATGGTGCGCGGCAGCCCTTTGGTCAACACCATCATGATGGCCGAAGGCTACGAGCGCGGCTTCGGTTTCTTGCCGGGCTCCGCGGTTGACCAGCATTTTTTCCAACGCGATCGTTTCGCTGATTTGCTATCCGTCCACAATGCCTTTCCCCAATTGATGTGTTTCGGCGTGGACGAGACGACCGGCATGTTCATCCGCAAGAACATTCTGCAAGTGATGGGCCGCGGCAACGTCGCCATCTATGACAGTCAAACGCCACCGGATGAAGGCAAAGACTACTTCAATGTCGCCACCGGCGAGTTCTTCGACCTGACCACTCGAAAGAAGATCACGCAGGAGGAAGCCGAGCAACAGTTGGGTGCTGCGGAAGGGGCCAAAGTTCCGTAGCGTCGTTCCCTGGCGTCAATCAATTGCCGTCCAGACGAAGTCAAAGGAATGAATCCGTAACGGCATGTTGTCCGGCGACAAGAAGTTTTCTACGATGCGTACGTCGTCGTCTTGATTGCCGTGCTTATGACAAGCTGCGGGGGTTTGGTCCTCGTTGTACGCTTCCGCTGCTTGCCTGCTCAGCTTGTGGTCCTTAGCTGAAATATGAAAAAGTCCTTGCGTTTCACGGGGAATTTCGCAGAGCTTTTGGACGTTGCGCTGCGATTGGTTCCTGCCGTGCAAGCGCAGGCGATCTTGATCTTGATTGAGGCTCCTACCGCTTGGGAAGAGATTGCGGACAAAGCCAAGAATACGCCTGTGGTGATGGTGGCGGATACCGCCGAGATCCTGGAAGGCGCGGCTGAAGCTGGATTGGGCGCCGTAGCAATTGACATGCCCAAGTCATCAGTGCATGACAAGCTGTCGCAAGGACTGCTTGAAGCGGCTGCCGAGGACATCTTGCACCCCGGTGAAAACGTCGTTGCACTCTTCGGCTCCTTTGAGGCCGGCGGCATCGATTCGATCAGCATCATTGCCCTGAAAGAGCACTTGGGCCGGCTGACCGTTCGAGACCTGCGGCAACTGGAGACCAGCGTGCCGCTGGACACCTTGCAGTGCGTCGTAAATGTCGCGGTGGAAATCGGCCGAGAAGGTCGGGAAGGCAAACCGGTCGGCACATTGTTTGTCGTGGGGGATCATCGCAAGGTCCTGAGTCTCAGCCACCCGCAAGGCTTTGATCCGGTCAAAGGTTACAACCGCCAGGAGCGAAACCTACACAGCCCTCGCGTGCGAGAAGCCGTCAAGGAAATCGCGCAGATGGATGGCGCGTTCCTGGTCAGTTCGGATGGCATCGTTGTTGGAGCCTGCCGCTACATCGATGCTTCCGCGCAAGCCATAACTCTTTCCAAGGGACTGGGTGCACGCCATTGGGCGGCAGCCGCCATCAGTCATGCCACGAAGGCCATCGCTGTGGCCGTGAGCGAATCCGACGGAACCGTGCGGCTGTTCCAAAACGGCGAAGTTATGCTGCGCATCGAACCTGCACGTCGGCCTGTCCGCTGGAAAGAATACGAGTTCGAGCCGTCGGAATCTTCGGACTAAGACCGCTCACAGCTAGCGCACTTTGGCAAGTTGGCAAATGCCTTCAGCCAGCGTATCCGCCGCAACAAGATCATGCTGTGCCGCTTGTGCGGTCTCGCGAATGGCGGCACGGTCTTTGACCAACCACCGCAGCATGCGTCCAAGTTTCTTTGCCTTGGAATTAGTTGCGCGAAAATCGGCCAACTCAAGCGAAGGCTGCTCTCCTGGCAGCCAGCGGATCACGCCCAACGCCAGGCACCGAATGCCACGCGCTGCACACTCCTCACGAACGGTCATCGGGCTCTCATTCGCCACAATCCGAAAGCAAGCGTCAGCTGGCCAGGGCGAATCCGGATGATGCCATGCATGCGGTTGAACTCTCGCAGCTGGTGCACTCGCTCGCAAGTGGTCCGTTAGCGGCCAAACTTGTGCTGCGCCTTCCGCGTCGTGGTATGTCTCGGCCAGGCAAAGTGCGTTGCGTTGCATCCAGGCCGGTGGTTGTGCATCGGTCTCTCCATGGTCGCCGTTCGTGTCCCGTCTTTCCAAGCGAAGTGTCGTCGCAAAAATCAACAGCTGGGGGCGATGAGCTGTTGCAAGAGATAGCGCCATCGATCGGCTTGCGTTCGCAGTCTGCTCGCCAACTGTGGAAGACTTCTGCAATGTGACTGCAATTGCCTGCGCCTCGCCCATCTGCAATTCATACGCGTCAAAACCACTCGCTTCAATGCGGCGAACCGAATCGAACTGATCTTCCAAAGACCCAATGCCCAAAACGTTCGGCCAGACAACACCCAACTCGTACCTCGCCGGAGGATCGCCAGCGGAGCTTTCCCGGCTCAATGGGAATGGCTGCTGCTTCGTCGGATCGGATTCGTTAGCGTCTGATTCCATCACAAGAACTTTGTGTCTGGTTGACTCGCCAAAATGCGCTGCCGTTCGCACGTTTTGGCCAATTCGCACAGCCTTGGTGCTCATTGTGGCTTGCCAAGGGATGCGGTAAGCTCAACAGCATCAGCGCAGCTTTGAAGTCGCGGCTTTCCAGCCATCAGCTTCATGCGGCGCGTTTCATGAAGAAAGCCCTGGCAAGACCAGAATTGCAAAACAACTCCAGGAGTTCAACTTATGCCTTACACAACCCCCGATTTGCCGTACGCTTTTGACGCGTTGGAGCCGAACATTGATGCGAGAACGATGGAGATCCATCATGACAAGCATCACGCCGGCTATGTCGCCAAGGTCAACGCAGCGTTGGAAGGGACCGGCTTGGATAACCAGCCCATTGAACAGGTCATTTCTGACCTCAATGCGGTGCCGGACAATATACGAATGGCTGTCCGCAACAACGGCGGCGGCCATGCAAATCATTCTCTTTTCTGGACCATCATGAGCCCCAAGGGCGGCGGCGCGCCATCAGGTGAACTCGGCGACGCGATCAGCAGCGCCTTCGGAAGCTTTGACGGTTTCCAAAAACAATTCTCAGACGCCGCGGCGACGCGTTTTGGCAGCGGCTGGGCCTGGCTTTCCGTTGACGGTGGCAAGCTCGTCGTCGAAAGCACTCCCAACCAGGACTCTCCGCTCATGGAAGGTCGCACGCCCATCCTGGGGCTGGACGTTTGGGAACACGCCTACTACTTGAACTATCAGAACCGGCGGCCGGACTATATCTCCGCGTTCTTCAATGTGATTGACTGGAACGCAGTGGGCGAACGCTTCGCCGCGGCCAAGTAGTATTTCCAGTCATTGAAATCAATCGCAGCGGCGAGGCATTGTTCTCGTCGCTGCTTTTTTTGGCTCGCCCGGCAATCTTCTTACACGCAAAACACGAAACTTGTTAATCTCAGCGGGCCACGTTCGGTTACTTCGCTGATGACGGGATACATGATGGACGTTCACAACATAGCGGCTGTGCCTGCATTCACCACGAAGGATGGATCGGAGATTCGCGAGTTGCTGGCGCACCGCAACTCATGCATTGAAAAGCAAAGCCTGGCTGAAGCCCGACTTCCGCCAGGTGGCCAAACAACGCCCCATTATCATCGCGTCACGGAAGAGATTTACTACATCCTGGAAGGGACCGGCCGGATGTTGCTGGACGAGGACGATCAGCGCGACGTCGGCCCTGGCGATGCGATCGCGATTCCGCCTGGTCTTGTTCACACAATTACCAACACTGGCGACAGCGAGTTGAAGTTCTTGTGCTGTTGCGCGCCGGCTTACGAGCACGAAGATACCGTCTTGATTGAGCCGGAATAGCTGCATTGAGCTGGAAGACTGCGAAGTCTTGCTGGAAGGACAACCCGCTATGCAACAATCCGAGTCGGCAGCCAAACTGGAAAACGGCTCCGCGCATCGCCCTACTGCAAGAGAACCTTCTGCTGTGGGCCACAACGCCGGCATGGAAACGATCAGTTTGGCACAGCGGCTCGAAATGCGCGAACCGCCGCTGGGCCGGCCGATTGGTTTTCATCACTGGCAGGACCTGGCCTTCTTGCACTGGCGCGTCGCACCGGAGTTGATTGCACCGCTCATTCCGGATGGGCTCACGCTTGATACCTGGGATGGCGACGCCTGGGTTGGGTTGGTGCCATTTTTTATGTCCGGAGTTCGTCCCTGGTGGTCACCGCCGGTCCCAGGTATCAGCAACTTTGCCGAGACCAACGTCCGCACTTATGTCCACTATCGTGGAACAGGCCCCGGTGTTTGGTTCTTCAGCTTGGATGCGGCCAGTTCTTTGGCAGTGCGTGTCGCTCGATGGCGATGGAATCTGAATTACTTCCGCGCGCGGATGCAGGTGCGGCCCACGGAACGCGGCGTGACCTATTCCAGTCATCGGCTTTGGCCAGAGCCTGCCGGCGCGATGAGCGAAATCGCCATCGAGTTTGCTGACGAAAATAGCCATTCGCAAGCGCTCCGGCTGGCCGAACCGGGCAGCTTGGACTTCTTCCTGGTTGAGCGCTACGTAATGTACATGCAGCCAAAGAATGGCGAACTGCGCGGCGGTCGCGTGTGGCATAGGCCCTATCCGTTGCGCGACGTTCGGTTGGCCTCGTGCGAAGAGACGATGCTGGCAAGTTCTGGCATCAAAACACATGGCCCTCCTTGCCATGTAGCATTCTCACCCGGCGTGCAGGTCCGCATCTTCGCTCCCTACGAATTGACCGCGACGTAATCAACAACAGCAAAAAGAAACGGCAAAGCCCAACAAGCAGGCTTCGCCGTTTCCATTGTTGATTCGCCAAAGTTCAAGCTACTCGGCGTCTGAGTTTCTCAGGCAATAGAGGACGTCGCCTGTTCGAATGAGCAGGCTGCCATTCACCGCGACAACGCCGTATTCCGTGCGTCCGCCGAAGCGATCATTTCCGTCCGCAGGCGCTTCCTCATAGAGCTTGTTCTCGGCAAGCACTTTGAATTCCGGACCAGCTTGCAACACGGTTGTCACGCCCTTTTGGCCGACAAAGTAGATCCGGTCGCCAACACCCATCGGGCTGGCCCAACACGGCTGAGCAATCCGTTCTTGATATTTCAATTCACCTGTCTTGGCGTCGCAACAAACTACGACGCCTGTGCGGTTCAGCCAGTAGGCATACCCGCGATAAACCAAGGGAGAGCAAAAGCTGGCCATGGCCTTTTCCGCGGTCCACACTTTCTCCAATTTCGGTTCGCCGCCATCGGTGACAATTTGCATCATCACGTTGGATTCGCCGGCCAGGCCGCGGTCTTCGCCCTGCTGACCCGGTGATGCACCAACCAGAAAACGCCCATCGCCTGAATCAAGCGGCGTGCAAACGTTGTTGCCGCCAACTTCGTCATAGCTAAACAGTTGCTCGCCGTTGGTTGTGTCATATCCATCCACGGAACCTTCCGAGCTGACAACGAGGATGGGCTTGCCATCGACCATGACGATCGAAGGCGACGACCAGGCAACGCGACTCTTCCGCTCAGTCTTCCAGAGGTTCTCGCCGGACTTCTTGTCGATCGCCATCACGTACGCCGGGCCTTCATGATCAGCCAAGACATAGATGGCGTTTTGTGTTTGCGCAAGAGACGCGCCCATGCCGAAACGGCTATCGTACTTTCCGTACTCAGCGGACAAAGATCGCTCCCACTTGACTTCGCCATCGTGCGAGAGCGCTACCATGTCGCCGCTTTCAAAGAAGACGAACAGGCCGTCAGCATCGACAACCGGAGTGGGCGCCGCGCGGCTCACATAAATATTGGACTCCATCTGATCGGAGTTTGTCAGCGAATGCTTCCAGATCTCGCTTCCGTCGGAAAGCTTAAGCGCCGTGATGTGAAACTCTTCCTTCATATCACCTTCGACACTGGTCACATAAACCGTGTCATTCCAAATCACAGGGCTGGACTGGCCGTAGCCGGACAATTCAGCCTGCCAGGCGATGTTCTCAGCTTCCGACCATGTTACGGGGATGGTATCGGCGGAAACCTCCGATGCGCCAGCGCCGAGAAAGGCCGGCCATTGGTGGTCTGCAATCGGAAGCAAGCACGCGAAAACGCAAGCGGTGATCAGGCTCATGCGGATACTCCAAGCGGGTAAGTTGTCTGCAAGACAGAATGCGGCAGATGATGGCTGCGAACCATTGCGGAAAGTTATGCCAGTTCGCAATCTCCGGGTCTGTGGCCCACATCGCACGCCCTGGAAGTATATCGATTCGGCCGGGAATTGCCGATGGCCGGACCAGGACTCTTTCACACTACCTTTTCTGCAACGCTTCGAAGGAGCCTTCCAGCGAGAGGCCCGCGATTCTCTTTGTTACAATGGGCCGGCAACCGCGTTCATACCCAGAGGACTCGCTCATGTTTGCTCGAATTCGACAGATCTGTCTCGTGCTAGCAATCGCCGCCAGCGGCGCGGCAGGCGTCTATCCCGCTGGAAAATCCGCGAGCGAGTCCCATTGCGGCAACTTTGAATTCAAAACGTCATTGCCGGAAATCCAAGACCAGGAACAGCCCATCGAGGCGACCTCGCTCTTGGGTAAACCCTTGCGGCGGAGGGAGTTTGTTGGCGAGGAACTTTCGAAGCTGACCGCCAATCTGGAAGCAGCGCGGAAACGGGCCGCGGAACAACCTAACCGCACGGACAATCTTATCTGGGTGGGACGCCGGTTGGCTTACTTGTGGCACTACCAGGATGCCGTCGATGTTTACACCGCAGGCATCGAGCTCGACCCGAATGACGCGCGGTTGTATCGTCACCGCGGACATCGCTACATCACCTTGCGGCAATTCGATAAAGCGATCGCCGACCTGGAAAAGGCCGCCGAGCTGATTGCCGGCACGGAAGATCAGATCGAATCGGACGGGCAGCCGAATGCCTCAGGCGTTCCCACCAGCACACTGCACACCAACGTCTATTACCATCTTGGGTTGGCCTATTACCTGGCCGGCAATTATGACAAGGCTCTGGACTCATATGAGAAGTGTCTGGCCGCGGCGAAGAATAATGACATGCGCGTGGCCACGCTCGATTGGACTTGGATGACGTTGCAAAAACTTGGACGCGATGACGATGCCGCGAAGGCCATCGCCGAAGTCAGCGAAGACATGGAGATTCTGGAAAACCACGCCTATCACCGACGGCTGCTCATGTACCAAGGCAAGTTGCTGCCAACGGATTTGCTTTCCGCAGATGCGGCCGCGGATGAGTCGCAAGATACGGACGCCGCGTTACAACTCGCAACATACGGCTATGGCGTTGGCAACTGGTACGCCATCAACGGCGAAGGCGACAAAGCCCGAAAAGTCTATAAGCAAGTCATCGCCGGCGACCACTGGGCCGCCTTCGGCTACATCGCCGCGGAAGCTGAATTGAAGAGAGAAGCCGACAAAGGGGAATGAACCTCTGTGCAAAGTAACAACGCAAAAAAAGTGGGTGCCACAGAATGGGTGCCACGGGTAACTTGTTACCCGTGAATCCTCGTGGCGAATCCAACGACGTCACTGCATCAACCGCCACTTCAAACGCAAAAAACGGGTGGCACTGGCAAGCGAAGTCTGCCAGTGAATCCGCTCAGCGACTCGACAAACGCCAACAAATCAAGCATCAACGAAATCGTGGCCCTGATCGGGTGCCTCTGAAGCGGGTGCCCCTGAATGAGTGCCACAGAAATGGGTGCCACGGGTAACTTGTTACCCGTGAATCCGCGTGGCGAATCCAGCGACATCACCTCGCCCCAGAAATGGGTGCCACTTGTTGCTCGCTACCGGTGAATCCAACGACGTCACTTTCACCAAGCGCAAACAAGAAAACGGGTGGCACTGGCAAGCGGAGTCTGCCAGTGAATCCGTGGGGCATGGGTTGACCTTATTCCGACAGCCAGGAATCCAATTCGCCGAGCCTGGCACGGCAGCCGGCCATCACTCCGGCATTTGCTTGCGATGCCGCGCCGCCTGGGCTAGCATCAGGCCCAACTCTCAATCGTTGCGCGGGGCAAACCGGAGGGCAGCATGTCGCAACTCATCGCGCGAAGACAAATTCGCGGTGGCAGATTCTCAACTGTGGTCTTAGTTGGCAAGTCTGATCGTGAGCGGCACACCCATTTGGTGCTATGCGTACCATGGATGCTATGGGTGCCATGCTCAAACTCGCTTTGAGCATGCTCGCTGGTCTTGCAGCCCTGTCTCCATAACCAACGTCACTCCTCTTTTCATCAACAACATGCCGCAACGCAAGACGCGCCAGCGATACGACACGCGAGGCGACGCGCACTTCCTCACGTTCTCGTGTTTTCGTCGGCTGCCGCTCCTGAATCGCGACCGCACCAGGCTTTGGCTTGTCGAAGCGATCGACCTCGGTCGCCAAACTGCGCCGTTTGATCTTTGGGCGTTTGTGATCATGCCTGAGCAAGCGCACCTCGTCATTCGGCCACACGAAGACGTTCGGATTTCAATGATGTTGAAGACAATTAAACAGTCCGTCGCCAGGAAGGCAATCCGCTGGCTGCACCAAAGCGCGCCCGACTTCCTGACGAAACTTGAGCGTGTGTCGCAAGACGGCACGCGTCGTTGCCGTTTCTGGCAACGCGGCGGCGGATACGATCGCAATCTTCGCAGCGTCCGGGACGTTCACGAGAAGATTCAATACGTGAACGACAATCCGGTACGACGTGGATTAGTCAAGAACGTCGAAGATTGGGCTTGGTCGAGCGCCTCTGCTTGGCTGCAGCAGACAGATCAGCCACTACGCATGGACCGGGACACTTTGCCCCCGCTAACCAACACCGATGATGACATCACATCGCGCCTGATGCGATAACCTGATCATGAGTAGCAACTGCGGTAAGAAACAACAACGCGCCATCGTGCATCGCGTTGAACGATATTGAAACTGAATGGGTGCTATGGGTGCTTCGGCGAATGGGTGCCATGCTCAAGCGTGCTTGAGCATGCGGAGCGTCATGATTTCCAGATACACAACAACGGATGATTGTCGCAAGCGACTCTCCAACAACGCATGCTCAAACGAGTTTGAGCATGGCACCCGAGCCACAGAAACGGGTGCCACGGGTAACTTGTTACCCGTGAATCCGCGTGGCCAATCCAACGACGTCACTGCATCAACCACCACTTCAAACACAACAAAACGGGTGGCACTGGCAAGCGAAGTCTGCCAGTGAAATCGCATAGCAACACGACCAGCGAGAAACGATCAAAAACTCGCCGAAGTGTTGAAGTGGTGTAACGCCTGACCGCCACATAGAACCGACAAGCGAAGCCTGTCCGTGTTCATTGCGCGTGAAGTTCATTGGGTGTCAGAATGGGCTTGCGCGACGGGTGCCACGATGCCACCCAGGCGGATATTCCACCGAGGGCCGCCTTTCCGAACCAGCAAGGTATTGGAGTTGCTCTAAGCCCTCTTGCTTTCCCGCCAGAGCAAAATGTGCGGCCGGTGGGCTCAACCGACACGCTGCCTGTGTGCCGATCCGCACGAACTGTGCGTTATCGATCGCTTGGGCCGGAATGCACCAAGCTGGCGAAGTTAATTCTGGGAGAAACACCATTATGATTCAGTCGCGCGTCGAGCTCAAAGACATCATCAGCAGCGAACTTATCTGTGTCACTCCGGACGACACGCTCAGGGCCGCCCTCGAGTTGATGCGGGAACATCGGATCTCGGCCCTGCCGGTTATTGACGACAGCAAGCAATGCGTCGGCGTCATTTCCATAACCGACTTCCTAGGCATCACCAAAGACTTGAGCGATGAGCTCACGGCGCTCTCCCGCGTCAGCGAACTCGATCACAACCAAATGCTCGAGCGGTTTGAACAGGCGAACATCTTGCTGGAACGCGTCGGCGATTGGATGTCGCTTGATCCGGTCACGGTCGAAATCAGCAACTCCATCCCTCAAGCCGCCAAGATCATGCTGCAGAATCGCGTTCATCGCTTAATCGTCGTTGACAGCAAACAGCAACTCCTGGGCGTGGCGTCCGCCATGGACCTCCTTGCCGGCTTTGTGGAAGAGAGCAAAAGCTGACTGTTGTCATGTTGCTAGTGATTCAGCCTGTGATGAACGCGCCGCTCCATTCCAAGAACAAGTATTGGGAATTGATATGAACGCAAAGATTGATGACTTGATGGTCTCGCCCGTTGTGACTGCCACGGCGGATCACACCGTCGAACAGGTGAAGAGCATGCTCAAGGACGGCCAAGGCAGTTGCGTTCCGGTTGTGGATGGCGAGAACGAGCCCATTGGCATCGTCAGTGCCGCGGACTTCTTGGAGGATCGCCCCGCGGACCAGCCCATCCGCGAGTTCATGACAGAGAAGATCTACACGGTGCCGCAATATGCGGACGTTTCTTTAGCCGCGCGAATCATGCGCAACCATCACATCCATCACGTGATCGTCACCGCCGAGAAAAAAGTCGTCGGCATCATTAGCTCGTTTGATCTGCTGCAGCTTGTTCAAGATCATCGCTTTGTGATGAAGAACGCGCCCGACGTCTCCAAGCGCAAAGGGGGCAAACGCCGCAAGGAAGAACTGGCCGCCGAAGAGTAATTCGGCATCGGGAACTTGCCTCACCTGGTGCGGATCTCTTTGGCGGGCTGCGGAAGAAGCGCGCCCAGGATTGTCAATTTGCCATTGCCGTATGTGCAGCTGCGGCTTTTACTGCTGCTTCCGTGCGAAGCAGGACTTGCCGATGAGGGTTCCGCCGCGCGGTGCGGCCGAGTTTGAAGTCACGCTGCACATCGCACTGCACGGCTACGAGTTTAAGGACGAGTCGACCATCTATCGGGAAGACATTCTATCCGGAAGACAATGGCCGGCTGCTTGAATATCAGCTTTCCGTGCAAGGCAACGCCACGCCGGAGCCGGCGGATTCGGAATAGCAAACTCTGCGTGAGTGGTTGCTGCTTAGCAGTAATGCGTTAGCCAAAGAATTAGTTCGGCGTGCCGGCTTTCGCGCGTTGGCAAACATTGATGGTCTGCTGAAAGAAGCGATCGATCTCTTCTGGCTCACTATTCTTCTTGAGCGCGTTTTCCAACTGAGCCGCAACTTGCGATATGGGCATGAAGCCGTAACTGCCTGAGGCGCCCTTGAGCTGATGCGCCAAGCGGGCGAGGCCTTCCCAATCTTTGGCTGCGAGGGTTTCGACCATCGCCTGAATGCGGCCGGGCATCTCGTCCACGTACATTTCGACGAGTTCGCCGAGATCCTCATCGCCGCCGAACTCGGAATAGATGGGCGTTGTCTGAGCTTCGGACTGCTGGGCTTGTTGGAGAGCTTCTTGCATTTTGGCGATCCTGCTTTGCGGTGGGTCTTGTTCCCGCGATTGGCGAGCAGTGGATTGAGCCCTCTTTTGCTTCGTTAGAAAAACATATGACGCCCCGGGGAAATGCCTACTAAGTTGCCCAAATTTTGCAGGCCTACGCAATCGGAATGGGCGCTAGATGCGGCTGAGCTTCCGCAGGCCGCGAGTTTGTGGCGGCATAACCGGTACATTGAGCACAAGCGCGCCACATGGCCGGCAAATTCTGCGTATCGACGGAAGTTGCCCTGAGTTGCCTAAAGCCCGCATGCCCCGCGGGCGATGGAAGTGATTAAGAGAAGTCGGGCGGGGCGACCCGTCACACGCCGGGCGTACGTTGGCGTCCGAGCATTGATTCACCCCCTGGAAGGAGTTACCGATGCGTAGTTTGATTTTTGTTCCTGCCGTGCTGCTTGGCGCGCTGGTTTTCTCCGCTGGTTCCTCGGCGGAAGCTGGCTTGTTCGGCGGCGGCCTGTTTGGCGGTCACGGTTGTTGTGGCTGTTACGATTCCTGTGGGTGTGGCCATGACTATGGTTGCGGCCACGGCCACGGTTGTGGATGCGGCCATGATTACGGCCACTGCGGTTGCCACGACCACTGTGGTGGCTGCGGTTGCGGTCATCGTGGTCTGTTCGGTTGGTTGTTCCGTGGTCACCACGGCCACTGTGGTTGCGGTTGTGACTACGGTTGTGGCGGCGGCTGTGGCGGATACACCCACTCGGGTTGTGGTTGCGGCTACTAAGCCCTCCGCTTGCATCCAATTCGTTGAAAGCCGCCCTTGCCGGCGTTGCTTCGTTTCGCTCGCACAGCGCTTGGACGAAATGTCCGCCTGGCCGAAATCGAAGTCGCCAGCCAAGCTGACTTTCAACACTTGCGAATTCAGCAAGACAACCGGTCGACTTCCGCGCCTGCGCGGGAGCGGCCGTTTTTTGTTTTGCTGATGCTTCTTCTCAAGCAAAGAGCGTGCTTCGTCAATAAGAATCTTCGCATTCAAAGTGCATTGGTCAACGGCGAAATGCCACTCACGCGCGCAGCTTGCAAACAACCTCAAAAGACAACGCTGCGCGAACAAGCACTTTCATTTCACGCGAGCAAATCGCGGCCGCCGCTGCGCGTTCCATTATGCTCGCCGCTACCACCGCCGCTGCTATCCGCGCGGTTCGCCATCACTTTGCTGACCTTCAGCCAAGATACTCTTAGGCACCGGCTTCAAATCCCAAACCAGGCCGAACCATGACAGCATGCAAAGAATGTAATAAGTGATGTCAATCTCCCACCAATAGAAACCCTGCCTGGCCGAGGCCATATAGCGATGGTGGTTGTTGTGCCAGCCTTCTCCAAAAGTCAGCAAGGACAGCCACAGGTTGTTGCGGCTGTCGTCTTCGGTGCGGAAACGCCGCTTGCCAACAACATGAGCCAACGAATTCACAAAGTAAGTGATGTGATAGACGGCCAACGTTGACAACAAATATCCCCACACCAACATCTGCCATCCGCTGGTGTCGGACGCCGGCCAAACATAGTGGGCCAACTCGCCCAAGCCGAACATCCCGGCAGCAAACACCGCAGGCACAAAGAAATCAAAGCGGTCCAAAAAACGAAGCTCCGGAAACTTCAACCAGTCGCGAACCAGGCTCTTGTCTGTCGCATAAGCTTCGCGCGTCAAAAACCAGCCCATGTGGCTGAACCAAAATCCATGCTGGACCGGCGAGTGCAAATCATCCGGCTGATCGGAATGCTTGTGATGAGCCCGATGATGGGCGGCCCACCAAATCGGCCCTCGCTGAGCGGACGAAGCGCCCAACACGGCACCCACAAACTGAAACCAGCGTGACGTCTTAAACGCCCGATGCGAAAAGTATCGATGGTAAAACGCCGTGAGCGCAAACACACGCAAGGCAATCATCGCCCCACAAACGCTGGCCGCAATCGGACTGACGCCAACCCAAAACGCAGTCACCGCCGCCGCATGCAACAAGAAGTAGGGGATCACGCGGAACCAGTCGATTGGCGGCCGCATCGCCTGCGTTGCTGTTTCGGCTTCGTTTGAACGCCCGCTCGAAACTTTGCGAGCCACGCCAGGCTTGCTCAGCGAAGAAATCGGCGCGGGACTCTTCGAATGATGCGGCGACTTCGGGCGACTCAATCCGGTTCCAGTGGACACAGGCGATACTCGGCAGGCAAAACGGCGGAATAGCAATAATCAAAACGAGATGTCTAACGCCAAGACGTGCGGGAATTCCAAGCACAAATCAGGCGTCAGCAAGCCCCAATTGGGCAGACAACAACAAAGGCCATCGCAGCAAGCGAACAACCAAGAGAAAGCGTCATTATTCAGATTCGGGCTATCACCGCTAGTCGAGCATCAGGCGGGTTTCTCTGCGATTTGAGCCCAAAATCGGCAGTTGGGCGCTGCAAACAGCGAATTGGATGGCATGGTGAGATTTGGTTTGGGTGGCATGGTCACATCGCGCAGCAGGGTGACCATGAGTGCAGTCTCCGCCACGCACGGTATTCCGATCCTTTGCGTGAAGTTCGCCGAGGCCATACTCAATCGGAACAGTGACTTCGCGCATGTGCGATAATGAAAGGCTGAGCTTGCCCCAGCGTATTCATGGTCACCCTGCTGCGCGACGTGACCATGCCACCCCGGATGTGAGTGTGGAACGCTGCCAGGACCAATACGTATTCATGGTCACCCTGCGGTCACTGCGTTCCTGCGATGTGACCATGGCACCTGGGTTCTTTGACCGCGAGCACGCGTCCACCCACAATGAAAGGGCTAAGGCATCCTGATTCTGTGAGGGCAAGTATGCAAAGTCGCGCTCATCTTGTTCTGTTATTCCTGACAGTATGCTGCATCGCCAGCACATCAACTCCTGCCGCCGCCCAAACTGCTTCGCGGTTGCTGATCGAGGCGATTGAGAATGATGACGTTGAGCTGGTGAAGGAACTCTTCGCAAAGCATAACTTGTCAGCGAATGGAGGAATGCGGGGGCCAGTCCCGATCAGGAGAGCAGTCGAGCTCGGCCGTTTGGAGATCTGCAAATACCTGATTGAGGAACAAGTGGCCGATGTCAATTTCCAGTGCTTTGGCTACCCGGTCATTGTCGATGCAATGCCGCATCATGACGTTGTTGCGCTGCTGATCGAAAAAGGTGCCGATCTCAATCGGCGAATCAGCTTTCGAGGAAGCTGGACTGGGGTCATGGTCATCGATAGTGTGGCTACGCCACTGCATTTTGCCGCCAACAGGGCCGCGCCGGAAACAGTCAAGTTGCTCATGGACTCCGGCGTTGATGTCTTTGCCAAGGCGACCGACGAATTTACCGAGGATTCTAAGCCGCGGCAGACTGCTTTGGACGTGGCTGCGTTTTATGGCAAGGCAGAGAACGCTGAAGCCATTGTCACGCATCCCAAGTTTCTGGCAGCGGAACAGGAACTACGGCAGCAAATCCTGGATCAAGCTTTGCGCGAAGGATCGTTCTCCAGTGGATTGGCTGATGAAGCGGATCGCCCTGGCCTATTGAAAGTCTTGTTGGAAGCCGGAGCTGATCCGAAAGCAGCCGACGAGGAGGGCGACACTTCGATTCGCACGGTTGCCACGGCAATCTCGCCGTTTGTTGCCGAGTTCCCGCAACACCAAGAGGACGACGCCAAAGCGTACGCGTTGATCGAGATTCTGCTGGCTTACGGAGGCGATCTCGATCTGTATTCGGCTGTCGCGCTGCGCGATCTGGACTCCGTCCAGCAGCTCCTTGAGCAAGACCCGAACACCGCCAATGCCCTGGCCAGCGATCACTACCCGGCGCTGCACTTTGCTGCCTGCACAAGACAGGTGTCGGTGGTGAAGTTGATGCTGGACGCCGGAGCGAATCCGGATATTCGCAATCACAGCACCGAGTATCGCGGCTGGCTTGAGGGAACTCCGCTGCACGCGGCCATCGGTTCCGAGAGTTGGGAGATCGCCAGGCTGCTGATCGCGGCTGGTGCAGACGTGAATGCGAAGAGTGAGGGGGATTATACGCCGCTGCACTTGGCCGTACGGCTGGACCGCTTGGAGACTGCCCGGCTGTTATTGAAAAACGGGGCCGACGTTGACGCCAAGGATGCTGACGGCCGCACGCCTTTGGATGTGTGCCGAAGTGAAGAGATGCGCAAGCTCCTAACGGGACATGATGCTGAGTAGGGCCGCTGTTGGGTGCCACTGGAAGCTCGCTTCCAGTGCTCACTCGCAATGCTTGATGTGGCGTTCGCGGATTTGTATTTGATCTGCTGCAAAGAGATGATTGCTACGCGTTGACAACAAGACAATGGTGGCCAGTTGTCAATGGTATGCGATGCCAACGTTGCCACTTGAGACTTAGACTCACGTTATCTGCAAGTGGAAAACGCAATCATGGTCACCCATGCTGCGCGATGTGACCATGCCACCCAGTCAGCAATAAACTAGATTCAGCCTGCCTGGGTGGGCATCTTGTCGGCTGCGCCGACCCAGCCTGGTCAGGCTGGGCCACCCTTGAGAGACTGGCCACGCAGTGGAATTCTGGACAATGCGCTAACAACGCCGCTGCTCAAGTTCCGCCAGGCGTTGGGCCAGTTGCTCGTCCGAGCCTAACTCGCCGCTTTGACGTTTGGCGTTGAATTCGATTGTGAATTCTTCCAGCGAGTCGGCGATCTCGCGTTTGTCGCTTTCGCTCAGTCGGTCGATGAACAACACGCCGTCCAGGTGATCGGTTTCGTGCTGCACGATTCTGCCCAGCATGCCGTTGAGTTCGACATTGATTTCCTCGCCGCGGAGATCGTACGCGTTCAAGCGAATCTTGTCCGGGCGGGTGACTTCCTTGTAAACGCCGGGAATGCTCAGGCAGCCTTCCTCCTGCGTGGCCGTTCCCTTGGGGCGGCTGATGACCGGGTTGATGATCACCCGCTCGGCTTCGCGCTGCTCGGGATCGGCCGTTTCATTCATCACGAAGAAACGGTACGGCAGATCAACCTGGTTGGCGGCCAGTCCGACGCCTTTGGCTTCGTACATCAGCTCAAACATGCGGTCAATCATCGCCTTAAGCTCCGCATCAACCCGCCGCAACGGCTTGGACCGATGACGGAGTGTGGGGTGCGGATATTCGATGATCTTGAGCATGGGACGAGACGATGGCGGCGTATTATCTATTTTTATGAAATCTTCTAGAAGCGATATCACATTGTAAAACAAATAACGATAATGAGTAAACAAAATA
>CALJLD010000249.1 GCA_937982665.1 uncultured Planctomycetales bacterium
AAATGCGGCGATTATCGAAAGAACACCGCTCACCTGGCAGCATGAATCGCTGGTTCCGTCAGCGCATAAAAGTACCCCGACCATGGCGGGGCAGGGACCACAGCCGGGGTCGACATCCCGAAAGATGCCGTTGCTCGTACTATACGCTTCAATTTTTTGCTCGGCGAGTGGTGCGAGCGCATTTTTTTCTGGAATTCTCTACGAGTTCGTTCCCAGATGGTCTGGTTAGGGCACTTAGCTACTGATTATTGAGCGGGGAAATTTGATGCGACAAGCTCGCGTTGGCTGGCGGATAGATGCACAGTCGCGCATCTGAGTTACTTTCCGTTTGAACGGGCGACCAGCGCGCGGACCCGGCCTGGTGTAAGCCCCGCGAGCGAGCACGGCATCAACCACACGACGTTTGACCGATACTTGCCACGCTCGTCCCGCAGCCGAAACGAAATCGTATGATCGCGCGGCGCTCGGTGCCCGCCATAGTCGCCGTGGGCGCCAAAGACCACGTCATACTCCGGGAAGGCCTGGGAAATGACCTCATAAGCATGGGCCATCTCATCTTTTGTTGCCTTGCGATTCTTATTGCCCATGAGTTGATCCAAGAACGAACCGTCGCCGTGAAGCACATCTCGTGAACAAACTTGCTCAGTTCGCTGTGACAAACTGCAGGGCGTACAGGTTCGCGTCATTGAGATGAAACCGCAAACGCACTGCTTCGCCTTGCAAAGTGGATAGATTTGTTTGTCCATTCCAACTCACAGCGCGAGAAACCTCGTCGCCATAAATCGGATCGCAATCGCCTTGTGCAAAGCCTTCGATGGGCTGGCCATCTGACGTCAGGATTTCGCACCGAATTGTCCCTGCAGCAGATGTGGCGAAATTGACAGTGAGTGCCAGCGAATCATTCGCGTCAACCTGTCCATCGATAAGAATCGGTTTTGTCAGCATCGTTCCGCCGTCGGCGCCTGCCTGAATGGAAACGAAGCCATCTTGGCGAATGCTGAATCGCCGCAGTCGGCACGAATCTCCCGAGTAATAGCTCTCTGTCGCGTAGATGGAGAGCTCATCAGGTGCATCAGGAAAGCTGGACTTCGTTGTGACCATTCCCCACGCTGGCAACGTGTTTCGCGAGACCCAATTGTCACGTTGCGGCCCCGGGCGGATCAACGCCTCGGCAAAACGGTGGAAGTTCACGCCATCGCGACTGGTCATGAACACGGCATCGGACGCGCCGCTTGTGGGATGGCCTGTCAAATTGCGACCGGGCACAAACCGCTTCGGAAATCCGAAGTAGATATGCGGCGCTCGCGGGTAGGGTAGCACGGCGTTTGTGTAAAGATGCTCTGGCGGCGCTCCGCTGTAACTCAGGAATTCCGGTTCGGTCCAAGTTCGGAAATCGGCCGATGTGCTGGTTTGGATGTCGCGCAGGCGGCCGACGCCTTCGTGGTTTTTGAAACCGCGATGAAACTCCACATAGCTTGATCGCAGCGAATCCCAAAAGGCCAGGTTGAGCGAATCGAATGCACCTTCGGTGATCACCGGCCCTTCGGCCATTGGTTCCCAATGAATGGCATCGGCCGACTTGAACGCGTGCAAGCCGCCAGGTCCGCGACCAAGCGCCTTGTACTTCTCGTCAGCGGCGGCGTCCGGATTTGTATCTTTGAACGGCGCGAAGTCATGCGTGCCGATTCCCTCCAAAACGATGTTGTTGGCTTTGGAGCCTTGGAATTCCACCAGTCCTAGTTCAGGGCGGCGCCAGTGGATGCCGTCATCGCTCTCGGCATAGCACACGTATTCAGCATGCGTAGCTTTCCGCGCCGCAACGTCATAGTGCGAACCACGGTAGTACATCCGCACTACGTCATCGTCTTGAAAGACGACATGATAAGTGGAGGTGTTTCCTTCCCAAGGCACATCATGATCGATCGCCACTTCGCGCGCAGTCGGTTGATGCAGCACTTGCTCCGCGCCGTCGAGTTCATCGATGAGATAGTCATCCACCAACGGTTCGAGCCTTCGGTCGATATTAAGCGGCTCTTGGCCGTTGGCAGGCGATGCCACGAGTAGGAGGAAACAGGCCGCGATCAAGCATACGGATTTTGGAAAGTGCTTCATTGTTCTTTGTTCAAGCAGGACCAGGCATTGGGCAAACTGCGTCCTTTGTCAGCTGGACTCACTTGCCTGTTGGACTCTTGGGTTCAGTTAGACCTTCGCCAGAACTCGCCGATGCCCACCATTGCAGATCCCGCCGCAACCACAAAGTAGGCAGCGCTGCCCCAAATCGAGAACACCGCGGGGCCAATCAAACATAGCGCCAAGCCAGCGCTGGTGAGCGCAAGCGATTGCCGCGAAACTGCAACTGCGCCAGAACTCCTGGTCACCGGTGGATGATGAAGCACTGACTTCCAGGCATCATAGCGATAGGCCAGCAACAGCACATTCAGCAAGCAAAAAAAGCCGAGCACAATTGGTGTTCCTTGCCACTGCATGGAGATGGTGACCATCAACATATTCACCAGCAACGGCACCAGCATGATCGCGCCCAACACGGCAAAGCGCCGAGTCAACAAGAGTAAGCCAATCACAGTTTCCGACCACGCGATGAAGCGAGCGAACAGTCCCAGGCCATGCTCGGCGAGACGTTCTTCCAGCCAAACGGGACCCATGACGCCAAAGAACGGCATCAACTTGGACATGCCGCCAGTGAAGATGATGAGGCCGAGAAAGATCTGAGCAGCGCCCACCAGCCAGCCCAACAAGCGAGACTTTGCCAGGCGTGACTCAGGCTTGCAGGCTCGAATGATGGCTGCGGTGATCAGGGCACCGGTGCACAAATATGGGACAGCGAACAGGACGATAACGAAGTACTCTTGTTGCATTTCTTAAACCAGTTGCGGCGGTACGATTCAGAGTAAAGGCGAATGTACGCCGTTCGGTTCCGAACTGCAAAGACTGGCACAACGTTGCCGGCAAACAACATTGCTCGTGCAGCAAAATTGTTCGTGCTGCAAACACCCATCAAACGGATTTCAAATCCGCGAACACACGCCGCAAGAAATCTTTTGCGGAACACGCAATGCCGGGGTGTTGACTGGCGCGGGGACCAGCGACGTTAAGCACCCAGGCGTTTTGCCGCTTCAGCCAGCGCAGCGTTCGATCAAATTCTTCCGTGGCGTGCAGCAGATTCACCACCAGGTGAGGTTTCCGCAAACGCTTGGCTTCACGGAGCGTGAGTTCTGTCCCACCGGTCAATGGTCCCGCGCACAGGATCAGTGTGGCGTTGGAGTCCATCACATTGCGTCGCGTTCTCTCGCGATATTCGCCCGAAGGCGTTTCCTTGAGTTCATAGCACTCCGGAATCACGCCATCCTCCGCCTTGCGGCCTGCCGGGCACCAACCGCCGTGGCGCAATCCCAATTCCCTGGCCACATCCAAGGCCGCGCGATCTACGCCGGTTTGTCCACCGCTGACAATCATCGGCAATTGAATCTGCTGGGATGGAAATTCCGCGTCATTCACAAGCGCGAACGTAAGAGGACGATCAATTTGTTGATGTGGATTGTCTGTCACGGCGCAAATTGGCTTGCCTGTCTTTACGTGTATTTTCCTCGCAGCAGTCCATCAATTCCCGCGAAATTTGAGAAAAGATCGAAAAGCGAGGCACCCTCAAAGCCAGAAGCCAATCCAAAACTAACACCACATATGAGCGCTTGTTGGCAACGCAGAGTCTGTGACGCAAAGCACGATCATGCCGGCCGCGAAGGCTTTTCCGCCGCCGCATTCCCACTTGGCGTCGGCGTCGAATTCTTGTCGAAGGCTATCCGAGGATGGATTGCCCCCGCACGGATGCGCCCACACGAATTCCGGAGCATTGAAATGCCGCATTCGTTGATGCAGCCGATGATTCTTGGCTTCTTTGCCGTTGTTTTGCTGCTTTGCGTGGAGATTCTGCTCCGCTCCGCCCCAAAATCTGGCCAATAGTCCCGCTGCAAAGCCCCGTTTTTAGCGGCGGAATCGCCCTAATTTCTTGCTTGACTGGCAAGCCCTAAGTTATGATGGGGTTGGCGTTAAGGGCTTTCTGCGCCCACCAAGAGCGCCGGTGATACGTGAGTGTTGCCCTCGCGTATTTCAGTGACTGTTCAATCTTGCACATCAATGTCTGGCCGTAATTCCCTTCAAATCCGGCTAGCATCGCCAATTTAACGACAGCGCGAGTCGAGTTTCCAATCCTGGGAACTGATAGCGTAATTCAGGAGAAAGCGTGGCTATGTTCCAACGCGGAATCATCTCAAGCGTCATTGCGGTCTTTGTCTTCGCAGCTGTGGCCGTCAACGGAGCGCAGGCCCAGTTCACTCGCGTGAACACAGTTGACCGCGATGCGGCTGACTACATCCGCCACCAGGAAATCCAATCTGTCATGACGGGCATGGCCCGCCAACTCAACTTGAGTGGCAATCCCAGCGGACAAATTCAAGATTTTCAGCGCTACTTCAATCTCTATATGGAACGCATGACCCTGGAAGCCACGCGGATGGAGTTGCCGCGGCTCAGAGCTGCCATTTCCTTTGACCTGAAGAAGCTGGGAAGCAATCAGCAGACTCATGATCAAATCGTTGCTCATCTGCTGACAAACTTGAACAAGATGGCGCGTGACGAAGCCGTTGATGTTATCCCCGTGACTCTGGGCCAGATTCGAAATACCCCCTCACAGAGCGACGGAAAGTTCCCCGCGGCTCCGCCGTATCATCGGGCAACGCGCACCAACGCCATGTACATGATTGGCGAACTCAATAGTCAAGAAGCAGCAAGCGTAAGCGAGGATGGTACGCCGTACCCCGGCGCGCTAAGCGTTTTGTTGGCCGCTTGGAATGACGCCAACCTTCCCATCGAAGTCCGCGTCTCGGCTTTGGTTGGCATTGATCGTCACGCCAAGTCAGGTTCAGTGGCGGATAATCAGCTGCGTGGTGAAGTGCAGACGGCAATGCTTGCGTTGCTACAAGAGGCACAAGCGCCAGAAGGCCGCAGTGAGGGTGCGCATCTATGGCTGCGGCGATCCGCGGCCGGCATCTTGGGTGGAATGAAAGACCTGGGAAACAATGATATCGTGCTGACCACGCTTCTGGGTGTTGTCAACGACAAGGAATCTCCCTTGGCCCTGCGTTGTGCTGCCGCGGCGGCCTTGGCTCCCATGGAACTTGACGGTAATGTTCAACCCGTAGGTCAGGCAGTGGGGTCGTTGGCCGTTGATGCGGCAACGTATGAAACCCAAAACTTTGAGACCCAAAACCGAGCGTATTTGCGAGACTATCTGGCTTGCGTGGAAGCTGCCATTGGAGCTGGCAACCCAACATTTGGTGAGCCGGCAACTGCAATCACACTGGCGGCCACTTCCGATGCCGAAAAGCAGTACGTCACGCGACTCAATGAACTCGTCGTTGGGTTGGCAAAAACAGTTGACGAAGTTGACCGCAACGACGATTCGGAAGACCCAGCATCCCGCAGGATCTCGCAAAACCGCAAGAATCGCATTATGGTAGCCGCTCGCGAATTGGAAACTTTCTTGAAGCAGCCCGCCAATGCCGGTGATGCGGCAAATGGCTTTTAGCAGGCGACGCAACTTCGCCCGCAACGCAACTTGAATGACCACGCAAGTTGCAAGATGAATCGCAGGGGAGCGACATCTCAACCTGAGTGCTTAACGTGACTGCGTCTCCGTGCGCGCTTTTAGGTTGAGAGGCAAGTCAGGCAAAAGGAATTGCCGTGATCAGAAGTCGTGCCCTGCATCTCAAATGGCGATATGCCCTCGTCTTTGCTCTGGTGTCGCTGGCCGGATGCCAAACCATGTTCTCTTCGGAGAACTGGTCAGGCATGCTGAATACCGAAGACGGTCCCCCCCGCGCCCCATGGAGCCCTTCGCTGTGGTCTCCATCTACGTGGAATCCGTTCGGCCGAATGATTCTCGATCAGGACGCCGAGAGCGCGCATGCTTCCGCTCTGAAGACGCCGGCGCTGCGGCACTTTCTGAGTAAGGGTGCTTGGGAATTTGACCCACTACGGCTGGGGGCCCGCTCCTTGGCATCCGCAAGTGTTGATGCGCAATTCGTCGGCAAACTCTCCGGACTTGACGCGGATACGCGCATTCGCCAATCCGCGCTTTACGAGACCCTGCAAGACGAAGACGTCAACATCAGCACCGGAGCGGCAATCCTGCTCGCTCAGCGGCACAACGCCGTCGGGCGTAGACAACTCAAAGCCGCCCTGGAAAACCTGGAATTGCCAATTGGCATGCGATGCGCCGCGGCCGAGGCACTTGGAGCTTTGGGGCATGATCAAGATCTGTTGATCGAAGAACTCCAACAGGCCCGCGCCGCAGCAAAGCAACCAGAGAACACCTACTATCCCGCATGGCACGCCGCGCTGGTGTTGGCGGTGTCCGCCAGTGTCCATCCCAGCAACAGTCCAGAGTTGCACGCCCAGTTCTATGAGCAGCAGCCAGAAGTTGAAAGCAAAGAAAATACGGCGCTGCCGCCGGAATGCAGCTGGCCGCAGCCGGAAGTTCGCGCGGCCAGTTTGTTAGCCTGGCGTGGAGCTAGCATGCCTTTGCCGCAAGAGCCGCAATCGCTTCGAGATGACCCTCTCCCCCAGCTGCGCACCATCTACTGCCGTGTTGCCGCGGTGACCAACCCGTTGGCCGAGTTCGAGCACGCGGTTGCCTCTCTGCAAGACCCGGACTTGGGTGTTCGCTTTGCAGCGATTGAACTCTTAGGCAACATGCCGGCAAACACGCCCCAAGCCGATGACGCAACGCAACCTTTGCGCGGCATGCTGGAAGGGCGTGGTGACTTGCTTCAAGCCGCGGCGGTTGAGTCGCTCGGCCGCTTGGGGGATTGGCAAACAATCAAGAAGGCGGCTGCCCATGATGCCTGGCGCGTACGGCAAGCCGTGGCCAACCAGTTCCGCCGCTCGTCCGCACCGCAAGATCCGCTGCTGCTCCGGCGTCTGTTGACTGACGGCAACATCGCCGTGCAGGAAGCGGCCGTAAATTCGCTTCGCACAAAGCCGTTGCTTGATTCCGGCGACTTGCTGCTGTACGCCATCGAGAACTCGTCGCGCGTGGCGGCCATCAACGCTGAGACAATCCTCAGCTTGAAGTGGCCCGCCGCAACGGCACTGCGAGAAGTCCGCGACGAAGCCGACGCTCGACTGCGCGTGGTCGAACAACTCGGCCAACAGTTGGGCGCGGACCTGCAACGTCAGGCGGAAGCCGCGCGTCTCAAGCTTCAGGCTGCCGCGAATGATGCCAATGCCCAAGCGGAAGCCGCCGCCAGCGAAGTTGAACAACGCAGCCAACAACTTGCCCAAAGCGATCTCGCTCAGGCCGTTGCTGCATTGCTCTCGCCGGAAATGCCCAGCGCTGCCAGAAATGCGGCACAGCAAACTCTCGCACAACGGGGCGAGGAACTCGCGCAAAACCTTGATCAAATCATCGCTCATGCCGAGACCGAACTGGCCGAACACGCGGTTGATGTGCAGTCCCGCTTGTTACCGGAGCAAACCTATTTGGAAGTCTTGCCGCAATACAGCCCGGCCTTCGCGGCGCTCCAGCAGCTTGCAACCAGCCGTGATCCACAGACGCGGCAGTTGGCCGTTGGCGAGTTAGCTCGCATTGCTTCCGAAGAACAACTGAGTGCGGCGGTCGTCGATCGTTTGGCCTTCCTGCTTCGCAATGAACAAGACACTCCGCTCTTGCGGTCAGCCTTGTCGGCCATTCAAGGCACACAATGCGAAAGCGCTCGAGCGCTGGCTCGTCTGGCAATCACGCATAACGATCCCGAAGTCGCCCGTCTTGCGTGTGAGTTCTTCGGCACGTGTGGTGACGCGGAAGCCGCCCGACTGTTGAGCGATTGCCTTGACCATCCTACAAGCGCGGTTGCCATTGCCGCGGCCAATGCTTTGGGACGGTGCGAGTCCATGCCTGACCCGACAAGTTTGGAATCGCTGCTGGTTTCGCCGGATCGTCGGTTGCGGATTGCCGCGGCCGCCAGCCTGGCTCGAAAGGAATTCCAATCCGGCAGTGACGCTCTGCAACGGCTCGTGCACGATGCCGATCCGCAAATCCGCCTGGAGGCGGCCGAGATGATGGGCCAACTCAAGCGAATTGAGTTTGTGCCCATCCTGATCGACCTGTTGGAAGATGAGCCCGGCGTCCGCCGCATCGCGTTGCAATCGTTGCAGCAGATCGCGCAAGCGTACAAGATCGCGCCCAACCATGACGCGATTGATCCGCTTGATCCGAATGCTGGCTGGCGAGACTGGTACACCCAGCGCTCGGGTGAGTTCGCGCTCCTGCCGCCGGTGGCGAAAGAGTGGAACCCCGTCGACACATCGCAACCGCGGGCCGTTCGCCTTCCCGCGGTTCCTGATGTGCGCATTCCAATCACAAACCCGCCGCAGGGCGAACCGCTATTCCCGGATTCGCAGGCTCCCGGTTCGCTGCGTTAGGCTGTGTGACTCAGTACCTGCGTGACTCAGTAGCTGTTGGCTAGTGCCTATTTGCTATCTGCGGCGAACAACTCTTCCAGCTTCTTGCCCAAGGCTTCGCCGCGAAGATTCCTAGCGATGACTTTGCCTTCCTTGTCCAGCAAGTAGGTGGCCGGGATCGCGTTGATCCCGTACTTGGTCGCCATCGGATGTTCCCAACCGCTGGCCTGAGCGTCTCCGCTGAACAGGTTCACCCAACCGATTCTGTTTTCGGCGGTGAACTTGGCGACGCCTGCCTGATTGTTGGCATTGTCCAGGCTGACACCAACAATCTCCAAACCTTGCTCGTGATATTTCTCATAGTTGGCAATCACGTTGGGCAGCTCCGCGATGCAAGGACCGCACCATGTCGCCCAATAATCGATCAGCACATACTTTCCTTCGTACTCGGAACTGGAGAAGTTGCTGCCGTCAACTGTAGTGCCGGCAACAACCATGTTCTTGCCAATGATATCGTCACCGCCGCCAGCCGCAGCACCCATCTTGTCGCGGACCAGCGCCAGCGAGTCCTTCGCGCGTTGGACCAAGGTTTCGCCAGTTCGGCCGCGGATATCTGCGGCGGCTTCAACCAACTCCGTGCAGAGTGTTTCGGCATGCTCATAATGACCTTGCTCAAACAAATACGCCGTCACTCGGCTGACCAAATCATATTGCCGCTTGGCAAACGGATCGGTTTCTTCAATCAACTGTTTCGAAAGTGCAACCAGTTTCTCACTGTTCTTGTCGGAAGCCTCGCCTTTAGAGATCTCTCTCAGCGAAGTGGCCAACTCAGCGAAGGTGTTCTTCTTCTGATCCTGAGTACCAGCGAGCGACACGTTGATTGCCAATAGGCACAAAACAAGACACGCGATTAACTTCCGCATTGATTGTTCTCCTTGGGCCGCCGCGCGTCGCTCAGGCAGGGTCGAGCAAACGCGATAAGCAGACGGAATTGGAAAGCGGGGGGTAAGGCGGGATTAAGGCCTCCGATTGTAATCCAACCAGCTACCGGGTGGCAAATCCCAGGCTATTCCGCGACTCTCTGTACAGAGCTCCGCGACTATTCTGTGTGCAGCACTTCCGGCTCCGCGGACCACGCCGCGCATTATTTCGTCGCCTTCGCGTCACCGCATTCCAATCTTTCCACATCCTTACCTGGATTGTTCAGCCAATTCGTCCCGATAGGGCCACGGCGGCGATGTCACAGCAGGTAATGTCACAGCGTGCAATTTGAGTACTTGGCCTTCGCGGGATGCCGGAGCGGGCTGGCTTTGCTCATCTCCAGTAAGCAAACAACGCCGCGCTTATCTCCTCAGCTTCACGGACCCCAAAAAATCCAAAGAACTTTTTGGATTCCGTGCAAATCTGAGCGTTTGCCACCCTTATTAGTTAATAGGGGCTAACCATCACGAAGGGTATGCCGCGCGAAGTGACCACGCTTCAATCTCCCCGTCATTCCCGCGAAGGTGGGAATCCAGTCAATGCAAATACACGTTCCGCGCTAAGTACAGCGCATCAAACTTTACCCCGCAAGCAAATAGGTGACAGCGACCGCCTGAATTGATCAACCACAACTCGCATCACTGACTCGCTTCCCCACTTCGCGGGATTGACGCAGAACGTTTGCGCATTGTTCTCACGCGCGCGATATTTCTTAGCGCGGATCGTGCGCAACCTCGGCACAACAAACTCGAACTTGGGCGAACAACCTATGAACATATTTCGCCAGTTGACAGCTCACAGCACGCCAGACGCCCGCGATTATTCTCCGAGGGCTGCTTCCCCACTTGCACCATCTTCACTAGCTGCATTTTCATTCGCGGTTGGAATAGTTCACATAGCATTCGGAAAGGTTTCCAACGCGGAGGAAAAGGTTTCCAGCGCGGAGGAAAAGTTTTTGAACGCGAGGCGAAAGGTTTCGAACACGTACGAAAGGTTCCGAACGTGCAGGAAACTGTTTCAAACAAAAACCATCTCTGCTGGAAAGCACATCGTGACCGCACAATTCTGCCAACATTCGGCCAACACGGTCCGCCTGGTCTACGGAGTGCGACGCCATATCCGTCATTTCTGCGGAGGGGGGATCCAGTCAATATTAACGCCAAACGCTTGGTGAAATCACAGCGCATGTCAAGCGGGGCATCCGTTGCGGGATCAGTGGCTGACAAGTCACTCGGGACTTGACGTCATTCCCGCCTCCGCGGGAATGACGAATATGACTCAAGACTTGTTGCATTGGAAGGCAACGTTGCATCGCATGAATACCGTATCGTCCGCGTCAACGATCCGCCTAGTCGTCTGCGCCTTGATCGCCGGCGGCGTCATCGGCGGTTGCTTCGTTCGCCAATTCCTCTTGCCCGTCGTTGCGGCTGAGCAAACGCCGGAGGACAATTGGCTCCGCGTCCACGTCGTAGGGGCGCACGGAACCATCTGCCCTGAGGAATTGAGCCTGACGGACATGCCAACTTCCAAAGGCCCAATGTGCGTGGGCGTTCTGGTTCAAACCCCATCCCGGCTTGGGAGCCAATGGCAACGCGCCAAAGCTCAAGCGGTCACCGGCCAGGCGAATGCTGGCCGCGGAGTTGGCTGCGACGAACGCCGGAATGTCCAGACCCAAACCGGATTCGTCAGGCAAAGCTGCCTCAGGCAAAGCCGCGCCCAACCACTCTGGCGTCATGTGCTTTTCGCCCACCATGGCGGTGTTGCTGATTCCGTCCAGGCTTTCAATCTCTTGGAAACTCAGAGCGGAGACCGGGAAGTTCTCGATGGTTGCCGGCGCGAGCGGATTGATGATCACGCAGTACGAGTGAACGTTGCAAACGTCCGGCGTTGTGGAGTGCCCTGGGGCATAGTCGGTCGGCATCGCGTGTTCAAATGCAATCTCCGCACCGGCGGGCGCGAACGAAGCCGGATAGTCATAGACCTGTCCGCTGCGGCGAGAAGGGCATTGCCAAAGCGGTTTGTTGAAGCTCTGAATCAGCGCGAGGTTGGCTTCCGCATTCGCCGGGGAATAGAGCTGCAGCAGGCCGGTGTCTTCCACATACGGCGCCAATATGGCCGCCCAACTTGGATAGTAGCCATCACTGTTGGACGTGATGGGCACAACACCAACTTGGAGTTCGTCATATTGAACAACCGCCCTGGCGATCTTGCTGAGGTTATCCGCGCATTGGTTCTGTCGCGACTCCTCCCTGGCTCTTTGCATGCCGGGGATGAGCATTGTCATCACCAGCACGCCGCCGATGAGAATCAACAGCACCGCGCCAACGCTCAAGCTGAGGAGTCGGTGTCGATGGAACATGATGGCAGGCGGAAAGGGAGCAAAAGAGCAGAGGATAAGAGAAAGAATGCAGGAGCGATCGCCGCGAATCAACCCTGCCGGTGGCTTGCGCACTATCTTCGCGCGGCCAGTTTCTTGTACGTTGCGGAATCGCCGGTGGCCCAAAATGCTAGGTCAACGAGCTTCCGGGCGAGCGCAAAGACGCTATTCCGCGGAACATCCACAGACCATATATGGTGGATTGCTGGTCGGCGACTGCCGAAACACAGGCGCATCTCGTGGCTCTCCCGCGTTCCTTGGCCCTTGCCCAATGCGCAGAAAGCGCGCGATCTTCATATGGACACGGCGGGCCAGCTACCCGATTGTGCCGGACTTCTCACGACTCTGGAATGTGCCTTGCACAGGCTGCCGACCAGCAAAGCCGGCATCGAGTTCGTGCCAGAAGCGAACTTCCGCCTCGTCCAGTTTCCAACACAAGAGCACAATGCGACCATCAAGTTCGCAAGGGAAATCGACCAAACCCATCGAAGCGTTCTTCGGTTCCACGCCGATCTCGCGCAGCTCCTCGACAAGCTCCCCCAAGCGTTCGGTGTCTTGTTCGAGTTCGCGCTTGAACTCAACCATCTCTTCCGCGTACGGGTCCGTAGGCTCTTTGTCCTCACGCCCGGCGGAGAGAACTTCCAACCGCTGCCGGCGTTCCACAACGTCGCGCGTCAACTCGGCAAGGTCAGAGACGATGGCCTTGACCAGCGGCAATGCCGCGTTGGCTTCGGCAGGCGTGAACAGCCGTGAAAAAGGATGGTCGTCCGGTGTGAATTGCATGACGGCCTTCTCTCGCTCGTTCGTGTGGAACTCCGCGCGGTGTGTCTTGCCGTTAAGCAACCCTCACCACACTCAGCCTACTTTCAATGATCTCATTCTTGCTTCGCGTGGTCAAAAATCAACGGCGCCAAACGTCCGACATGTCACGTGGCCATCAACCAGCATTGCATTAGCCGCCAGCGGGCCCGCCATGAACGGGATTCGCCAGCACCTTGCTTTGAGCCACGGCTGTGGGATTCAATGTCGCCCGACCCCAGGCAACGTTCACCGGCAACTTGGAGAAGTCAACAATGCATCCGTCGCGACTGTAGCAACTCAAGTCGTGAGTGGAGCCCATGAAAATACAATCGACAGGGCAAGGCTCAACGCACAATGCGCAGAACATGCACTTTGTGTAATCAATGGTGAAGTTGGTGACCTTGAAGCCTTTGCCAACGGTCGCCCTTTCCTTGTTGATGTAAATGCAATCGACAGGACAGGCTCTCGCGCATTGATCGCAAGCGATGCAGGTGGTCAGGTCAAACCGGTGAAACCCGCGATAGCGAGGCGCGACCGGCACCGGCAGTTCCGGATATTCAAAGTGCTGCGTGAACGCTTTGCGTTCCGGATCATACGTCTTGAACCAGTTTCGCAGTGTGACCACCATCCCCTCGGCGACGGTGAACACGGCGTCCTTAATGTCCTTCAACCAGGACGCAAATCCACGCAAAGCACTCATGCTGGGTCCAAGAGAATGTTTGAAGAGGGAGCGAATTCAAAACGCCGGATCGGCATGCGAAATCTGGCGGTGGTGTCGACACTTCCCGCACTCGCGCATGCAGATCATCGATACCAACAAATTATAGGCGCCAGGCCCAGGCTCGCAATGGAGCAGATGCCGTGGAAAGCCGTGAGAAAAGCCGCCTTTTCTCAAAACCGCACTGGGCGATAGAATCCTTACAGCAATGAACAGCACGCGCACGGCGTCCGCGCCAATTGAGGGATTGCGAGACCTCGCCTCCCGATTGGCATCCGCGCCAGGCTTTCCGGAGCTGCTATCGGCCACCGCGTCCGGCGGGGCTGTGACGGTGGACGGAGTCTGGGGGGCTGCGCGCGCGCTTTTCGCGGCGGCATTGGCCAACGCTTCAGGGGAAGATTCAAACTCTGCCGCGCCTTGGCTTTGCGTCTTTCCGCATGCGGATGATCTGGACGAATTCGCGGATGATCTGGCGAACTTCCAAAGCTTGGAGTCAGATACGGCAGAGCCGGCTGCCTTTCCAGCTTGGGACGCCGTCTCCACTCGCACGCCTGGCCACGATGAAGCGTACGGCCGCCGCATTGGCCTGTTGAAAAGTCTGCAGCGCGGCGCGGCTCCGGAAATCATCACCACCAACATCGTCTCGTTGCTGCAAACCGTCCCAGCGGCGGAACGTTTGGCCGAATCCACTCGGCGGCTCTCCGTTGGCGAAATGATCGAACCGGACGATCTTTGCGGCTGGCTGGTTGCGCAAGGATTTGAAGGAACCACAGCGGTTGCCATGCCTGGCGAGTTCGCGCGTCGCGGCGGCATTGTCGATCTGTTCGCGCCGGACTGGGAGCATCCGGTTCGCATCGAGTTCTTTGGCGATGAGATTGAAAGCCTGCGGACTTTTGACGCCGCAAGCCAGCGAAGTCTCAATCCGTTGGATGCGATTGACGTGACGTTGATTGCGCCCACGGTGGGAGACCGTGGCCATCTCGCCGACTTCCTTCCGGCAGAAACGAAGGTGATCTTCTTTGAGCCAGGCGAATTGGAAGAGGAAGGGCGGCGCTATCTCGACCGCATGGATCACGCGGAAGACTTTCACACAACCAGCGCCGCGCTTAAGCGCTTGCTCGAATTCGGCAGCATCTCCGCCGAGCGCATTGCTGTCGGCGCGTTGGATGCCACATGGTCGGCTCCGTTTGAAACCGTCGAGCGGTTCAGCGGCGATGTTGGCAAGGTCAAGCAAGAGTTGGATACATTCGGTTCCGGACAACAACTGTATCTGGTTTGTCAGACCGAAGCCGAGATTGAACGGCTGACTGAGATCCTGGGCACTTCGCAAGCCGCCGCGGAAAAGCGGTTGCATTTCACGCTCGGCAAGATCCATCGCGGCTTCCGGCTGACGACCGAGAATGTGGTTGTTGTCGGCGATGACGAGTTGTTTCATCGTGCCGACTTGGCGCGTCGCTCGCGCGGCAAACTCGGCAAGGTCATTGATAGCTTCCTGGACTTGCGGCCGGGCGACTATGTCGTGCATCTCAGCCACGGCGTGGGCCGCTTTCGTGGGCTGACGCTGCTGGAGAAAGACGATCAGCGCGAAGAACATCTTGAGCTCGAGTTCCACAACCGGGTCAAGATCTATGTGCCTGCTTCCAAGATTCATCTCGTGCAGAAGTATGTCGGCGGCACCAAGTCCCGGCCGACATTAGCCCGCATTGGCGGAAAGTCTTGGGTCAAGCAAAAGCAGTTGGCCGAGGAAGCTGTTGTCGACTTGGCCAGCGACTTGTTGGAGTTGCAAGCCACGCGGGCATCGCGACCAGGCATTCGCTTTGCGACAAACTCTGATTGGCAGCGGGAATTTGAAGCGGCCTTCCCATACACCGAGACAGACGATCAACTCGCTGGAGCGATCGCGATTTCCGAAGATATGGGCAAGCCGACGCCGATGGATCGGCTGGTCTGCGGCGACGTGGGCTTCGGCAAGACCGAACTTGCGATGCGCGCCGCGTTTCGCGCCGTGGACGACGGTTATCAAGTGGCCGTGCTGGTGCCGACGACAATCTTGTCGGAGCAACACTATCGCACGTTTCGTGATCGAATGGCGCAGTTCCCATTTCACATCGCGTCATTGAGCCGCTTTTCCACCAAAGCCCAACAAGCGAAGACGATCGAACTGGTTCGTGCTGGTGAAGTTGATGTAGTCATCGGCACGCATCGGCTGGCGCAGAAGGATGTAGAGTTCCACAATTTGGGCCTGGTGATTATTGACGAAGAGCAGCGATTTGGCGTGGACGTCAAAGAGCGGCTTAAGCAACTGAGGGCAACCGTGGATGTCCTTACGCTGACGGCCACACCAATCCCTCGCACACTGCATATGTCATTGCTGGGTTTGCGCGATATCTCGAACCTGGAAACGCCACCGGCGGATCGTCAGGCCGTGGAGACATACGTCAATCGGTTTGACGCGGATTTGGTGCGGCGGGCGGTTGTTCGCGAACTCAACCGAGGAGGCCAGATCTTCTTTGTCCACAATCGTGTGGAAGATATCGAGGTGGTCGCCAAGCGACTGAAGCAAATTGTGCCGGAAGCTTCGCTCTCCATTGCTCACGGACAAATGCCGGAGCGCGAGTTGGAGAAGGTGATGACTCGATTCATCGCCGGTAAGAAAGACATGCTGCTGGCGACGACGATTATCGAGAGCGGGTTGGATATCCCCAATGCCAACACCATCTTCATTAACGAAGCTGACCGCTACGGACTTGCCGATTTACACCAACTCCGCGGCAGAGTGGGGCGGTACAAACATCGCGCTTATTGTTATCTGCTGGTTGATCCCAACAAAGCCTTAAACCCCAATGCCGCGCGGCGCCTTCAGGCGATTGAAGAGTACAGCCACATGGGCGCAGGCTTCGCGCTGGCGATGCGTGACTTGGAGATTCGTGGGGCGGGCAACATTTTGGGAAGCGAGCAGAGCGGGCACATCAACGCCATTGGCTATGAACTCTATTGCGAGTTGTTGGAGCGGGCCGTACGAGCTTTGAAGAAGCTACCGCCGAAGCAACGTGCCGAAGTTGACATTGATCTGCCGGCGCAAGCCTTCTTACCGAAGGAGTATGTACCAGACCTGCGATTGAAGATTGATCTCTATCGCCGTTTAACGCGCGTGGCCAGCGAAGCGGAGTTGGATGACATTGCCGCGGAAATTCGCGACCGCTTTGGACCCGCGCCTGAAGTTGTTGAGCGGTTGCTGAAGATCTCTCACATACGGCTGTTGTCCGCCCGGTGGCAGATTCACACGGTCTACTTGGAGAACGAGTACGTGGTCTTTCGATATTCCGTGCGGCCACAGATGGAACTGCTTGCACGCGAGAGCAAAGGGCGGTTGCGCGTTGTGGATGACCGCAGCGCTTATTTGCCGCTCCCCAAGGATGCCAAAGATGGCGACGCGATCATTGCCTGCATTGAATCTCTGTTGCAGGTGGTTTAGGGGGTTCCTATAATCCCGCCCCGCAAATTCCCGGGTGAGCGGTCAAATTCCGCAATGGTGTTTGCCGATGCAAAGAATACGCCATGCCGTCAGGGCTTGGCTGATCGTCAAAGTCTGTTGCGGCGCCGCTGGTGAGTTGAAAGCGGCATGAGAACTCCCATCGAACAGAGAAAGTGATTCGCCTTGGCAATTCACAAATCCATCTCGCGCGCGAAGTTGACTTCGGCGGTTGCCTGTTGCGTGTTCGCGCTGCAAGCCGCGGTGTGCTATGGCCAAGGCGACGTGATGGACTTGCGCGGCTTTGGCGGCGGGCACAACCATGCGCCGCCGCCGCGGCAACAACAGGGATCGTCCGGCTTGGGGTTTGGTCCATCCATCGCCAACGGACTTGATAACCCCGGCGCCTTCGGCCCAGGCGCTGCCGTGCAACAATCAGCAATGGGTCAGTTGGATGTGACCTTTATCCAAGGAGATCAGATTGTCGCCCGCGTTGGTGATGACGTGATCTTGTTGAGCGAGGTCTTTCCGCAACTGCCGATGCTGCATCGCAATCCGCAGTTGATCAACGACCAGACTTTGCAGGAAGTGCGGCAAACCGTGGAAGCCGGACTGCCGCAGTTGATCACCATGCGTTTGGTCATTCAAGATTTTCGCCGCAATGTCCCGGAAGAAAATCGAGGCCAAGCGCTTCAACAGTTTGTGGATTACTTCAATGAGAAGATGATCCCCAACATCATGAAGGAAGCCAAGGTCAGCACGCGAAAAGAACTGGTCAATGCTCTGCAGGAAAACGGCATGACCTTGGACCAGATCCGGCGGTCGCAAGTGGACACCATGGTGATGCAGGTTTGGCTGGACGAGCAAACACGCGTCAGTACGGAATTCACGCGCGAAGAATTGCTGGAATATTACACCGAGCACGCAGAAGAGTTTGACTTCCCCTCGCGAGCGCGTTGGGAACAGCTGACGGTCAGCAAACAAGGCCGCACCAACGCGGAAGCCTATAACAAACTTTCCGCGATGGGGAACGCGGTTGTGCGGCGCGGAGTCCCATTTGCTCAAGTCGCCAAGGTTGACTCGGACGGGGCCACCGCAGCAGATGGCGGCGTCTTTGACTGGACCACGCAGGGCAGTCTGGTTTCCAAGAAACTCGATGAGGCGATCTTCAGTTTGCCAGTTGGCCAGATGAGCCCCACGATTATCGAAGATGAGAATGCTTTTCACATCATTCGTGTGACTGAGCGGCAGTTGGCCGGCCGTAAGGCATTTGAAGAAGTGCAAGACGAATTGCGGCAAGCTTTGGCACAAGAACGCCGTGCGGAAAAAGCCAAGGAATACCTGGCAGAACTCAAAGAGACCATTCCGGTTGCTTCCATCTTGGATGGCACTTTGCGAACCGGTGGCCAAGGCCCGAACGGACAAGGCTTGCCGGGACAAGGTTTCCCAGGACAGAGTTCCGTTCAGCCAGCGTCCGCAACGATTGGTGATCGCGGATATCCCGGCCAATACTAAGCGGGCAAACTAGGTAGGCAAGATTCCTGCAAAGATCAGATCAAGGGAGCCAGCCATGCGCATGATGCTGACAGCCTTCGTCTTGCTGGCGCTGTTGCTTTGCGTGGCTCTTTCTGGGTGCGCTGCCACGCCACCTCCTCTTCCGCCGGTGGGTTGAAGTTTGGTGGGATGACTGATCGGTCGCAAGCTGGCGATAATGTTGCTTCGAGGCTACTCTGCAAACTCCGCCTGAAATGCGCGAAAGATCGCCTGATCTTGTGACGTATCCAAGACCGCGAAGCAAACGGTCCGGAAACAGTTGAGGAATCGATCGCCTCGCTTGAGTGCGTCACCGAAGAGCTTGGCAACTTCGATAGGATCGTTGCGAAAAACACCGCACCCCCAAGCCCCCAGGATCAAGTGACCGCAACTGGATCTACGGCAGATCTCTAAGAGATAATTCATCCGCCTTGCCAACGTAGTTGCCCGCTGGGCACGTTCTTCCTGGCTACAGCGCTCGAGCGCCCCAGCGTTAACCGCCGGAACCGTGACTATGTTGATCGTGTAGAAACGATCCAAAAGTGCTCCGTGGTCGTCACGAATCACGACGACGTCGGGGCTATTAATGATGTGATCCGTGTACAGAGGCGATTTCTGAGCGCGATTAGCTTCGTAGTATTCGGGCTGTGTAAGCAAAGAATCGTAAAGTGACGAAGAACGCGCTAAGCTTTCTTCCTGCGCCTGGCTGCCACCAAGGAATCCACCGCCAGGGTTCTTGGCTGAGGCGAAGTTCAAACAAGCGACGCCATCGCCAACTTCGCTGGTAATACGTCTCGCCGCACTGAGCGTCGTTTCGTTTGTTACCAAGAATTTGGTTCGCGAGTTGGCATTGCCATCAGTTTTGATCTCTTCCTCGTAAAGCTCAGATAGCTCCTCAGGACGAAAGAGACAAGTGTGTGCGCGGCCGCGAGCGACAAAGCCTGCTATGTCGATTTTCTCGCCAGCGCTGTTCTCGTACCAACCGCGACCAATGATCGCCAAAGTCTCTTCTGCGATTCGTTTGCGGTGGGATCGATTCATGGACGTCTATCTCAATGAACTCGTGATTTTTCGCGCTGCAATTGACGACACACACTCTGCGACTGTGGTTCGCGTTTGTCGAGCAGTCGCGCCTATAGCGCTGCGCTCAGCTCTTTCGCTTCATGCAATAGCACCTGGACGTTATCGCTGTAGTCGATGGGCACTTCGATTAAGTGAACGCCTCCGGCATCGAACGCCTGTTCGGCGATTTGGGCAAATCCATCTGACGTTGTTACGCGATGACCAATCGCGCCGTAGCTTTCCGCGTACTTTACGAAGTCAGGATTGCCAAAGGAGAGCCCAAAGTTGGGCAAGCCCATGCTTTCCTGCTTCCAACGAATCATGCCGTAGGCGTTGTCTCTCAGTACGACGACGACGAGATTCATTTTGTGACGTACGGCCGTTTCCAACTCCGCGGAATTCATCATGAAGCCGCCGTCACCGCAGATGGCCATAATGTGGCGATCCGGGTGAACCAATCTAGCAGCCATGGCCGAAGGTAAGCCTGCCCCCATGGAGGCCAACGCGTTGTCCAGCAACATGGTGTTGGGTGAATAGGCCGGGAAGTTCCTGGCGAACCAAATCTTGTACATCCCGTTGTCCAGCGCCACGATGCCGTCCCTGGGCAACACGCGGCGGACATCCGCAACCAGCCGAGGCATGGCCATGGGAAAGCGGTCATCGTCCGCGCAAGCCGCGATGTGCTCAGCAAGTGCCGCGCGAACTTTGTCAAAGAACGCGAAGTCCCAGTGACATTCCTTGCCCAACGCTTCGCAAAGTTGCCACACGCTATTGGCGATATCGCCTACAACTTCCAGTTGCGGGAAGTAGACTGAGTCCGTTTGGGCTGGAGTGAAGTTGACGTGGATCACCGTTCGCCCCGAAGGCTTCATTAAAAATGGCGGTTTCTCCACGACATCGTGCCCAACGTTGATGATGACATCCGCCGCATCAAACGCCCGATGAACGAAATCATCCGACGAGAGCGCGGCCGTCCCCAGGCAGCGGGCATCATCATCATTGATAACACCTTTGCCCATTTGCGTAGTGACAAAGGGGATGTTGGTTTGTTCAACAAAACGCCGCAGCATGCGGCATGTGAGTTTGCGATTGGCCGCCGCGCCTATGAGCAACAAAGGGCTGCGGGCGGATTTGATGGTTTCCGCGGCGCGGCGGATGCCTTTGGACTCGGCGATGGGACGCCGTGTAAAACTGGGCTCGATACAAACCGCGTCGGTCTGCTCATCGGCAATGTCCTCAGGCAATTCCAGGTGCGTGGCTCCGGGACGTTCCTGTTGTGCAAGCCGAAAGGCCTCGCGAATGCAGGATGGGACGCGGTCACCGCTTTCCACTTGTCGCGTGAATCGCGTGACTGGCAACATCATGTCGACAACATTCAGCAACTGAAACTGGCCTTGCTTGCTGGCCTTGATGGGCTTTTGACCTGTGATCATCACCAGCGGCATTGCACCGAGATTCGCGAATGCCGCGGCGGTGACCAGGTTGGTGGCACCAGGCCCTAGCGTGGACAAGCACACGCCGGCTTTGCCGGTCAAACGGCCATAAGTGGCGGCCATGAATCCGGCCGCTTGCTCGTGCCGCGTGACGATGAGCCGAATCTTGCTCCGCGAGAGCGAATCCAGCAGATCGAGGTTTTCCTCTCCGGGGATGCCGAAGATGTATTCGACGCCTTCGGTTTCCAACTGTTGCACGAAGAGGTCGGAAGCTTTCATAACGCCTGCCAGGTGTGAAGTCGAGTCGGCGATTTGCGACTTCCACTCAGCCTAACGGGCGAGGCTCTGTTCGCCCAGCGCCCCAGGCAGCAGTCAGCTATTGCGCAGCATCCAGAGTTTGATAGAGCCGAGCGAGTTTGAGCATCAGGACTTCAAGCTGATCGTAGTATTCCATCTCGGTCATGGAACTTTTTTGTTCGCGCAAAGCCGCGATCGCGAGTTCGATCTCGTCCCGCTCCGCACGGAATTCCTCAGGCAAGGACAACTCGCGTTCGCTTTTGACGAGGTGAAGCTGATGAGCGCGAGTGCCATCCAATGCGGCGCCGTCCTCGGCGCGTCGCGTGGCATGCACGCCGCGGAACCAGGCAGCCGGCGTGCCAAGCTTGTCACCGTTGTCATCCATCAGGGCGTGTTCGGTCGCCAGGCGAGACTCCGTTTGATAGAACTCCTCAACCCGCTTGCTGGCCGTGAGATAGGCCTCAAGCAGTGATACTTGATCATCCTTGTCCAGGTCCGCAGCTGGGTCCGTGATGGCCGCGGACATGAAATCGCCAAAGCGGGCGTAGTTCAATTCATGACCGCTACGCGTGGCCGTCACAATCACCCGGTTGTCTCCGGAAAGCTCATTCAGGAATGGACTGCTGGCCGACGCACAATTGATGAACGCCAGCGGACGCGAGACATCGTTCAGCCACGTCGAAAGTTCGCCTGGCGAGACGTCCGGCCCAACAAGATTGAACTTGGCAAGTTGACCGTCATATGTGCCATGGCCGATTAAAACAATCCACAGCGGCTCCGTAGAGCCGGACGCATGCTGAACGATAGCCTGTTGGAGAAGATCACGATGGGTCGTCTCGGCACCGGCCGGCAGCGAGACTTCTTGTGTTGCCGTTTCTGCGTTGGTGGAATCGATCCGCACGAACTCGGCATTTGCCTTGGCGGCCGCTGCCTGCCAGCGATCGGCCCATGCGGCGAAGGGTTCGGCATATTTATCGACGGCCGCCGCCCCAACTACAACAATCACGGTGGCGCGATTTTCCGCTGAGTTGCTGGTCGTCTCTGCTGGCTGTTGCGTTTCACTTTGTTGCGCGGTGCCGCTGGACGAAACAAGTTGCGCAGAAGCCTCTTGCGCAGCGATCGCCGAGGTACCGGAAACGAAGGCGACCAGGACCACGAGCAGCACAAACGAGATGGCAAAGTTCAACTTCATGAATGCGTTGTTGCAGTCAGCGCGGGCGTGTCCGACGGCTGCCCCTAGTAACTTGCGTGCAGTCGGCGTTGTATCGGAGGTTGCCGTTTCTTGTTGGGGCAATGAGTTTAGGAATGATATGCCGGCAAAGCTTGGCGTGATTCGACCACACTGGTAACGAGTTACCAGTGGCACCCGTCGCCTTGCCATTGTAGTTCCAGTTGTGCTCCCCTTGGAATGATGGCTTTAAGGTAGCCCTCGAATCCGTCGCAAGCCCCATTCGGCGGCTAGGCAAACGAGGGCGATCACGAAATACCACCACGTGTGCCAAAGCGGCTTAATCCAAGGCTCTGTGATGGGAGCTTTGCGTGATGAAAGGCTATCGACAAATTCTTCCAATTCTTCGGCATCAACAATCTCACCGCCGGTTTGTTCCGCGATGTTCTGCAGCACATCCTGATTGGGCCGCAGTCGACCGAACTCTTCGGCAGCGGGTTGCGATGCCCAACCAGACTCGCGGATTCCCAAGTCCGCGCCATCTGGTCCTGTTGCGGAAGCGTAAACGCGAAACGCCCCAGGCTCTTTGGGAACATATGTTGCCACATAGGTTCCGGCTTCGGCGGAGCCGGCCTCGGCTTGAATTTCCAAGTCATCGCCGCTGGGGCCTTGGATGGTGACCTTGACGGTTGCATTGTCCAAGGGGAGGTATTCCTCGTCCCGCACGCGGACAAGGATTTCCATGGCCGATGCGGCCGAATCGGCTTTCGCCTTGATGTCCATGTCCACGCGTTGGGGAACGTCGGCCACCATCCAGCGGATCATTTGTCGCCAAGACTTTTCCAAGTCGCTGGTTTCCGGCGTTTCACGACGCATGCCCCAACGCCACAAGTCCCCCAACAGGAAGCTGGCCACGCGTCCTTTGCCGAACGATTGGGCCACGAGCGCGGGGTAGGTATTGCCGGAGTTGTCATGAACTTCCGAAAGCACGACCGCACCGGGCTTGATCTCGCCCACGTAGGTCAGCGTGCGGAAGACGTTCATCGTGTTCAGCCGGTATCGTTCCTCATCTTCGGTCTCGCGCGTTCGCACCCAAGGCTGCAGCCAGCCTTCTCGGGTGAGCGAGAGATGATATTCCTTGATGCCGGGGAACACGCTGGGCTTATCGAGATAAACCGGCAGCATTTCACCCACTGGCGTGCGGTCATACTCGCCTTCGGTGTAGGAATCGGGACCGCCCAGCATCAGCAAGCCGCCGCCGCGCTGGCTGACAAAGTTTCTCAAGTTGGAGAGTTGATCCTGCGTGAAGAACTCGGCCTCGATGTCATCGAGGACAATCGCATGGTAGCCGTACAGTTCTTCTTGTGTCTTGGGGAAGCCATCACGAAGTTCCTCGCCCCCTTCTCTGATATTCAAGCGTACGAGCACCGGCTCGTCATGGCGTTCAACGTTTTCATCGTCAGGATGATCAAAGCCTTCAAAGAACGAACTGCGGTCACGGTCACGCAGATCACGGAAATCAAACCGCGGCTCACGCTTGGCGATCCGCACAAGGCCGACGACATCGACCTGTTCATCCTCATCCACCGCACGGCGAAGATATTTGAATTCCCAGTTGGGCCGGCCGCTGACGTATAGCACTCGGTAAGGTCCGCCGCCACGATCGACACAAACCAACCGACTGTTGTTAACGAGCGTGGGTTCCGGCGAACGTGGCTGATTCTCCGGCGTGGCTTGCAGCGCGATGCTGACAGTTTCTTCATCCGCAGCGAATGCACGGACCGTGTAGAAGGCTACGCCTTGCGTGATGGGGCGAATTTGAAAACGGAAATGCAGCGGCTCATCCGCGGCGCCGGCTCGGGCAACTTGCCGTTCCATTTCCAAGCCGCTCTCATCCTCGACGACCGCCACGATGCGTTCGCCGGAATAGCCTTCGGCAAATACGTCCGCGCGGATCACAACCGGCGCGGACTCAAAATTGGTTTGACTTACGGAGACGTTTTCGATGTGAATGTCTTTGAGCGAAGTTTGCTGCGGCGGCAGGACTGGATAGATGGGCGGCAGCTGTGTCCAATCGACGGACCCAGCGCCGAGATTGATGGTGTCCGTGGCGTTGCCGTCAGAAAACAGCAACACACCAGCCAGCGGCAACTCTCGAAAGCGGCGGCCCAGCGAATTCATCGCCCCGTGTAAAGACGAACTGTTGCCGTCAAAGGCCAGCACGTTGAAGCCATCCACGGAACGCAAGTGCGAATCAAACGTGTAAGTGCGGACATCAAAGTCCTGCCCCAGGCGGGTTTGCCAGGGGGATTCCGGTTGCAGCGCGGCTTGATACCACTCGCCGCGGGTTTGGTCATCATCGCCGGCGCGAATGGTCAAGCTTTGGCTGTTATCGGTCAGCAGAACAAAGGAGTTGGCCCCGGGCCGAGGGCGCGTGCCCACGAGCAATGGCTCAACCAGGCACAAAATGAGCGCGGCGAACCCGATGGCTTTGAGCGTGGCGCAGATCATGCGAACGCCGCCAGAGGCCGGCGCGCGAAAATAGCTCCACAGCAATACCAACGTAGCGACGCCTCCGGCGATGCCGGCGACGATCCACCAGTCTGGCGAACCCCAGGCGAGGCCTGACGTTGTCATTGACCACCCCCTGTTGAGTTTTCCGGCTGGTTGGTCTGGCCGCTGCCGAGTTTCTCATAGTAGCGGCGGACAGCTTCTGAGTATTGGGCCGGGACGGGATCGCGATCGATGGGGACCAATGCGTCAGGATTCTCGCGACGGCGGATCTCCTCCGAGATCTTCTTACGAAGTTCCGCAAGCGGTTCCGCGATCAAGTCTTGAAGTTTGTCCCAATCCGGCTCGGCCGCGTGCTTCTTGTATTCGTCACGCGCTCCGCGAACTCGATCACGAATGCGGGCCGCTTCGCCACGCAACTCGGGATCATCGATCAAGTCTTCCACGCCCCGCATCCGTTCAATCCACTCCCGATAATTCTCGCCTGTGATTGGACCATTGGGATTGCCCCCCCTTCCGCCTCCGCCTTGCTCAAAGCCGCGAAGGATATCGTCCAGCGAAGGACGACCCTGCTGACCATCCCGCTGCTGCGGGTCTTGCTGGGGGTCACCCTGTTGGGAATCGCGCTGTTGTGGATCGCCCTGCTGATCCGTTTGTTGTCCATCGCCTTGTTGACGGTTGTTCCGCTGCTGATTGTCTCCCTGCTGGTCACCGCCACCCTGTTGGTTCTGACCCTGTTGGTTCTGACCTTGTTGGTTCTGACCTTGTTGGTTCTGACCTTGTTGGTTCTGGCCTTGTTGGTTCTGGCCTTGTTGGTTCTGGCCTTGTTGGTTCTGGCCTTGTTGGT